>CAYMHO010000076.1:0-23875 GCA_964390195.1 uncultured Fimbriiglobus sp. | reverse complement strand
GGAACGCAGTGACCGGGTGGGAACCAACCCGCCCGGTCACTGCGTTCCCGGTTCCACTGTCACCGCCGTCGCCGCCGCGGGCGGTCGTCGTCATCGTCGTCGTCGTCGTCGTCATCGTCCACCACCCGCCGCTTGGGCCGACGCCGTTTCCGCCGGGCCGGGGCCGCCTTCTGCTGGCCCATCACCACCATCAGCACGACCGCCCCGAGCACCAGCACCACCAGGATGCCGACGGTGATGCCGACGGCCGTTAGCATCGGGCCCATGTCGGCGGACGAACTCTTCTTCTTGTCGGCCGAATCCGACTCAGTCGGCGGGGTCGAGAAGTTCGGGCCGGGGTAGCCCGGCCCGTTCGGCGCTGGCCGGTTGAAGTCGCCGCCTGGGTTGCCGACGCCCGGGGGGGTGAGCACCCCCGGCGGGGCGGCCATGCCCGGCTGGCCGAAGTCGCCGCCCGGCCCGCCCGGGGCTGGCGTGTTGAACCCGCCGGCGTTCGGCCCGATCCCGTTGCCCACCCCGTTGCTCATCTGGGCCTTGCAGTTCGGGCAGGTGGCCGGCGGCACGTCGCCGCGGTAGTCGTGGCCGCACTTGGTGCACGTCCACACGTGCGTGAACCCCGGACCGGCCGGCGCCGCCGGCGGCCCGCCGGGGTTGAACCCGCCGGGGGGAATGGCACCCGGCCCACCCGGACCGAACGGCGGTCCGCCGGGGTTGAACCCGCCGGGAGGTCCGCCCGGTGCGGCCGGCGGGGTCGGCGCCGCCGGGGCGCCCGGCCCGCCGGGGTTGAACCCGCCGGGCGGGAGGGGCGTGGTGGGTGCCGGCGGGGCGCCGGGTCCGCCGGGGTTGAAGCCGCCGGGCGGGGCCGGTGGCACGGCGGGCCCGCCGGGGTTGAACCCGCCGGGTGGGGTTGCCCCCGGTGTGTTCGGACGCCCCGGTCCGCCCGGCGCGCTGGGTGGGGTCGGCGGGTTGCCGCGGCCGCCGAACTGGGCCAACACCGACGGCACCAACAGCCCGCCGACCAACACCGCCACCACGGCCAACAGTCCGACGCGCATGCGAACCATGAGTCCGGCTCCAGAATGCACAGCACATGACTGTACCCGCCGGCGGCGGTCGCGTCAAAGGCCGCACGCCCCTGTTACCATCCGCCGGGGGTGGGCGGGATCGCCGGTCCGGTTTACCATGCACTCACCCGCGGAGTCCCTCCCATGCCGCACTACCTGTCCCTCGGGTCGATCCCCAAGAAACGGCACACCGCCCACCGCACCACCCCCGGGTTCAAGGGGGAGGGCATCTTCTACGAGGAGGTGGTGAGCACCGAAGGGTTCAACCGGGCGTACAGCATCGTGTACCACCTGAAGCCGCCGACGCGGGTGCGGCGGGTGGAGGCGGCCGGCGAGCGGCGGGTGGAGGCGAGCGAACAGCGGGTGCTGCGGCACCACCACCTGAAGACGCTGGCCATGCCGGCGGGCGGCGACCCCGTCACCGGCCGGGTGCCGCTGTTCACCAACGCCGACGTGACCCTGTGGCGGTGCCGCCCGACCGACCCGCAGGCGGAACTGTTCCGCAACGCCCTGGCGGACGAGGTGGTGTTCGTCCACAAGGGGAGCGGGCGGCTCCGCACGCACTTCGGGGACCTGCACTTCAACCCGTGCGACTACGTCGTCATCCCCCGCTGCACCACCTACCAGTTCAAGTTCGCCCCCGGCGTGCAACCGGACCTGCTGGTCATCGAGTCGCCGCGGCCGGTCGGTTTCCCGGACCGCTACCTGAACCCGGACGGCCAGTTCCGCCTGGGGGCGCCGTTCTGCGAGCGGGACGTGCACGGGCCGACCGAGTTGGCCCCGATCGACCGCGACGAGGACGTGAGCGTGGTGATCAAGGACGGCCACCGGCTGACCCGGTACGTGATGGCCCACCACCCGTTCGACGTGGTCGGGTGGGACGGGCAGGTGTACCCGTTCACCTTCAACGCGGACGACTTCGAGCCGATCACCGGGGCGATTCACCAGCCGCCGCCGATCCACCAGACGTTCGAGGGCCGCGGCGGGTTCGTGGTGTGCACGTTCGCCCCGCGGGTGCTCGACACCCACCCGGAGGCGGTGAAGATCCCGTACGCGCACAGCAACGTGGAGTCGGACGAGGTGCTGTACTACGTCCGCGGCAAGTTCGGCAGCCGGCGGGGGGTGGACGAGTGCTCGTTCACCCTGCACCCGCACGGCATCCCGCACGGCCCGCACCCCGGCACCATCGCTGCCAGTTGGCCGATGACCCGCACCGACGAACTGGCCGTGATGGTGGACACCTTCCGCCCGCTGTACCTGACCAAACAGGCGGAGGACTACGACGACCCGGCATACCCGCTGAGCTGGCTGGATTGATGGCGAACGCCGGTCTTCGCCGCGAGCTTGCGACCGCCGCACGACGGCACGCTCGCAAGCTCGCGGCGAAGAGGGATGGTGTCACCGCCAGTCGATGCCGAACACGTGAACGGTGGCCTTCAGTTCCGTCACCAGCTTCGGTTCGGATCCGTCGAGGTTGCGGATCGCCACCTCGGGCTTCGCCCTCGGGGACTCGAACAGCGCGCCGGGCGGGGCACCCTTCGGCGGCGGGGGCTGTTTCACCTCCGGCAGCAGCACGTCCCGTTGGACCAGCACCTTCTTCCCGTCCGGCGACCACGCCACGTTCATCACCGCCCCGGTGTTCTCCTCCAACTTCACCACCGCCGTCTCCCCGTCTTTCAGCCGGCGGACGACCACGTCCGGCACCCACAGGTTTTTCGGGTCGGTGTACCGCCGGCCGAGCAGGTGGGTGCCGGTCGCGG
The DNA here is from genome assembly GCA_964390195.1 of uncultured Fimbriiglobus sp. Classification (GTDB taxonomy): domain Bacteria; phylum Planctomycetota; class Planctomycetia; order Gemmatales; family Gemmataceae; genus JALHQU01. The sequence goes on along the minus strand of CAYMHO010000076.1, from coordinate 21,054 downwards.
AGAAGCGGTTGAAGGCGGCGTTCTCCTTCGTCACCAACTCCGGCTCGAGGGTGGCCAGCGGGACGAGATACCCCGCCGCGGCGAACTCCCCTTTCACCTTCGGGGCGTTGCTGACGGTGAGCAGGGTCTTGCCGTCCGGGGATATGTCGATCACTTTCTGATCGGCGGGCAGTTTCAGCGCTTCCTTCTTCTGTGTCTGCAGGTCGAACCGGAAGATGGCGTTCTCGCGGACGGCTTTCTTGGGGTCCGGCTCGGCCAGTTCATTCAGGTAGGCGGTCTTCCCGTCCGGGGCGAACACGAACCCGCCGCCCGGCACGCCCTCCAGTTTCACCAGCGGCGTGTCCGGCGTGCCCACGTCGAACACCAGCAGGGTGCCCTTGTGCGACTGCACCTTCGCCCGCGGGTCGAACTCGCTCCACGCCCACGCCGCCACCCGCTTCCCGTCCCGGCTGAGGGAGAGGTAGTACATCGGGTGCGATTCGAGCGGGATGGTGGTCAGCTTCTCCCCGGCGGGGGTGAACAGGTCGATGCGGCTCTTCTGCTCTTCGGTGACGCCGACGGCGATCACCCCTTCCTTCTCCGCCTTCGGCACCGGGGCTTTGATCTGGTACCGCTCGCGGGGGGAGGCCGGCGGGGCGGCGAACAGCGTGCCCGCAGTCAGAGTGGCGACCAGCACGGCCAGTGCGGCGGTCAGTTTCAGCTTGCTCAGGAACATGGTTCGGACGGCTCCGTCGGCGAGGGACGATGCGGTTTCGGATGTCGGGGACGACACAGCCGGGGCGGCGTCGGCGGTTCGTGCCACGAGCGCGAGGGCTACCGCCAGGGCGACGCCGCGGCCCCGGAGGCGGGCGGCCAGCCGTTTGCGGGCGGACGCCAGCCGGCTGCTCAGCGTGCCCTCGGCGATGCCCAGCCGAGCCGCCGCGTCCTTGCGACTCAGGCCGTCCAACTCGCACAGCACCACCGCCGCCCGCAAGGCTTCCGGTAGCCGCGACACCTCTTCGTCCAGCGCCCGCACCGCGTCCGCGTCGGTCGGCTCGGCCACGCCCACCGCCGGGTGGTGGTCGGCCAGCGGGCGGGTTCGCGTGTTCCGTCGGTCGGCCATCGCCCGTGCCCGTGTGGAGGTGTGAACGGCCACCGCGTGCAGCCACCCGCCGACCGCGTTCGGGCGGACCGAACCGGCCTTGCGGACGAGCACGAGGAAGGTGGCCTGGAAGCTGTCTTCGGCCAGTTGGCGATCGGGTACGGCCCGGCGGCACACGCCCCACACGAGCGGGCTGAACCGGCGGACCAGTTCGGCGAACGCCGCCTCGCTCCCGGTGGCGGCGTACTCTCGTACCAGTTCGCCGTCCGCCCGCGGGTCGGCGGGCATCCCACGGCGGAGGTGTTCGACGAACCCGTTCGGGACGGCGGTCGGCATGGTCGCCCTCGGCGGTCTACCCCAATGATCCCATCACCCGCCCGGCGCGTCGGCATTTTTTTCGCCCGGCGGGTGGCGGGGTTCCCGCTTGAGCCGGGCCGGCGGCCGCGGTACTTTCATTGCACCTCTCACGTCTGTCGTCTTACGAGGGGGACCGCACCTCCGGCCGCCGGCGGATGAGCATCGGATGACCACACCCCCACCCGCCGACCTGCCCGCGAAGAAGGCCGCCCGCCGCGCCCTCCTCCACCAGTTCGAGGTGCTGAGGAAGCACCTGTTGCAGGTGTTCGCCACCCCCGCCGAGGCGGAGCGGATCCACAAGCTGCGGGTGGCGGTGCGGCGGGCCACCGCCGCCGTCGACGCCTTCGCCCCGTGCCTGCCGCGGCGGACCCACCGGCGGGCGCGGCGGACCCTCCGCGACGTCCGCCGGGCGGCCGGTGCCGCCCGCGACTGGGACGTCTTCTTCCCCGCCATCGCCGGGTGGGCTAACACCCAGCCGGACGCGGTACGACCGTTCGCCGACGCCCTCCTCGGCTGGTCGGCGTCGAAACGCGACTCCGCCCACCTCGGATTGCTCGGGCTGGCCGACGTTCACCCGGCCGGGATGGACGACACACTCGACGACCTGGTCGCCGCCCTACGCCGGCCGAAGGGTGACCCGTCGGTTGCCGCCCTCGGGCGGGCGCGGGTGGCCGCCCTTCAAGCCGAACTGGCCGTGGCGAGCGAACACGAGCCGACCGCCGACGCCGAATATCACACGGTGCGGATCGTGGGCAAGCGGTTGCGGTACGCGGCCGAACTGTTCGCCGACCACCTGCCCGACGCCGAGCGGATCGACGCCGACATGCGGGCGCTGCAAGACGTCCTCGGCCGGTTCAACGACGCCGTCGTCGGGGAGGCTCACCTGGCCGCCTTCGCCGACCACTTCCGGAAGTTCCACCCGGCCGAGTGGGAGCGGCTGAAACCGGGAGCGGACACGCTGGGCGAACACTTCGCCGCCGTGCGGGCCGCCGAGCGACAGCGGTTCCACGAGTGGCGGACGCAAAGTACTCCGCACCCGCCGGGTGCGGCTGACTGAACCGCACCCGGCGGGTGCGGAGTACAATCATCTCATGGACGACCTCGACCGGCGGGAAGCGTTCCTGCTCGCCATCTACGCCACCCCGGACGACGACCTGCCCAGGCTGGTGTACGCCGACTACCTGGAGGAGAACGGCAAACCCGAGGCGGCCCACCGCATCCGCACCGACTGCGCCCGGAAGGAGGAGGTTCCCCTGGCGGTGCGGCACCTCCGCGGTTTCCGCCACGACGCCCGCATCACATGCCCGGCCGACCTGCTCGCCGACCCGGTTGAGTTCCGCCGCCGGGCCATCGTCGAGAACCCCGAGTGGTACGGGTGTGTCGAGTTGAAGGTGAGCGGCGGGCTGATCGCCAGTTCCAAGCCGATCGGCACCATCCTGCACAGCCCGGTGACGCAGCGGGTGACGCGGCTCGACCTGAGCGGGACGAGCGAGGAGGTGGTGTCCGACGAGAACACCCACGGCGAGGCGTGGCAACTGTCCGAGTTCGTCATCCACCCGGTCGTCACCTTGCAGGCGGTGGAGGCCCTGGTGTCCGCCCGCGAGTGCCGGCGGTTCACCCACCTGGACCTGACCGACAACGACCTGGACAACGACGCCGCCCGCGCCATCGTGCGGAGCAACTTCCTCACCCGCCTGACCGGCCTCCGCCTGTTCGACGGCAACCAGCTCCGCGGGCGGACGTGGGCCGCCCTCCAGGAGAAGTTCGGCGAGGCGGTGCTCTCCTGAATGGACTCCGCACCCGGCGGGTGCGGTTCACTCAACCGCACCCGCCGGGTGCGGAGTGCTTTACCCGATGCACGACGCGTTCCTTGCTGCCATCGCCGACCGCCCGGACGACGACCTGCCGCGGCTGGTGTACGCCGACTGGCTGGACGAGAATGGCGACCCGGTCCGGGCCGAGTTCATCCGCGTCCAGATCGAACTGGCGAAGGTGTCGGCGTTCGATCCGCGGCGGGCGGCACTCAGGGCCCGCGAGGCCGAACTGTCATTGCACAAGGATGCATGGGGTCTGCCGGAGTTCCGCGGGCAAAGCCAGGTGTTCCGCCGCGGGTTCGTCGAGTTGGTCAACGTGTCGGCGCAGTGGTTGGCCACCCGCCCGAACGCCCTCTTGTCCGCCCTCGGCCCGTTGCGTGGGGCGCGGATCTTCGGTGCCAGCACCTTTCTAGACGAGTTGGTCGAGTCGCGTGGGCTTGCCCGCTTGGAAACACTCGACCTGAGCAACACTCAATTCCCGCAGGGGGCCGTCCGGTGGTTGTTCGCCACGGCACCGCTGAATAACCTTCGAGAACTGGTTCTCCGCAATAGCAACTTCTGGGAGGGTGAAGAGTTGGCAGCCCTCGCCGACACGCCGGTCGCCCCACGGTTGCGGTCCCTCGACGTGTCGGGCAACCGGCTGGCCGACGACGGGGTGCGGGTGCTCGCCGAACGGCCCGAGTTCGGCGGGCTGGAGTCCCTCACGTACCGGGCGGACGAGTTGGAGCGGCACTCCTGTGTCACTTCCGTGGGGGCAGAGGGGATCGCCGAATCAACCACCCTCACCCGGTTGAAGTCGCTCGACCTGGGCGACCACTACATCGGCAACGAGGGCCTGCGAGCACTTGCCAGCGGGGTGAACGCGCACCGGCTGGAACGGCTGGGGGTGGAGTACAACGACATCGATGAAGACGGCGACAACGGCATCCTGGCGGTGGTCGAGTCGTCGCGGCTCGCGAACTTGCGGGAGTTGCGGTTCGGTGGCAACCACCTCGGGCGAGTCGGCGCGGAGGCGCTGGCTGCGTGGCCGCACCTGGACCGAATGGACGCGGTGGACCTCCAGGAGTGTCCGCTGACCGACGCCGTCCGGGCGATCTTGCGGCGGTCGCGGTGGGCCGAGAAGTTCGTCATCGGATAACCAGGAGTGCGTCATGCGTTCACTCGTCGCCCTGCTCGCCGTCGCCGCCGTGGCGTCGGCAGCCCCGCCCAAGCTCACCCTCACCCCCGCCAAGACCGACCCGCCGAAGGAGGTGGCCGAGGCGGTCGCCAAACTGCTCGACAAGGAGGCGGTGAGCGTGAGCGGCGATGACAACGTGTTGTCAGTGACCGTCTGGTTCCGCGGCGAGCTGCCGACCGCGGCGACCGCCGACCAGATCAAGAACGGGCTGACCTACCGCGAGATCCCCGAAGGTTCGCTCCTCGGGGTGGTGAAGTTCGACAAGCCGTTCACCGACTTCCGCAAGCAGGAGATCGCGGCCGGGGTGTACACCCTGCGGCTGGCCGTGCAGCCGGACACCGGCGACCACACCGACACCGCCCCGCACCAGGACTTCGCCCTGCTGGTGCCGGCGGAGGCCGACACCACGGCCGACGCGCTGGAGGTGAAGGCGGTGGTGAAGCTGAGCCTGAAGGCGACCGGCGGGGATCACCCCGGGGTGATGCTCCTGTACCCGCACCACGGGAAGGAGGAGAAGGCGGAGGTGGTGGCGCAGAAGGACGGCCCGCGGAGCGTGCGGCTGCGGCGGGCGGTGACGAACGGGGACAAGAAGACGACGCTCGGGGTGAGCCTGGTGATCGACGGGTACAGTAAGACGCGGTGAGGGCGGTCCGCCGCCCCCGCCGGCGGTCAGGCGTTCTCTTTCGGCCGCGTCAGGATGGCCCCGATGTAGAACGCGGCGACCACCAGTAGCAGTGCCTTGATGCCGGTCACGAACGTGACCGACTGGACCAGCGCCCCGACGAGCGAGCCGAGCAGGTTGGCCCCGAGGGCGGCGTCCTTGTGCCGGGCGGCCGAGAACGAGCGGGCGAAAATCAGCCCGCTGAACAGCATCGGCAGGCTGGTGAGCAGCCCGACCGCCGCCGCCTTCTGCCAGTACGGCAGGAACCCGAACCGCGACAGGTCGAGGAAGTACAGGCCGAAGCAACTGCCCAGCAGGCAGCCGTAGATCACCCACGGCGGCAGCTTCTTCGCCAGCGGGGTGAGGGCGTTCGCCGCCAGGATCATGAGCAGCACGCCCGAGATGACCACCGCGTTCACGACCCACGTGTTGCCCAGCACCACCGACGCCTTGCTGATGTTCTGCACCTCCAGCAGCATGAACCCGGCACCCATCAGGGCGAAGTGGGTGTGGATCTTCCCCCACCCGCGGAAGGTGCTGCCCAGCTTCATCGACCGCACGCCGAACGCGAACAGCGCGAGCAGCCCGCCGGCCAGCAGCAGGTAGAGCGGCGGGATGGCCCGCCCTTCCAGGTAGATGTACGGCCAGTCGTCGGTCGCCACCTCGGCCTCGACCGCCGGCGGCATCTCCTTCTGCCACTCGGTCAGGAACTCGTTCAGCTTCGGGTCGGCCGCGAGCCGGCCGTTCACCGCCTGCTCGTCGCCGGTGACGAACACCACCCCGCCCCAGCCGTACCCGTTGGCCGGGATGCGGAAGGCGAGCGGCGGGCGGCCGAACTGCTCTTCCAGCACCTGGCTCATCCGCGTGACGACGAACGGCTTCTGCGCCTCGAAGCTGAGCACCAGCACCCCGCCGGGGTTGAGGAGCGTCTTGGCGTGTTCGATACTCTCCCGCGTGTACACGTAGTGGTCGAGGCGGGCGTTCGTCATCGCCGTGGTGGTGTGCGAGTCGAGCAGGCCGAAGGCGATCACGTCGAACTTCTCGCCGGTGGTGGAGAAGAACGAGCGGGCGTCGTCGGTCACCACCCGCACGCCCGGGTTGTCGTAGGGCTTCTCCGGGTGAACCTTCCGCCCGTAGTCGATGATGACGGGGTCGATCTCGACGGCCACCACCTCCTTCACCCCGTTCCGCAGCATGCCGGCCACGTCGTTCCCGCTGCCCGCCCCGACCACCAGCCCCTTCGTCGGGTTCGGGTGTAGCTTCGGCGGCAGGTCGTACTGCGAGTACCCCCGCTGGGCCGGCGGGTAGTGCTTCTCGTTGCCCGCCACCGTTTCCGGTCGCAGGTCGATGGTCGCCTGGTAGCCGACGTTGTTCACCGCGATGACGTGCGTGCCCATGTCGCCGTTCGCCCGCCGCTCGCCACCTAGCCCGGCCCAAAAGCTCGGCGGGTCGGTGTTGTTCTGCTCGTACAGGCACAGCTTCTGGTACGGCGACCAGCGGCACTCCTTCCAACCCGGTTCTTCACCCGCGAGCGCCCCGAACGCCACCACCGCGGCCAGCAACCCGATGTCGATCGCCCGCTGCACCCACGCACCCGACGTCATGAACACGGCCCCGGCGGCGAACACCGCGAACCACCACACCGGCGGCACGCTCAGCCCGCTGCACGCCACGAACAGCCAGATGCCGACCAGACTGCCGGCCACGTTCACCGAGTACCCGCGGAGCGGCTTCGGGTGGTCGGCCATTAGCCGGCCGAGTTGCCGGCCGACCGGCACGAACACCGCCCACAGCAGCCACAGCATCCCGAAGGCGAGGACCAGCCCGGCTACCCCGGCGGCGATGGTCTTCTCGGCGGTCAATTCGGCCGCCCCCCAGATGAAGTGGCCGGTGGCCCCGCTGAGCAAATCGGTGATGGTGCCGCCGAGCAGGATGCGGGTGGACGGCACGGCGAGGATGCCCACCAGGATGAGCAGGGGCACCAGCAGGTGCCGCAGGCGAAACGCCTTCTTCGCGTCCCAGCAGCCCATCCCGAGGCCGAGGAAGCAGACGACCAGCACGGTGTTTTGCAGGTACGCGAAAATTCGGATCTCGGTCGTCACCCACCGCACCAGCAGCAACTCCAGGAACAGCCCGACCACGCTGACGACGAACACCGCCCGGTCGAGTGAAAGCACGTTCGCCGGCTTGGTTTGACTGGAAATCGTGGACGAAACGGGGAGCGGCGTGTCGGTGATCGCGGGCAAACTGGGGGCGGACGACGGCATGACGGGCCTCGGGTTGGGGCGCGTCAACACCTTAGAACAGGTTTCGGCCGGCGGCAGAAGTGTGGGGGCCAGGGCGGACACGCCGGGCGAGTGGCGGCCGTGAGGCCGCTGTTCACTCGGAGGAGATACAGCGGCCTCACGGCCGCCGCTCGCCCGGCACACCTCGCCCGGAGGCAGTCTAATTCCACCGGCCGTTCAGCCCGCTTTCGCCAGCGGGTGGGAGAACGACCACGAGTGGCCGAACGGGTCGAGCACCTGGGCGTAGCGGTCGCCCCAGAAGGCGTCCCACGGGGGCATGGTCACGGTCGCCCCGGCGGCCGCGGCTTGCGCCACCGCCTCGTCGCAGTTCGGCACGTCCAGGTGCATCGTCACCGACACCCCGCCGAGCGTCTTCGGCGACCCGCTCTTCACCCCCTTCATCTCCGCGTACTCCGGGAACTCGTCGCACACGTAGAACCGCACGTTCCCGATCAGGATGTCCGCGTGCATCAGCCGCTCGCCGTCCTCGGCCGGCATCACCCGCCCGGTGGTGGCCCCGAACGCCGCCTTGTAGAACTCGATCGCCGCCTTGCCGCCCTTCACCACCAGGTGCGGGGTGATTGCCGTCGCCTGTCCCATGATCGCCACCTCGGGAATGAGAAAGCCCGCGACCGTCACGGCCGCGGGCGGTGAGGGTGACGAATTCGCGTACTGAACGCAAGGTCAGGTGTTCCGGTCGGTTGCCGGGTGTTGGCCAGAAGGTATTCTGATCGTGTTGGTATCCCGCCTCACCGGGTCGCGGCGTCGGCCCGCTATCTCCACCGGCGGTCGCCCATGCCCGACGACGACACCAACCTCCGCCCGCCCGACGCGGACGACCGCACCGTCACCCGCCCGCCCGACGACGCCTCCGCCGCCTACCAGCCGCCGGGCGACACCGCCACGTACCAACCCGGTCCCGACTCGTGGGCGTCCGGCGGGGCGTCGGCTCTCGGCCAGGTGATCGCCGGGCGGTACACCCTGGAGGCAGTGATCGGAGAGGGCGGAATGGGGTCGGTGTACCTGGCCAGTCAGACCGAGCCGGTGAAGCGTCAGGTGGCGGTCAAGCTGATCCGCGCCGGGATGGACTCGAAGGTGGTGCTCGCTCGGTTCGACGCCGAGCGGCAGGCGCTGGCGGTGATGGACCACCCGAACATCGCCCGCATCTACGACGGCGGCGTCACCGACCTGGGTCAGCCGTACTTCGTCATGGAGTTGGTGCGGGGGGCTTCGCTCACGAGCTACTGCGACACGAAGCGGCTGCCGGTTCGGGCGCGGCTGGAGCTGTTCGTGCAGGTGTGCCAGGCGGTGCAGCACGCCCACCAGAAGGGGGTCATCCACCGCGACCTGAAGCCGGGCAACGTGCTGGTGACGGAAGTGGACGGGCGGCCGACGCCGAAGGTGATCGACTTCGGGGTGGCCAAGGCGACCGAGCAGCCGCTGACCGACAGCAGCTTCTCCGACGCCGGGGCGATCGTCGGCACCCCGGCGTACATGTCGCCCGAGCAGGCCGACCCGTCGATGGACGTGGACACCCGCACCGACGTGTACGCCCTCGGCATCATCCTGTACGAACTGCTCACCGGCTCGCCGCCGATCGACGCCTCGCAGTTCAAGCGGGGCGCCATCCTCGAAATCCTGCGGATGGTGCGGGAGGTGGAGCCGCCGCGGCCGAGTACCAAATTGAGCGGCACCCGAGCGCTGCCGGGCATCGCCGCCAACCGGAACGTCGAGCCGGCCGCCCTCGCCAAGCTGTTGCAGGGGGAACTCGACTGGGTGGTGATGAAGGCCATCGAGAAGGACCCGAAGCGGCGGTACGACACCGCCCTCGGGCTGGGCCAGGACGTGCAGCGGTACCTGTCGGACGAGGTGGTGGAGGCCCGCCCGCCGAGCCGGGTGTACCGGCTCCAGAAGTTCGTCCGCCGGAATCGCCTGCCGGTGATCGCCGCCGGGCTGGTGGCGGTCGCCCTGGTCGGCGGGGTGGTCGGCACCACCGTCGGGCTGTTCGAGGCGCAGAAGCAGGAGTCGAACGCCCGGCGGGAGGCCAGAGAGAAGGAGGATGCGCGGAAGGCCGAGGCCGAACGGGCGAACGAACTGGACCGGGCGAACGAGCAGATCGCCTATCGCCTGGGGGTGAGCAACTTCCTGCTGGCGGTGGCCGCGTTCGAGGCCGGCGACGTGGGGCGGACGAACGACTACCTGGACGCCGTGCCCGTCGCCCAGCGGGGGTGGGAGTGGGGGTACCTGAAGCAACAATCCGTCGGCGGGTTGTTCACCCTGTACGGCCACACGCAGGGCGTCCGGGCCGTCGCCTGTTCGCCCGACGGCACGCGGCTGCTCACAGGTGGCCTGGACAATACCGCCCGCGTGTGGGACGCCCGCACCGGGGCGATGCTCCTCACCCTCACCGGGCACAAGGGGCAGGTGCGGGCGGTCGCCTTCTCCCCCGACGGCAAGCGGGTGGTGACGGGCAGCGCCGACAACACCGCCTGCGTGTGGGACGCCGACACGGGCAAGCAGGTGCTGGAACTGAAAGGCCACTCGCATGTGGTCGGCAGCGTCGCCTTCTCCCCGGAAGGCGGGCAGATCGCCACCGGCTGCCAGGACCTGAAGGTGCGGGTGTTCGACGCCAAGACCGGCGAGAAGGTGCGGGAGTTCGCCGACCTGACGACGGCCATCTCGCCGGTCCAACTGACCATCCCGCTGGTCGCCTTCTCGCCCGACGGCACTCGCTTGCTCACCGCCTGCCCGCGCGAGATGCGGGTGTGGGATGCCCGCACCGCCGCCCGCCTGCTGACAATGGACCACCTCTCTCATGAAGTCCGCTGCGTGGCCTACTCGCCGGACGGCGGGCGGCTCGTCACCAGCGGGTCGGGCGGCCTCGCCCACGTGTGGGACGCCCGCACCGGCAAACCCCTCCGTGACCTGAAGGGGCATTCCGACACCGTTTGGGCGGTCGCCTTCTCCCCGGACGGCCGGCGGGTCGTCACCGGCAGCACCGACAACACGGCACGGGTGTGGGAGGCCGACACCGGGGTGCCGCTGCGGGAGTTCAAGGGGCACGCCCTGGGCGTGCTGGGCGTGTGCTTCACCCCCGACGCCGCTCGCGTCGTCACCGCCGGGGGCGACCAGACGGTGAAGTTGTGGGACGCCCGCCCGTCCACCGCCCTGCTCGACTTCAACGCCGGGGCGGAACGGTATCCGGTCGAGGACTTCCGCTTCTCGCCGGACGGGGGTCATCTGGTGGTGGCCGCCTGGGGCCTGCCGCTCCGGAAGTGGGACGCCGACACCGGCGTCGGCGGGTTGGAGTTCGTCAAGGAATGGAAGGTGTACAAGCGGGTGGACTACTCGGCCGACGGGCGGCGGGTGGTCGGCGGGGCCATCGACAACCTCCTCCCGGTGTGGGACGCCCGCACCGGCCGGCTGGTGTGCGAGGTGAAGTCGCCGCACGACGCCAACGGGGCGGCGGCCGTCGCGCTCGCGCCCGACGGCAAGAGGCTGGCCACCGGCGGGTGGGACGGGGGGATCAAACTGTGGGACGGCGAGACCGGCGCGCTCGAGCGGGAGTTGCAGTCGAAATCCGACCCCCGGTCGGTGGCGACCGTTTCCTTTTCACCGGACGGCGGGCGGTTGGCCGGTGGCGGGTTGGACGGCGTCATGCGGGTGTGGGATGTGTCCACGGGTGACAAGCTGATGGAACTGCCGGGCCACACCGGTGCGGTGCAGTGCGTGCGGTTCTCGGCGGACGGCGGGCGGATGGTCAGCGGGGGGGTGGACGGGGTGGCGCGTGTGTGGGACGCCCGCACCGGCGAACTGATTGTCGCCCTGCGGAAGCACCCGCGGGGGGTGAAGAGCGTGACCTTCTCCTCGGACGGGCGGCGGGTGCTCACCGGCAGTACGGACAACACCGCCCGCGTGTGGGACGTCCGCACCGGCACCCCGCTGATCGAACTGAAGGGGCACACCCAGGCCGTGCAGGCGGTCGCCTTCTCCCCGGACGGCCGGCGGGTGCTGACCGGCAGCATGGACTGCACGGTGCGGGTGTGGGACGCACCGGCCGCGCCGCCGGTGGTCGAACTGAAGGGGCACGCGGCGATCGTGACCGTCGCCAGTTTCTCGCCCGACGGCACCCGCGTGGCCACCGCCGGCACCGACCAGACGGCGCGGGTGTGGGACGCCCGCACCGGGGCGACACTGGCCGAACTGAAGGGGCACACGCGGGGGGTGATGAGCGTGGCCTTCTCGCCGGACGGCGCGCGGCTGGTGACCGGCGGAATGGACGGGACGGCGCGGGTGTGGGACGCCCGCACCGGCAGGTCGCTGTTCGAGCTGAAGGGGAACCGCGGGTGGATGCCGCAGGTGTCCTTCTCCGCCGACGGCACGCGGGTGATCACTTTCGGGATGGGGGACGGCACGACGAAATTGTGGGACGTCCAGACCGGGACAGAGGTGAATGGCGAGCCGGTGCCGGCCGCCGGGTGGGGCGGCCCGCTCAGCCGCGACGGCAGCCGGTTCGCGGCCGTCGAAGGCGAGCGAGTGCGGCTCGTGCCCGTCGCCATCTCCGCCGAGGAACGGGACCGCCGCACGCGGGTGAGCCAGCCGAACCGGCAGTATTTCGTGATGGGGTTCGAGTCGGCCCGTGGCGCGAACGACGCCTTTGCCACTCGCTTCTACCTCGACCGGCTGATCGAGTACGCCGAGGCGAACGACAAGGGTGAGGTGAAGAAGTGGCGGGACGAGCGGGCCAAGTACCCGATCCCGCCGAAGTAGTGCTCTGCTCGCTCCGCGAGCGGTCTTTTTCCGACCCGCTCGCGGAGCGAGCAGACCACACCCGCTCGCGGAGCGAGCAGAGCACGTGTGCCGACTTACTTCTTTCCCAACTCCTTCACCCGGATGTTGCGGTACCGCACGAACTGCTTGGTGTAGTCCCCGCCGCCGTGAACCTGCAGCGCGATCCCGCCCGTGTCGCCCAGCCGCTTCTCGGTGTCCTGGAACTCCATGAACTTCACCCCGTTGATCCACGTCGTGATCTTCGCCGGGTTGCCCTCGATGCGGGCCCGCAGTTCGTTCCACTTCGTCGGGTCCCAGAACTTCTTCCAGTCCTCCGCCTTCACCGGGCAGGGGAACTCCTTGTACTCCTTCACCGTGATCTCGGTCACGTCCTTGCCGAAGTCGAAGTTCCGCACGTGCGGCTTGCCGCCGATGCCCTCCCCGTAGACGCCCATCAGGTTGCCGCCCTTGTGGTAGTCGATCATCGCCTGGAAGCACTTGCCGGTGTCGGTGCTCCGCAGGAACAGCCCGCTGTCCGGCCCGTCGTCGTTCCGCATCTCGAGCACCACCTCGAAGTCGCCGTACTGCTTCTCGGTGATAATGATGCCGCCGTTGCCCGGCACGTCCTGGCAGCCGACGATGGCCCCGTCTTTCACCTCCCACTTGCCCCCGCTCTTGTTCTTGCTGGTGCCACTGTGCCCGGTCTTGGCGGACACCGTCCAGCCCTTCAGCGTCTCGCCGTCGAAGATCTTGACGAACCCGGTGTCGTCAAACTTCTCCGGCTTGGGCGGGTCGGCGAACAGGAGGGCGGACGCGGCGAACACGACGGGAATGGCGAGCAGCAGGCGGCGCATGAGAAGGCACCTCGGTGGGAGAAACCGAGGGAGATGATACGCCGACTCACCCGCCGGCGTGGTAGCGGCGGTAGATCGCCCCCAGCCCTTGCGGCTCGATCGTCACGTCTTCGAGTTGTTGATTCGTCAGCCACGCCATCAGCCGCGGCAGTTCGCCGGCGTAGTCGAACCGCACGCGGTCGCCGTCCCGCCTCACCGCCTCGCCGTCCGGCCCGCTGGCTGGGGGCGTTCCGTGTACTTTCACGCTCACCCGGCGGAAGGCGGTCAGTTCGCTCATCACCTGGTGGTGGACCAACTTCCCTTTGCGGAGGATGATCACCCGGTCGCACACCGCTTCGACTTCGCTGAGCACGTGCGACGAGAACAGGATCGCCTTGCCCGCTGCCTTCGCCTGCTTGATCTGCTCCAGGAACTCGTCCCGCATGGTCGGGTCGAGGGTGTTCGTCGGCTCGTCGAGGATGACCAGCGGGACGCGGGGGAGGAGCACCGCCAGCAGGGCCACCTTGCGTTTCATCCCGCTGCTCATCCGCGTCAGCGGGGTGTCCGGGTTGATGTCCAACTTCTTCGCCAGGGCATCCACTTCCGTGCCGAACTTCTCGCCACGGAGGTCGCCCAGGAAGGTGACGATCTGCCGGCCGGTCATGGTGTCGTACAGCCGCAGCTCGCCCGGCAGGTACGTCACCAGCCGGCGGGCCTGCACGGACTGCGTCCAGCAGTCGAACCCGCCGAGGGTGGCGGTGCCGGAGGTCGCCTGCAAAAAGCCGAGGAACAGCCGAAGTGACGTGGTCTTGCCCGACCCGTTCGGCCCGAGCAGCCCGACCACCTCGCCGGGGGCGAGGGTCAGGTCGAGGGCGTCGAGGGCGACGGCGGGGCCGTAGTGCTTGGTGAGCTTGTCGGCGACGAGGAGCATGGGGGGATTGTAGAACCGCCCGCCCGTCACCCGACCAGCACCATCTTCGGGCGGGGCACCTTCACCGCGTACACCCCGCCGTGGTCGGCCCACAGTTGGGCGGCCGTGCGGTACAGGAAGGCGAACACCTCCGGCCGCGGGTGGTTCTCCAGGTACACCCGCACCAGCTCGCCCATGTGCCGGTCGTAGTTCTTCTTGCTGCCGGTGTGGAACTGGCACCGCCCGTCGAACCGCCGCAGGTCGCCGTCGAAGCTCGGGCCGATGTGGTACAGCTCGTGGAACACCGTCACCAGCTTCTCGTCGAACGGCAGGTCCAAGAACCGCGGCAGGCAGAAGGCGACGACGTACAGCACCTCCCGCCCGTTCACCATGTACCGCTGCACTTGGTACACCCGCCCGCGGTGCCGGCGGTACAGCGTCCCGCCGGCGAACCGCATCGGCGACACCCGCGCGAGCAGGCCGGTTTTGCCCGCCTTGCCGGGGGTGAACGAGTACAGGAGGGCCTGCGGGTCGATGTGAGCGAAGGTCGGGCAGCGGGCGGCCACGTCGGCGCACAGGGCGGCCATGTGGGCGGAGAAGTTGAACGGCCGCTCGGCCGGCCGCCGCTCCCGCCCGGCGGGCATGACCCACCGCAGTGGCAGCGCCGACCGGTCCGCCCCCCAGTGCCGTTCGGCCGTCAGCCCGATGCCCATCACCCGCTCCGTGACCAGGTCCGGAATGTTATCGCGTGCGGACGGTCCGGGGCAATGGGTTTGTTCCCGCTCCCCCCCCGGAGGAACCCCTCCGCCTATCACCACTTTTTCATTGGAACGCCTACAGACTCGCTCGTAGGGTGTCCGCTTCACCTCCCCCTCGGGTACGTACCATGCGCGGATTCCCCTTCGCCCTGTTCGCCTGGGCACTGCTGGCCGTCGCCCTGGTCCACGCCGACGACAAGAAGGCGGACAAGTTCCCCGACCCGCCGAAAGACTACGACAAGAAGCGGGACAACATCGAGCGGGGCAAGATGGAGGTGGTCGAGTACGACAGCACCACCGTGGGCAACAAGCGGAAGGCGACGGTCTACACCCCGCCGGGGTTCGACCCGAAGGGGAAGACCAAATACCCCGTGTTTTACCTGCTGCACGGCATCGGCGGGGACGAGAACGAGTGGCCGCGTGGCGGGGTGCCGAACGTCATCCTGGACAACCTGTACGCCGACAAGAAGCTGGCGCCGATGATCGTGGTCATGCCGAACGGCCGGGCGCAGCCGAACGACCGGGCGGAGGGGGACGTGTTCCGCACCGCCCCGGCGTTCGCCAAATTCGAGGGCGACCTGCTCAAGGACCTGATCCCGTTCGTCGAGAAGACGTACCCGGTGAAGGCGGACCGCGAATCGCGGGCGCTGGCCGGGCTGAGCATGGGCGGCGGGCAGTCGCTCAACTTCGGGCTGGGGAATTTGGACACGTTCGCGTGGGTCGGCGGGTTCTCGTCCGCCCCGAACACGAAGAAGCCGGCCGACCTGATGAAAGACCCCGCCGACGCCGCCAAGAAGTTGAAGCTGCTGTACGTCGCGTGCGGGGACAAGGACAACCTGCTCCGCACCAGCGAGGGCGTCCACAAGTACCTGGACGAGAAGAAGGTGCCGCACGAGTACCGCGTCATCCCCGGCGGGGCGCACGACTTCAAGGTGTGGAAGAGCGACCTGTACCACTTCTCGCAACTGATCTTCAAAGAGCCGGAGAAGAAGGAGCCGGAGAAGAAGGAGGAGCCGAAGGCCGAAAAGAAGGAGCCGGCGAAGCCGGCCGACGAGGGCAAGCCGTCGGCCACGAACCTGCCGAACGCCCAGTATCCGAAGGTGCATTCCGACGGGCGGGCGACGTTCCAGTTCAAGGCGCCGGACGCCAAGAAGGTGCAGGTGTTCACCAACTACGGGCTGGGGCCGCGGGGGCACTGGGACATGACGAAGGGCGACAACGGCGTGTGGACGTTCACCTCCCCGCCGATCGTGCCCGGCTTTCACTACTACGGCTTCCTGGTGGACGGGGTGTTCGTGAACGACCCCGGCACCGACACCTACTTCGGCACCAGTAAGCCGACCAGCGGCATCGAGATCCCCGAGAAGGGGGTCGATTTCTTCCACGCCAAGGACGTGCCGCACGGCGAGGTGCGGTCGCGGTGGTACAAGTCCAAAGTGACCGGCCAGACCCGACACATTCAGGTGTACACCCCGCCGGGGTACGACGACGACGCGAAGAAGAAGTACCCGGTGCTCTACCTCCAGCACGGCGGCGGGGAGGACGAGACCGGCTGGGCCAAGCAGGGGCACATGAACTTCATCCTCGACAACCTGCTGTCGGAGAAGAAGGCGGTGCCGATGATCGTGGTGATGGAGAAGGGGTACGCCACCAAGGCGGGCGAGCAGCCGGCCGCGCCGGCTCCCGGCCGCGGGTTCGGCGGCGGGGCGTTCGAGGACGTGGTCATCAAGGACCTGATCCCGATGATCGACTCGACCTACCGCACCATTGCCGACCGCGACCACCGGGCCATCGCCGGGCTGAGCATGGGGTCCGGGCAGGCCATGCAGATCGGGCTGACGCACACCGACACCTTCTCGGCGGTCGGGGCGTTCAGCGGCGTGTTCCGCCAGGGGGACATCAAGGCGGCGTTCAACGGGGTGTTCGCCGACCCGGCCGAGTTCGACAAGAAGATGAGCCTGCTCTACCTGCACTCCGGCGACCAGGGGCTGGACGAGGGCATCCATAAGGCGGCCGAAGACCTTTACAACACGCTCCAGAAGGGCGGGTCGAAGCACGTCGTGTTCCGCGACCTGAAAGGGCAGGGGCACGAGTGGCAGACGTGGCGGGTCGCCTTCCACGACTTCGCCCCGCGGCTGTTCCAGCCGAAGAAGTGACCGGCCGGCCGTCACCCGTGGGCGTGCTGGGCGCGGTACTCGCCGGGCGTCATCCCCAACTCCCGCTTGAACACCGCGCTCAGGTACTCGCCGTGCCGGAACCCGGTGCGGCGGGCGACGGCGTCCACGGTCGACCCCGGCTGGTGCAACAGTTGGCGGGCGCGGTCCAGCCGCACGCGGACGATCTCCTCGTGCGGGGTGCGGCCGATCAGTTGGCGGAACCGGCTTTCGAGTACCCGCCGCGAGAGCGGCACCCGCGACACCACGTCGTGGACGGTGATGCCGCCGCACGCCTGTTCGCGGATGAACCGGACGGCGGCGGCGATGTCCCGGTCTTCGACCGCCAGCGTGTCGGTGGACCGGCGGGCGGTGACGCCGAGCGGAGGGACCAGATGCCCGGACGCCCCGACGGCCTTCCCCCGCATGAGGGCGGCGAGCAGGTCGGCCGCCACCCACCCCGCCCGGCGGGGGTCGGTGGCGACGCTGGAGAGCGGCGGGTCGGCCAGCTCGCACAGCAGTTCGTCGTCGTCCACCCCCAGCACGGCCACCTCGTCGGGCACCCTCACCCCGGCCTGACGGCAGGCGTCGAGCACCTCCCGCCCGCGGATGTCGTAGCACGCCAGCACCCCGGCCGGCTTGGGCAGTGCCCGCACCCACTCGGCGAGGTCGGCCGCCCGCCCGCGGTGGGCGGACGGCCCGTCGTCGCACCCGAACCCGGCGTCCGCCAGGCAGCGGTGGAACGCCTCTTGCCGCCACCGCGACCAGTTGAACCGGTCGTCCCCACAGAACCCGAAGGTTCGCAACCCGCGGCCGATCAGGTGGTCGGCCGCCACCCGCGCGATGGCCGGGTCGTCGGTCTCCACCCACGGGAGGGCGGGGAGCAGGCGGGCGGCGCTCAGATCGACGACCGGCCGGTCCACCCCGCGGAGGGCGGCGGCCACCCGCCGGTTCTCGATGCGGGCGATCACCCCGTCCCCGGCCCAACCGGACAGTTCGCGGCGGCCCACCTCCCCCCGCCCATGTTCGGTCAGGCGGAACGCCCACGGCTCGTGCCCGCGGACGTAGGCCATCACCCCCCGCAGCAGCCCGCGGGCGTAAGCGTTCGACGTTTCGACCAGCAGTGCGACCTGTCTGACGCTGCTCATGCCGGCCACACCCGGAGGTGAAAATGCTTAGTCGTCCTGCGCATTATCGCATTGCGAGTCCGCCCGCGGGAGGGCTATCGTGACACAAACCCTCTTGCGGGCCGTACCCCGGTGTGCGACCCAGCTTTCGATCGCGTTTCCCGATATCGCCCCCTCTCACCCGGAGGGGGCGTGTCCCCGCGGTGCCCGCCGGTTGTCGGGATCTGGTGACTGGTGACTGTGAACCGCACGGCCGTTCACCCTAGACTGACTTCACTCGACCCTCTCTCCCCGTCGTCCAACCCAGGAGTTCGACGTATGCCCCGCGCTCTTCTCGCCGTGGTGTGCGGCCTGCTCGCCACCGCTTCCCTCTCGATAGCCGCCCCGCCGAACCTGAAGTTGCTCTACCTCGGGGACAAGGGGCACCACCTGCCGAAGGCGCGGTTCGACCAGCTCGAGCCGGTGATGGCCAAGCGGGGCATCGCGCTGACGTACACCGACACGCTCGACTCGCTCACGCTGGACAACCTGAACAAGTACGACGGGCTGGTCATTTACGCCAACCACGACCGCGGCAAGCCGGAACACGTGAAGGCCATCTCGGACTATGTGGCGGCGGGCAAGGGGTTCATCCCGCTGCACTGTGCCAGCTTCTGCTTCAACAACGACGAGGACTACGTCAAGCTGGTCGGCGCGCAGTTCCGCGCCCACACCACCGGCGTGTTCCGGACGAAGACGACGAAGGCCGACCACCCGATCATGGCCGGGTGCGACAGCTTCGAGTGCTGGGACGAGACGTACACCCACCACAAGCACAACGAGAAGGACCGCACGGTGCTGGAGGTCCGGACGGACAGGGCCGTGGAGGAGCCGTGGACGTGGGTGCGGACGCACGGCAAGGGGCGGGTGTTCTACACCGCCTGGGGGCACGACCACCGCACCTGGAGCCACGACGGGTTCCACACCCTGGTGGAGCGGGGCATCCGCTGGGCGTGCGGGCAAGACCTGAAAGACGTGACCACCTACACCGACGCGCCGAAGATGACGAAGATCGCCGGCGACAAGAAGGACTTCGAGTACGTCGAGGCGAAGGTGCCGTTCTACGCCCCCGGCGGGCGGGGGTCGGGCGACCCCATCTCGAAGATGCCGAAGCCGCTGTCGGTCGAGAAGTCGATGAAGCATTACAGCCTGCCGGAAGGCTTCGAACTGAAGCTGTTCGCCTCGGACGAGCAGTTCGGCGGGAAGCCGCTGGCCAAGACGTGGGACGAACGTGGGCGGCTGTGGGTGAGCGTGACCAAGGACTACCCGAACGAGTTGCAGCGCGAGGGCGAGGGCCGCGACAGCATCGTCATCCTGGAAGACACCGACAACGACGGCAAGGCCGACAAGGTCACCACGTTCGCCGAGAAACTGAGCATCCCGACGAGCCTGCTGTGCGTCCACGGCGGGGTGCTGGTGCATCAGGCCCCGCACACCCTGTTCCTGAAGGACACCGACGGCGACGGCAAGGCCGACCTCCGCCAAGAGGTGATCACCGGGTGGGGCACCGGCGACACGCACGCCGGGCCGAGCAACCTGCGGTACGGGTTCGACAACTGGGTGTACGGCATCGTCGGGTATAGCCGGCTGAACGGCACCGTCGCCGGCGAGCGGTTCAACTTCGGTCAGGCGTTGTACCGCTTCAAGCTGGAGAAGGACGGCGAGCACAAGGTGAAGGTGGCCAAGTTCGAGATGCTGCGGAACACCACGAACAACTCGTGGGGGGTGGGGTTCAACGAGGACGGCGACCTGTTCGGCAGCACCGCCAACGGCTGCCCGCTGGTCCACATGCCGGTGCCCAACCGGTACTACGAGATGGTGCGGGGGGCGAACCCCGGCCCGCTCCAGAACATCGTGCTGAGCAACAAGTTCTACCCCATCACGCAAGAAGTGCGGCAGGTGGACTGGCACGGCGGGTTCACCGCCGCCTCCGGGTGCGCCGTCTACACCGCCCGCACATACCCCGAGGCGTACTGGAACCGCGTGGCGTTCGTGACCGAACCGACCGGCCACCTGATCGCCAGCCTCGTCCTCCAACCGAACGGCACCGACTACGTCGCCCGGTACGGGTGGAACCTGGTGGCCGGCGACGACGAGTGGATCTCCCCCATCGACGCCCAGGTCGGCCCGGACGGGAACGTGTGGTTCGTCGACTGGTACAACTACATCGTCCAACACAACCCCACCCCGACCGGCTTCCGCACCGGCAAGGGCGGGGCTTACGAGACCGACCTGCGGGACAAGACGCACGGCCGCATCTACCGGCTCGTCTACACGAAGGGGAAGGAGAGCAAGCAGCCGAACCTGAAGGACGCG
This sequence comes from uncultured Fimbriiglobus sp., assembly GCA_964390195.1. Taxonomy (GTDB): domain Bacteria; phylum Planctomycetota; class Planctomycetia; order Gemmatales; family Gemmataceae; genus JALHQU01. The sequence goes on along the minus strand of CAYMHO010000076.1, from coordinate 773 downwards.
AAGGCGGCCGATCTGGTGGAGGCGCTCAAGTCGGACAACATGTTCTGGCGGCAGCACGCCCAGCGGCTGCTGGTGGAGAAGGGCGACAAGGCGGTCGGTGACGCGCTGACCAAGCTGATCGCCGATGCCAAGTCCACCCCGCAGGCCGCGCTGCACGCCCTCTGGGCGCTCGACGGGCTGAAGATCGCCGACAAGTCGTCCGCCTCGCTGCTCGACCACCCGTCGCCGGCCGTCCGCAGGGCCGCCCTGCAAACCCTGCCGAAGGACGCCAAGTCGGTGGACGCCATCCTGGGCAGCAAGTGCCTGGACGACGCCGACACCCGCGTTCGCCTGGCCGCCCTGCTCGCGCTCGCCGATCAGCCGACCTCCGCGGCCGCCGGTCCGGTGCTGGCGAAGCGGCTCGGGGCGATCGAAGCGGGCAGCGACAAGGGGCTGAACGACGCCACCCTGGCCGCGTCCGTCGCCCACGCCGGGCCGGTGTTGGGCGAGTTGGCCAAGTCGAAGGACAAGAACTGGTCGGTGCAGGCGCTCGCCACGGTGGAGCGGATCGCCACCAGCTACGCGGTGAAAGCTCCGGCCGACCTGGGCGGGCTGCTCGGCTCGCTCGGCAACTCGCCGGTGAGCGACTCGATCGTCACCGGCCTCGCCTCCGGGTGGCCGAGCGGCAAGGCCGCCAAGCTGTCCGCCGACGACGAGGCGGCGTTCGTGAAGGCGATGTCCGCCACCTCCGCCGCCAGCCGCGGGCGGCTGCTCAAACTGGCCGGGGCGTGGGG
>CAYMHO010000075.1:0-24070 GCA_964390195.1 uncultured Fimbriiglobus sp. | reverse complement strand
ATCCAGAGCCGGTCGCAGGAGTCGATCCTGAACGAGGTGAGCAAGCTGGCCGCCGACCCGGAGTTCAAGGGCATTATCTCGGACATCGGCGGGGCGACGGCGAACATGTACCAGATGCGCTGCAGCCGCCCGGAGGTGGAGGCGAAGTGCAAGCGGCTGAGCTGCATCCACCCGACCATTTGCAAGCTGCTGGGCACCGACCACGGGCCGACGTTGGAACTCATGCGGAAGGCCCGCGAGACGCCGGGCATCCGCAAGGTGTTGGTGTCGTCAGGCATCCGCATGGACCTGGCGCAACTGTCTCCCGAGTACGTGGAGGAGTTGGCGGCGCACCACGTGGGCGGGCGACTGAAGGTGGCCCCGGAGCACACCAGCCCGACCGTGCTGGAGAAGATGAAGAAGCCGAGCATCGACAACTTCGGGGTGTTCGCCGAGCAGTACCAGGAGGCGAGCGCGAAGGCCGGCAAGCCGAAGCAGCAACTGGTGCCGTACTTCATCGCCAGCCACCCCGGCAGCACCATCGAAGAGATGATCGACCTCGCCCTGTACCTGAAGCGGAACGGCTACCGCCCGGATCAGGTTCAGGACTTCATCCCCGCCCCGTTCGACATCGCCACCTGCATGTACTACACCGGCCTCGACCCGTTCACCAAGAAGCCGGTGACGATCGCGAAGGGGCTGAACGACCGCAAGATGCAGCGGGCCCTCATGCAGTTCTTCAAGCCGCAGAACTGGTTCGAGGTGCGGGAGGCGCTCATCCAGGCGAAGCGGACCGACCTGATAGGCGGGTGCGACGGGCTGATCCCGGCCAACCCGCCGAAGGAGGCGATCGAGGCGCGGCGGAAGCGGGCCAACCAGGGCGACCACTACCACACCGTCGCCAACCCGGCCAAAGGTGAGCGGCCCGGCGAGCGCGGGGCCGAACCGCCCAAGACCGGCTACCGGCCTGGGCGGAAGACACAGAAACGCCGGAAACGATAGTGCCCAGGTCAGGGCGGACAACAGTACGGCAGTTCCTCGTTGCACGCGGCCGTCGGCGGGCGTATACTCAGCGCGAATTTCCCGCAGTGCCGAGGACTTGCCGTCCCGGATCGGGACGCACCTCTTCGACCCTGCGACGGTTGCGGCAGGGATCCCAAGCCTCGCTGCCCCCCACGGTCTCGTGGAGCGAGTGGACCGCGTCGTCGGACCATCGACCCGACACCCAGCCCCTCCTCACTCCCCTCTCCGCGTCGCGGACAGTTCGCCGGGTTCCTGCCCGGAGCGTCTCCCCGCTCCGGTCCGGTCCCTCTCCCCGCGTGTCCTCACAGGAGACGTGTCATGTCCGCGCTCGCGCCCCCCGCCCCCGTCACACGTTCCGCCCTGGACGCACTCCAGGGGGCGTGGGAGTCCGTCGCCGGCCCGAAGCGGGCCAGGCTGCTCGTTGCAGGCCGGCACTTCACGTTCGAGTTCGCCGGCGGCGACATCTACATGGGCACCTTCGACCTCACCCCGGACGGCATGGACATGCACATCGAGGAAGGGCCGGCCGAGCACGTCGGCTGCTCGTCCCGGTGCCTCGCCCACCTGGAGGGCGGGGTGCTGCGGTGGTGCCCCGGTCGTCCGGGGTCGGGCAAGCGGCCGACCGCCTACCCGGACGTGGACGACGCCCGCCACCTGTCCCTCGTGTTCCGTCGGGTGCAACGCCGTCACCGCTAAGCCACTAACGGCTCAGCGGAGTCAAAGCCGCCTGCGGCTTTGCACCACCCCCTCACCTCCCCAACCGAGAAAGGTCTCTCCATGAGCGTCGCCGTTGCCGAACGCCCCGCCCGCACCGCGGAGCCGCAGCACGAGTCCGAGGACTCTTCCTTCGAATACCCCGGCATCCCCACCACCTGCGACGGGGCGGAAGCCGTCGTCCATGTCGAGGTGCGGATCAGCCAGGCCGCCGGGGCGTACCCGATCACCAGCTCCACCACCATGGGCGGCGGGTTTAACGCCAGCGTGATGAACGGGGCGACGAACTTGTGGGGCGACACCCTCATGTTCTTCGAGCCGGAGAGCGAGCACAGCGCGGCGGCCGTGTGCGAGGGGTTCGCGGTGGCCGGCGGGCGGGTGACCAACTTCACCAGCGGGCAGGGGCTGGTGCTCATGAAGGAGGTGCTGTACACGATCAGCGGCAAGCGGTTGCCGGTGGTGATGAACATCGGCGCGCGGGCGCTCACCAGCCAGGGGCTGAACGTCCACGCCGGGCACGACGACGTGATGAGCGTGGCGGACGTCGGCTGGGGGATGCTGTTCGGCCGCAACGCGCAGGAGGCCGGCGACTTCTGTCTCATCGCCCGCCGGGTGGCGGAGGCCACGCAGACGCCGTTCTTCAACGTGCAGGACGGGTTCCTGACCACCCACACCGTCGAGACGGTGCGGCTGATCGAGCCGGAGTTCATGAAGGAGTTCGTCGGCGACCCGAAGGAGCGGCTGACGAACCTGATGGACCCGGACCACCCGCTCATGTCCGGGGTGGTGCAGAACCAGGACTCGTACATGAAGGGCAAGATCGCCCAGCGGTGGTACTACGACCGCATCCCGGACAAGCTGCAGGAGGCGTTCGACGAGTTCGCCCGCAAGACCGGCCGGCGGTACGGCATGGTGGACGCCCACCGCTGCGACGACGCCGAGTTCATCCTGGTCGGCATGGGCTGCTACATGGAGACGGCCAAGGCGACGATCGACTACCTGCGGGACGTGAAGAACGTGAAGGCCGGGTGCCTGAGCGTGCTCGCCTTCCGCCCATTCCCGGCCGTCGAAATCGTGAACGCGCTCAAGGGGTGCGAGGCGTTCACCGTGTTCGAGCGGATGGACGACCCGCTGAGCACCACCGGCAACCACCTGACCCGCGAGATCAAGGCGGCGTTCTACGACGCGGTGATCGGCCAGAACGGGCAGGAGCGACTGACCGAGCCGTCCCCGCGGGTGTACCACGGGGCGGCCGGGCTGGGCAGCCGGGACGTGCGGCCGGGGGACGTCATCGCCGCCTTCCAGAACATGATGATGGACGGCCCGCACTTCTTCTCGGTGGGCATCGACCACCCGACCGCCCTGCCGCGGAAGGACGACCCGGATCTGCGGCCGCACGGCGGGTTCAGCATGCGGGGGCACTCGGTCGGCGGGTTCGGCAGCGTGACCACCAACAAGATCATCGCCACCATCGCCGGCAACGTGTTCGGCAAGGACGTGCAGGCGTACCCGAAGTACGGGTCGGAGAAGAAGGGGCTGCCCACCACCTACTACCTGACCATCGCGGACACGCACATCAACCTGCACAGCGAGTTGGAGAAGGTGGAGCTGCTGTGCGTCAACGACCCGACGGCCATGCTCAGCCCGCTCACCATGAAGGGGCTGGTGCCGGGCGGGGCGATCTTCATGCAGTCCCCGTACCCCCACCCGGCGGACGTGTGGAAGCGGATCCCGGTGGCGAACCAGCACACCATCCGGGAGAAGAAGATCCGGGTGTTCTACTGCGACATGGTGCGGATCGCCCGCGAGGAGGCGAACGAGGCCGACCTGCAGATGCGGATGCAGGGGATCGTGCTGCTCGGCGCGTTCCTGAAGCTGACGCCGTACGCGAAGGAGGCCGAGATGACCGACGCGCAGGTGGAGGCCGGGGTGGAGAAGGCGCTCCGCAAGTACTTCGGCAAGCGGGGCGAGCAGGTGATCCGGGACAACATGAAGTGCATCAACCGCGGCTGGACCGAGACGAAGGAGATCCCGCAGGAGGTGATCTTCTCCCAGTGACCGCAAAGCCGCACGCGGCTTTTTCCCCCATACAGGACTCCCTCCCATGTCCACCGCCACACTCCCCGCCCCGTCCATGAACGCGGCGAGCGACAAGGACCCGTTCAACAACAACTGCTACGGCACCACCACCGACCGCGAGTACAAGCCGGTGAAGCTGAAGTCGGCCGTCAGCCTGCCGGTCCTCGACGTGACCGACTTCAACGACCGCATCATCCGCGGGTACGAGGACGGGTACGGGGAGAAGGAACTGCCGGCCGACCTGACGCTCGCCCGCTCGCTCATCCCGGCCGGCACCGCCAGCCTGCGGGACTTCAGCTACATCGCCCCGGAGATCCCGGAGTACATCCCGTCGAACTGCACCGGGTGCATGGACTGCGTGACCGAGTGCCCGGACACGGCGATTCTCGGCAAGGTGCTGGGTGAGGACGAGTGGGAGCAGAAGTTGGCCGGCATCCCCGAGGCCGACCGCGAGATGTACAAGGCGCAGTGGTCGCGGACGAAGAAGTACTACGACGGCGGGAAGAAGAAGCAGGGCGTGGGCGGCATGTTCCAGATCATCATCGACCCGTCCAAGTGCAAGGGGTGCGCCGAGTGCGTGACGGTGTGCGACGACGACGCCCTGAAGATGGTGGCCAAGACGGACGACCTGATGGTGAAGGCCCGCAAGAGCCACCGGCTGTTCAAGAACATGGGGCCGAGCGACGACAAGTTCATCTCCGGCAACCTGCTCATCGACATGATGCTGAAGGAGCAGACGCACATCTACACCGGCGGGGCCGGGAGCTGCGCCGGGTGTGGCGAAGGGACCGCCCTGCGGATGCTGTGCGCCGCCACCGGCAGCAAGCACGGCGAGCAGTGGGGGCTGGTGGCCGCCACCGGGTGCAACACGGTGTACACCTCGACGTACCCGTACAACCCGTACCTGGTGCCGTGGACGAACTCGCTGTTCGAGAACGCCCCCACCTACGCCATCGGGGTGCGGATGCGGTGGGACCAGATGGGCTGGCAGAACAAGCCGCTGTGGGTGATCGGCGGGGACGGGGCCATGTACGACATCGGCTTCCAGGCGCTCAGCCGCATGTTCGCCAGCGGGATGAACATCAAGGTGTTCGTGCTCGACACCCAGGTGTACTCGAACACCGGCGGGCAGGCGAGCACGGCCAGCTTCACCGGCCAGAACACCAAGATGTCGGTGCACGGGAACGTGTTCGGCGGCAAGCAGGAGCGGCGGAAGGAGATCGCGCAGATCGCCATGATGCACCCGCGGACGTATGTGGCCCAGACGACGTGCGCCCACATCAACCACTTCTACAAGGCGGTGCTCGGGGCCCTCGAGTTCGACGGCCCAGCCATCGTGGTGTGCTACACCACCTGCCAGCCGGAGCACGGGGTGGCGGACAACATGGCCGGCGAGCAGGCGCGGCTGGCGGTGGACACCCGCGCCTTCCCGCTCATCATCTACGACCCCCGCAAGGGCGACACCATCAAGAGCCGCATGTCGCTCGACGGCAACCCGAACAAGAACGGCGACTGGTACGTCCACCCGAAGACCAACCAGGAGGTGACGTTCGTGGACTTCGCCCGCTCCGAGGGGCGGTTCGTCAAGCACTTCGACAAGGACGGCAACCCGTCGGCGACGATGCTGGCGGCCAAGCAGGACCGTTTGGAGAACTGGCACACCCTCCAGGATTTGGCAGGACTGAGGTAAGTCGATCGGGCCTCATGCGGGCTTTGGGGGATGCACAACCCCGCGTGCGGTGAGAACCACCTGACCCCGCACGCGGGTTTACAATCATGTCCACCCCGGTCACCACGCACGAGTTCACCGACCTGCCGGCCGCCGACCGGTTCGTCCGCAGCACGCGGTGGGAACTGCGCGAGGTGTGGTTCGTCCGGGTGTGGAAGGATCGCTACCAAATCTTCGACGTGAACAAGGATTTCGTCGAGGTCCGCGGCATCGGCTACCCGGACCCGGACGTCGTGCCCCTGCTGTGGCTGGTGAACGCCGCGTTCGATCCAGCCACCCTCCACGAGCCGACCACCGCCGAGTACAAGGAGTTCCTCACCGGCCGCCGCTTCCCGTGGGCGCACGACCGGGTGATGTGACCGGCCACTCCGGTTCGCGGATCGCCGCGCCCTGCCACGCGGGTGTCACTCCCAGGTGAGGCTGACCTTCAGGTTGGCTTTGCCGGTCCCTTTCACCAGCAGCGCGGTCAGTTGGCCCGCCTCGACGCCCACTTCCAAGCCCAGTTCGACGGTCGCTTTCTTCGGCTTCACCTTCGCCAGCGCCTGCTGGACGGCCATCGCGATACCCTCGATCGCGCCGATCACCCCGTCGAACGACTTCGCCTGGAAGGCGACCGCCTCCAGGGTTTCGGGCACCGTCACCTCCACCTGCACGAGCTGGCCGTTCGGCAGCGTCACCGGGACGGTTCGCGTGGTCGGCTCCATGTGTCACCTCGGGGTAAATGGGGTGGGGCGTTCACACCCCGGCGAGCTAGCTCGCCAGGTGCGTGCGGAGGGCGGTCGAAGCGAGCGGGGACCTGGCGAGGGCGGTCAACACCGGCTTGGCCTCGGCGGCGGTGAGGGCGTCGCCGAGCGGGTCGGCCCCGCCCGACAACTGCTGCACCTCGGGCGACTGCAAGTACACCTGCAGGGCCTCCACCTCGTACATGCGGTCGGCGCCGGTGGGCAGGCCTTCCAGTGTGCCGATCGTCCGCAGCCAGGGGAACGACACGTCATCCGGCGGGGTCTTCGGCAGGTCGCCGCGGTACGGCACCCCCAGCGCGGCGTTCGCCTTCAGCACCCCGTTCCCGAAGAACGTGTCGCACTCCGGGTGGGAGCGGTCGGCGGTGCTGAACAGGGCGTGCCGAACCGCCTCCACCCGCCGCCAACCGTCCGCCCCGGCCGGGATGTCAGCCGCTTGTAGCCACAGGGCGGCGGCCGCCGCCGCCTGCGGGGTGGCCGACGAGGTGCCCGCGCCGAACCCGACCGCCCCCTCGCACCCGAGCATCGCCCACGGCATGTTCGGAGTGAATGCGGCGATGGCCGTGTTCATCTTGGCTGGCGGGCCGAAGCACCCCTGCATGTGCCGGTGGACGCCCGCCCGGTGGTACGGGGTGCCGTCGGCCGTCACCCCGCATACCCCCACCACCCGGTTGAACCGGGCCGGGTAGACGGTCATCCACGGGGGGGCCGGGCCGAACCGGTTGCCGGCGGCGGCGAACATCACCACCCCGGCCTCGTACGCGCGGTTGACCGCCGCGGCCCACGATCTGGCCGGCAGCCCGCCCATGCTCACCGACAGCACCTGACACCCCTGGCGGACGGCGTAGTCGATGCCGTGGGCCATGGCGGAGGTGGCGAAGTGGACGACCGAGTCGGCGATCCGCACCGGCACCACCTCGGAGAACGGCGCCCCGCCGTACGGCCCGCCGGCGAGCAGAGCCAGGGTGCCCATCCCGTGGCCGGGGTTGGTTCCGGGGAAGTGCCGGCCGGGGTCGGTGGTGTCGGACGGGTGCCCGCCGGCGAAGTTGAACCCCAGATCGACCCGCAGGAACCGCGGGAGGGTGACGTGCCGCGGGTCGTACCCGGTGTCCAGGTGGGCGACCCGCACCCGCCGGCCGTCGCCGGGGTCGCCGGCGCGGTCGCGGGCGGCGGCCAACTCGGAGTGGGCGGCGTCCAGGTGCCAGCCAAGGGCCGGCTCGCCGACCGGCCAGTGCTCATTCGGCCCGCCCGGCCGGCACGGCGAGTCGTTCACCCCTTCCAGCCCGCCGCCGTCGCCGCGGGGAAACGGGAACGCCTGGACGAAGTCGGGTTCGGCGTAGGCGGGGGCGGCGACCGCCTCCAGGCCGGCGGCGGCCGGGTCGCGGACGGCCCGGTGGGCCTGGTCCCACGGGTGGTCGGCTGTCGTGGCTGGGGCGGACGCCCATTCCGGGCGGTCGGCCGCCACGCCGACCGATTCGAGCGCCTCGAGCGGCAGTTCGAGTAGCAGGCCGGTGGTCGAAACGGGCATGGGTTCCCCCCGTCGTTGGGTTCGGGTCACTTCAGCGGGCTGTCTTGCGCTTCTGCTCCTCCATCCGGAGTTTCAGCGGGTCGATGCTGGGCGGCGGGACGACCGTGGCGACCGCCGCGGACAACTGATTGGCGGTTTCCTGAAGTTGCGTGACCCGCTCAGGGCTTGCGGGCGTGCCGTCGTCCTCCCACTTCCTCAAGGTGTCGGCGAACGCTTTGGCTGCACGGTCGGCTGGTGACTTGTCGGGCACACACAAGACCAACCCCACGCAGTCGATCCGCCAGAAAGCCCGTCGGTCCGAACTGCAGTCCTCCGGCCCACAACCGGCGGCGGCCGCCGCCGCGATTCGCTTGGCGACCTCGGCCGCGTCGTACACGACCGACTGGTTGACCGTGGCCAATGCGTCCTCGACCTCCCGCCCGGTGAAGTACTGCTTGAGTTCGGTGCTCAAGCCCCGGAGGGCGTCCACGGCGGAGCGGTTGTAGGGCCAGACACGCAGGACGGTGTCGATCCGCTCCTGAGCGGACTCCACCAGGAACCACCTGAACCAGTCCGGGTTGACCTTGTTCAGCTGCGGGTCGCACAACTGCTTTTTCAACGTCTCCCAGTTGGCCTTCGTGGCCTCGGCGGACTCCCGCGTCGGGGCGAACAGCATTTGCCGGAGGGTTTGGAGGATGAGCAACTTCTTGGCGACGTGAATCGCCTTGCTGTCTTCGGTCGCCCACATGGCCGTCACCGCCAGGTTCGACGTGCTGGTGGCGATGGCGTCCGCTTCCACCGCCTTTTGTGCCGCCTCCGCCTTCCTCATCGCTTCGGTCGCCGCCTCCTTCGCCGTCCGCTCCTCCTTGGCCGCCGCCCGCCAGCCCAGCCCGAGCACCACCAGCCCGATCAGGCCGCACAGCAGAACGAGGGCGACCGCGGCGAACGCCCACATCCGCCGGCGGTAGTGCCCCGCCTGCTCCACCTGCCGCGCCTGGTGGTAGGCGCTCGCGGTCACGTACTCCCGCTCGCCCTTGTTCCGGTCGTGGTACCGGCGGGCGTCTTCCAGGTCGGTGCCGGCGGCCAGCCGGTCGGCCGGCTTGCCCGCGGTCGCCCACTCGCCCGCCGTCGTCCGCAGCCGCACCCGATACCCCTGCCACCGCACCAGCGACGGCCAACTGGTCAGCAGTTCGGGCGCCCGCAGGGCCACCCGGTCCATGTCGGCCGTCTCCCCCTTCGACACCCGCACCACCCCGTCGGCGGCCAACTCGTCGAGCACCTTCCCCACCCGCTCCGGGTCGTCCAGGTCGGCCAGCGCCGCCCGCACCGTCGGCACCGCCTCGAACCGCGGGGCGTCGGCTTGCAACCGCACCAGCCGCAGCACCACCCGGCGGGTGAGCGCCTGGTCTTCGTCCGACAGGCGGCCGACCCGCCCCTCGGCCGCCGCCACCGCGCGGGTCAAGGTGGTCTGGTCGAAGTCGGCCAGCAGCGTCTCGTCGAACGTCTCCCCGACGGTGCCCCGCCGCCCGTCCGGGGCCGACCGCACGGCCACCGACACCCGGGCGATCCAGAAGTTGATGACACCCTGGGCGGCGATGCGGTCGTCCGTGGCGTCCAGCCCGGCGCCGGCCGCCACCACCCGCGCGACGAACGTGCGGATGGCGTCCAGGTGGTCGAGCACTTTGCCGCCGGCCGACTTCACCAGTTCGGCGTGTTCGGCCTGAAGGGTGGGCAGCGGGGGCTGGTCAGCCGGAGACATTGGTGAAGGTCCTCAGTTGGAGGCCGAGCAACTTCGCCTCGTTGAACAGGTTGCCGGTGGTTTCGAACAGCTCGTCGTCCACGTCCTGGAAGTACCGGCGGAAGCGGTCGAGCAGGGTGGTGAACCGCCCGGCCCCGTCCGTCAGGCCGGCGGCGACGAACGCGGTCGCGGCGTCGGCGATCTTCGTCACCCGCCGGTCGCCCGGCCGGAGTCGGGTCAGTTCGCTGATGGCGGTCGCCGCCTCCCCCCAACCCGGCACCGCCGCCGCCGTCAGGCCGTCCGGGGCGGAGGCTTTCTGGGCAAGGATGTCTTCGACCCCCTGGCAGGTGGTGTGCAGGTGCGCGAGCGAGTCGAGGGTGGCGATGATCCCGGTGAACCCGCTCAGGCGGGTGCGGAATTCCATCAGCAGCGGGGGCGGGGACGGTTCGACCGCCAGCAGTTCGAGCGCCCGGGCGGCCGTCTCGACCAACTCGGTCGGGTTCATCCGTTGGAGGGTGTTGACCAGTTCGGTGTCCAGCCGGGCCATGTTCTGGGCGGGGAGGTCCCGCAGATCCTTCACCGCCGACGTCACCGCCGTCGTGTCGTCGGACAGCAGCCGTTCGGCGGCGGCGGCGAACTTGCCCACCCACGCGGCGGCCTTCGGGAATTCCAACCCCTGAACCATCTCCTGGGCCTCGACGGCCAGGGTGATGACGTCCTCGGCGATCACCCGGAGCACGTCCAGCCCGGCGGCGGTCAGACCCTGCTTCACGCACCGCTCCAGATCGCCCTGGAAGTCGTGCGAGACGTGCAGGGTGTCGTGCAAATCCTTCAGCGCCTTCAGGTAGCCGAACTGCTTCTCCCGCTGGCGGAAGTGGGTGCGGAAGACGACCACCTGCTCGCGGGCCGCGAACGACAGCGGCGAGTGTTCGGACGGCGACAGGGGGTCGTCGTGGGCCGGCGCCTCGTCGGCCCCCCGGCCGAGCGCCTCGAACAGGTGTTTCAGGTCGTGGGATTCCGGCCGCTCGTCCACGGCCCCTTTCAAGAAGAGCAGCAGCCGACGGCTCCTGTCCTGCCACAGCCAGTTGATGAGGTTGAAGCAGACCACCGTCAGGTTCGCACCACCGGCCACCGCGTCGAGCGACTCGCTGAGCGTGCCGTCCAGGAGCATCTCGAATTCGGACTTGGTGCGAAACAACACCAGCAGCACCTTCCGCAACTGCTGCCGCTGGAGGTGCGGCGGCAGGGCGTCCACCGGCGGGGCCGGGACGGGCGGTGCCATCGGAGGGGCGGTCGGCGGCATAAGGCGACACACTCCGTGGTCAGGCGGCGGGCGGGGTCAGGGCCTGCAGGGTCGGGTCTGCCCGCAGGGCGGTCGCCGTCACCCCGCGGTTGTGGTCGTCCGTCCCCCAGTGGTGCAGGGCCACCAACTCGAGCGCCGAGTTCAGGCACGGCGACCCGCTCGACCCGCCCAGGGTGCTCACGTCGTACCCCACCTGCACCGGCGACGGGGCCACGCCCGTCACCGTGCCGATGGCCAACTGCATCGGGCGGGCGGCCGGGTGCTGCAGGATGAACAGCGGCTGACCCGTTTTGAACGCGTGCGGCTTCAGCCCGAGCCACCCCCGCTTGCCGGCCGGGGCGGCGTCGTCGGCCGCCTTCTCGGCCAGCCGCACGAGGGCGAAGTCCAGGCCGCCGTCCTTCACCCGCACGCTGCCCGACACCTTCCAGGCGGCCGCCAGCTTGCACGGGCGGCCGAGCGTCTCCCGCCCGTCCGGCCCGTACTCGCAGTCGAACCGCACCACCACCTTCTCCGGGTGGAACACCCCGGAATCGATGATGTGGTAGTTGGTGAGCAGCAGGTCCGGACCGACCAGGAAGCCGGTGCCGAACCCCTCGTCGGACTGGGCCAGCGGCTGCGGCTCGATGCGGGCGACGGTGGCCCGGCAGCGGGCGAACCGGACGGCCCACTCGGCCGGGTTCTGGAACGGCACGTCCTGCCGCACGATCCGCTCGTCCTGGCCGTCGGTCTTGTCGGGGAAGGTGAGCCGGCCGGCGAACGTCTGCAGGCGGCCACTCTTCGGTCGCTCGGCGGCCGCCCCGGCGACCAACTCGGTCAGTCGCCCGCGGGCCTTCGCCCAGCCGATCAGGTCGAACGCGCGGGTGGGCATGTCGTTGGCCAGCGTGATGTTGACGAACGGCACGCCCAGCGTCTCCTCGACCAGCATGGCCAGTTCGCTCGGCTGCGGGAACGCTTCCAGCAGGGCGAGCCGCAGTTCCTTGCGGGCCGGGCCGTCGATGGCCGGCACGGGCGTGCCGGGCGGGGGCAACGACATGGCGGGCACTCCGGGGGCGGGGGCGGGGGTCGGTGGCAGTCGGGCCAAGGCGGCGCGGAGGACCGGGTCGTCGGGCCGCTCGCACAGGGCGTACTCGATGACCGCCCGCTCCATCGCCCGCCGCTTCGCTTCCTGTAGGACGGCGTTCCACACCGCGATCGGCCGGCCGGTCAGGTTGATGAACCGCTGGTCCAGCCCGGCCTCGACGGCGGCCCGCACCACGTCGCCCCGCGTCGGGTACAGGTCCGCCAGGGCGGAGCAGAGTGCGATCAGGTCCCAGGGCATGGCCGGGCGGTGCTCACTTCGGCGGCGGGTCGGTGACGTCGAGCCGGTGGATCAACTCCTCCATCTTGCCGGGCCGCCGCTGCACCTCGGCCACGAACGCGTTCACGTTGTCCGCCAGGCGGGCGTCGCGGAGCCACATCGCGGGCTGGATGTCCAGGGCGTGGGAGTACAGGGTCAGGTCCGGCACCTCCGCACACGCCGCGCTCAACCTGGCCATGGTGCTCTCGATGACATCCCGACCGGCCAACCGCTCCTGGAGGCGGGCGGTGAGCAGGTCCAGGTTGGTCCGCCCCGACTGGCTCTGCTTCCGCAGGTCCTTCGGGGTGCCGTACTCGGCCTCCCACAGGCGGTCGCCGCTGTCGGCGGCCGTCAGGTACCGCCCGTTCCGCCCGTTCCGCGTGCGGTACGACTCGAAGAAGGTCTCCACATCCGCCCGCCAGTTCTCGTCCCCCAAGTCCACCGTGTCGTACACGAAGTCGTACAGCAGGCTGTGCTCCGTCTCGTACTCCATCACCGCGAACGGGTGGAACTGGACCGGCCCGTGGTCGTCGGCCACGTGCCACCGCTCGACCACCAGATACCCCTGCGGGATGCCCTTGACCGCCTCGAACCGCTCCGACCACCCCAGCCCCATCTGTTGCCACCGGCCGGTCGCGAAGTCGATGTGCCGCCCCTCCGCCGGCCCGCCACGGGTGGCCTGATCCCACAGGTCGGGCGAGACGAGTACGGGGATGCCGGACGAGGCGTTGATCCCACAGGAGAGCGTTGCCAGCCGGTAGCCGTGCGCATCGGTCGGGAGGCGGAGGGTGCCGATCCCGCCCGCCACTTTGCCGCTCTTGCCGACGGGGGTGTACGTCCGCCTCGCCTCGCTCTGCGACTCCACGAACGCCTCCGCCCGCGCCCGCTGCGCCTTTGCCACCGGCGACCAGAACAGCCCCGGTACGCGGGCAATCCAACCGGTCAGGAAGCTCGAGGTGATGTGGAACCGCCGGCCCCACCCGCCGTCGGCGTCGTGGTTCAGGTGACGGGACACCATCCCCCAGAACAAGCCGTCCGAGCCGCACCCCTCATCTCCCGCCGGCGGTTCGGCGAGCAGGGGTGGACCGCGGTCGAGCGGGGCGTCCGCCCGCGAGTAGTTCTCCACAGCTTCGATGGCGCGGGCGGCGCGGACGGCGTCGTCGAACGTGCTCATGACCAGTCTCCAGTTCGGCGGTGCGGCCACCCCCTCCGGCGTGGTCGGGTCAGCGGTAGCACACCGCCGGGTCGCCGACGCAGATGAACCCGAGCGGGTCGTGGGTGAAGTGCAGAACCGCCAGGTCCCGCCCGCCGTGGTCGTGGGCCAGTTCGCGGGTGATCCACTCCCCGCGGAGGTGCAGCACCGCCCCGGCCACCAGCCCGTCGATGGTGTCGGTGATGCCCATGCGGTCGCCGAACCGCACCGACACGAACACGTCCTCGCCGCTGTCCGCCGCCCGCGCCGCGTCCCGTTCCACCCCCACCGTGGCGTCCAGCACCTCGCTCACCGTCAGCAGCAGGTGGTGGTGCTTCGGGGCGTTGGTGTCGTCCGCCTCCCGCTCCCGCAGCACCCCGGTCACCTCGGCCACCTCCCGCCGGCGGGGCTGCCGCGGCGGCCGGCGGCGGCGGCGGTTCCGCCCCTCCAGGCCGACCGACTCCTCCACCGCCCGCTCCTCCTCCGCCCGCCGCGCCCGCTCGAAGCTCTCCAGGAACTCCTCCACCGACGTGAACTTGCCGAACCCTTGATCCGCCATGACACGTTCTCCTGTGAGTAGGTGGTCCGTCAGTCGCCGTTCACGATCTCCTGCCAGGACACCAGCCGCTCGCCCCGCCCGACCGCCTCCTCCCCGCCCGCCGCCCGCGCCCGCCGCCCGCCCACGCTCTGCCGGGTCAGGTGCTTCCAGTCGAACCAGAAGATCTCCTCGAAGTACCCGGCGATCTCCGCGTCGTCGAAGATCAGGCTGGCGTCGCGGTTGACGAGCGTCCCCTGGTTGGTCCAGTTGTGGCTGCCGATGAGCACCCGCTCGCCGTCCACGATGATGCCCTTCGTGTGGCAGCGGTTCTGCAGCCGCACCTTGCCCATGTCGAACCCCCGCTTCTGCAACTGCTCGAGCGGGCCGACCGGGGCGAACTCCCCCCGCATGATGACCCGCACGTCCACCCCCGCCTTCTGCTTGTCCAGCAGGGCGTCCGCCAGGGCGACGAACCGCGGGTCGTTCTTGTCGTCCCCGTTCTTATCCGGGCCGAGCAGGTTGAGTGACTGGTTCTGGAACAGCACCCGCCGGTCGGCCGACTCGATCAGAGCGAGCACGTGCTCGTGGTAGTTGTCCGGGGTGAGGAGGGGGCGGACCTTCACCTTGCGGCTGACGGTGAGCGGCGCGAAGTACGTCGGCCGGCCGGACGGCACCCGCTCCTCCACCGCCGCGTCCACCACGAACAGGGCGTCGGCCGGGGCGACGGCCTCCTCCCCCGCGTCCTCCTTGGCGTTCTTCAGGTCGTACAGCAGGTACTTCTCGAACTGCTTGGCCAGGGTGGGGTTCTCGATGACCGCGTGCCACTCGCGGTTGTGGTTCATCAGCAGGTCCCACGACCCCTCGCCGGCCGCCACCTCGTGGTCCGGCTGGTTGGACGACTGCCAGTTGCCGCTCGACAGCCAGAACGCCTTCCCGTCCCGCACCGCCACCTTGATGTGGTAGTCGGAGGCGAACTGGTGGTCCTTGCCGACCGACGCCGGGGCGTGGTCGAAGCGGTCGCCCAACTCCCGCCGGTACTTCTTGAGCGTCTTCTCCTCCGGGATGTCGTTCGGCTTGCCGCCCATCGCCGCCTTTTCTTGCAGCACCAGTGTCAGCTTCTTCGGCGAGTCCTGTACCGCCTCCAGCACCCCGTCCACCACGTGCGGGGCGGTGAAGTCGTACATGCCGACCGTCAGGCCCTTCTTGGTCCCCTTCAGGAACTCGCGGAGGGTCGGCCAGCCGGCGTCCGGGCTGACGTGGACGGTGACGGTCATCTCCTCGTGCACCTCCGTCAGTTTGAAGTCGGCCGGCTTCTTGTAGCTCGTCCGCGTCAGCCCCTCCAGGCTGTCCAACCGCCCCGCCTCGGCGGCGATGTCCCACGGGCTGGCCGGCCGCACGTCCACCGGCACCCCGAGCACCTGGGCCGGGAAGTCGGCGGGCGGGCCGCCCGCCCGGTCCTTCAGCACCACCACCACCGCCGGATCGGGGGTGATCCACCCGTTGCGGAAGACGAACCCGTCCCGCACGCTCAGGACGTCGTCCCGACCGGCCAGCCGGGTGCGGGCCTCGGCCACCGCCTCGGCCACCGTTCCGGTGCGGGGAGGGGCCGTGGCGGCCGGAGCGGAGGAGGGGGCGGGTGACGTGCCGGCTGCCGGCTGCACGCTCGGGGTGGGGACGCCCAGGGTGACGCTGACGTGCAGCGGGATGGTGAACGACACCGTCGCCCCGACGGACGGGGTCGGCGCGACCGCGGGAGTGGGGTCTTGCGACAGGCTCTCGTCGTCCGGTGGGGTCGGCCGACCGGCCGACCGGACGCGGGCCAGCCGGCTGGTGACGTGCCCGATCGGCACCCCGCGGTTCTCCCGAAGGAAGATGCCGGAGAAGTGCAGCCCGACCACCTGCCCGGTGGCCAGGTCCACAATGGGCGAGCCGGAGTTGCCGCCGAGGGTGGAGCAGTCGTGCAACACCATCCCGCCGGTGGCCCGCTGGAGCTGGCCGGGGGCCAGCCGCTTGACGTTGTACTTGTCCCCGAACAGGCGGTTCATCAGGTCCTGTTCGGGCAGCCGGCTGTCGGCCGCCGGGTACCCGATGGTGGCGACGTACTGCTCGGCGGCCGGAGGGCTGGTGGCCGCCCGCAGGAACGGGGACAGGCCGCCGCCCGCCCCGCCCCGCTCCACCTTCAGGAAGGCGAAATCGGGGCCGTCGTCGTCCTCGATGTGCAGCACCTCCTTCACCGCGAAGGCCCGCGGGCTGTTGTTCCGCAGCTCCCGGCGGAAGTCCACCCGCGCGGCCATCCGCACGGTCCGGTCCGGCCACCCCCGCTTGAACACGAACGAACGCCCGCCGGCGGTCAGGCTGAGGGTGGCGAACTCCTCCGCCACGTGCCGGTTGGTGACGAGGATGTCGTCGGCGATCAGCCAGCCGGTGCCCACCCAGGTGAAGTCGGGGTGGTTGTCCACTTCTACCCGCCCGACGGCCGGGATGACGTTGCGGAGGGCCGCCCGGACGGTGGCGTTACCCAGCCGCGCCTCCCACACGGCCGCTTCCGGCCCGTCCACCACGTAGTCGTCGTTGGCCACCTCGAGAACCGGCCGGCCGACCCGGTTGACGATCGTTTCCAGTGCCAGGGCGGAGTCCCCGCCGATGCCCTCCAGCGCCCCGACGCGGTTCTGCACCCCTTCGAGGGTCGCCTTCAACTCCGGGGCGGCGGTCAGCCCTCGGAGGGTGGCCACCCGGTCGGCGAGCGCCTTGTCGGTACTTAGGAGGCGTCGGGCGGCTTCGCGGAGGAGTTCACGTTCGTCGGCCACGGGCGATCTCCGGGAGGGTGACGACCCCCCCGCCGTCCGGAACGGGCAAGCGACCCACCCGCGGACGGCGGGGTTGTAGCAGGACTAGCGGAAGCCGCCGGCCCGACCGGACAGTCGGCGGCTCAGTCGGGCAAAGATTTCTAGCGGCGATGGTATGATGCCTACGCACTTCACACCAGGGAGAATTTATCGCAATTGCGAACGACAGATGAAGACGTCTGTTTCGTGACTTGGTGGTTCCCCCGACAACTACCCGGCCGGGTTGTTGACACGGCGTCGTCCCCCGCCTGCGATCCACGGGCATCGACCCGTAGAGCAGACACCGGGTGTCGTTCGCGGTCCGGTTGCCGAGGTTGACCGGCATCCCGCCACCCGCTGTAATCGAGCGAGCGGTTGACGACACGGCCACCCGGTGGAGCGCCCCGCGTGTTCCCGGAAGACGACTACGAGCCGCCCGCACCCCACCTGACGCTCCGCAGGCGGGTGGATGCGGCGCTGCGCGGCGCCGCCGCCGGCGGGCTGGACCACGCCTCCTGCGACACCATCCAGCGGGCGGTGATCGCGGTGTGCGAGGGCGGTCTGACCGCCGAGTGGGCCGACCTGTTCGTCACGCTCGTCGGGAAGACCGCGGGCGGCGACGACCGGCCGCGGCGGGTGTTTGACCTGGCCCGCTCCGTCCGGCCGCTCGTCGATCTGGCGGGACAGGAGCCGTGGGCGGCGGTCGTGCGTGAGTTGTGTGTCGAAGGGGTCTTGGACGGCACCGCCAAGCCGGCCGAGGTCGTCCGCCGGTTGCTCCGGTGGGTGGAGTTGCCCGAGGGTCGGCTCGTCTTCCAGGCGTTCGCCGAGTACGTAGGGAAGTGCCGGCCCCGCACGCGGGCGGCGGAGGTGCGTCGGGCGTTCGCCGCCCTGGTGGCGGGCGGAGACGGCGCCGACCGCCGGCTGCCGGCCCGGGTGCTCGCCGAGACGCTCCAGACGGCAGGTGAGTTCGGCATCCCGCCCTACGAGCTGAGCCTGGAAATCCGCGGGCTGGCGGACCTGCTGTTCGCCCCGGCGGGTGTCACGGACGAGCGGTACGCGCTGGACGGCGGCCTCATCCGCCTGATCCGCCAGCACGGGTTTTCGGTCGCCCACCTGATCACGCTCAACCTGGAGCACTCGGCCGCCGGCCGCGGGCCGCACCTGCGGGCGTGGCTGCCAACTCTGCTGGCGAACGGGCTGACCGAGGGGAGGCTTCCGGGGCTGCTCGTCAGCGGCTGGTTCCACCCGCCGGGTGAACCCGGGACGACCGCCGACGCCCCCGGCCGCATGTCAAAGCGGGCGTGGGACACGGTCGTGCAGATGGTGCGGGCGGTCCAGCCGTTGCCGAACGGCGAACAGGCGCTGGAACTCGTCATCGGCCACCTGCGGCCGCCCGCCGACCTGGAGAAGCAGGTGCGGTCGCTGGCGGACGTCGTGCTGCCGTGGGCGGCGCGACCGGCGGCCACCCTCGACGCCCTGCGGACGGCCATCCGGCACGCGAACGTCCGACAGGACGGGCACGCCGCCCTGCTCGCCGCGGCCGGGCTGCCGGGACGGATGTCGGTCCCCGAGTCGCACGCCTTCTTCCTCCGCTACCTGGCCGACCACCCGCCGTATGCCGAGCGGACGCCGGAGGCGGCCCGGTACCGCGAGAAGACGTTCGACGTCATCCGCCGGCTGCACAACGTGTCACACGGGTTCGGCGCGTTGAAGGTGGTGAACCAGCGGATGCCCGACGGCGGGCCGTCCGCGTACGACCAGTTCGGGGACGACCTGTTCGCCCGGCTGGACCTGGTGAACGCCTCCAGCAACGACCGCTTCCCCGGCTACGGGTACGTGTTCGTCGGCCCGCAGATGGAGCGCATCTTCGCCCACGACCTGAGCCACCCGAGCGACCCGCTGCACCACTACCGGGCGGCGTGGACCGACCCCGGACGTCTGCGGAGCACCCACCTCGACCTGGACCGCTTCGCCGACGCCGAGTTCACCTTCCTCCGCGGGTTCGTCGCCGTGTCCGTCCCGGACGGCGACTTCGGCCCGCGGTACGAGGTGGCCGGCACACCCCTCACCCTGCTCGTCTGGAACAACCACTTCCCGGCGGTGGAGGGGGAACTGGCGGTGCTCGTGCCGACGAGCCTGTACCGCGAGCGGATCGCCCCCTGCCTGATCCGCTGCACCGAGATCGACCAGCCACAACCCGACAGCCGAGACGCCTGCCGGGCCGGGCTGGACCCGGAATCACTCCGCGCGGAGTGCGTCGCCCGGTCGTTGCCGTTCGTGGACCTCGGGTCGCCGTCGGTCGCGGGCGGCGGGCTGGTGAACGGGTTCCCGTCTCGGAAGCCGCCGTACCACGAGTGGGAAGCCGCCCTGCCCGCCTACGAGACCCGCGACGGGGCCGGGCACATCCACAAGTCGCACATCCTCGGCGGCTACCGCACGCGGCTGAACAACGACCCCGAACTCGACCGGGCACTGCAACCACTTCGCGACGCGAACGACCTGGTGTTCGACATCGCGTCGAGTTACCTGAACCTGCTCGACATCTTCTTCATGTGTTTCGCCACCTGGCACCGCGGGGACACGCTCGACGCGATCGATTTCGAAGAGGTGTTCGACGAAGACGACCAGCAACAGCTCGCGGAAGCCGAGGAGGACGACGAGCCGTTCAACCCGCGGAACACGCGGATCCTGATGACCGCCTACGAGGTGCACGACCAGCTGGTCGCCGGCCGCGCCCCCCGGTCGGCCTTCCGCGTGTACTGCACCGCCAACCCGCTGCACCTGTACCCGCCGCCCGACGGGACGATCACCCTCGACACGTTCGACATGACGCTCGTCGTCCGCGGGCCGGGCGGGCGACGGGAGGTCAGCCTGGCCCGCGACAAGGTCGGCTCGCAAGAGCGGGCCGAACTGCTCTGGGTGCGGCACGTCCTCGCCCACCTGCGGCGGACCGGCTTCGACTTCCGCCCGTACGACCACGCCGCCGTCGCCGGCCTGCTCGCGGACGGCAACGGCTGACATCGCCCGCACCGCAACCGGAGAAACCCATGCCCGCGGCCCCCGTTGAAACACCGACCGAGCCTGCCACGCCACCGGCCACCAGGCCCGCGCCGGCTCCCGCCCCTGCCCCGGTGCGGGTGCCACAGCCGGCTCCGCTGCCGCCGCCGCTGCCGAGCACCCAACCGGCGGCACCGGTCCCCTCCACATGCCCGCTGTCGGAGTGAGCGCGGGGGCCGAGGGTCGAGTTTCTCCTGACCTTGCTCGGGGGCCAACCCCCACGCATACTCTCACCCCCAACCTTTACGCTACCGGAGTCGCTCATGCCCAGGGTCCGCCGCTGCCTGATCGTCTGCTGTGCCCTGCTCTCCCTCAGCCCGCTCGCCGGGGCCGGAGACGACCTTCCCCGCGGCGTCAAAATCCGACTCGGCAGTTCCGAACTTCGGACCGTCTCCCCGGACTCGGTCGCCCTCTCGCCCGACGGCAAACTGGCGGCGTATCGGGCGAGCACCGATACCGTCCGGGTGATCGACGCGAAAACCCGTAAGGAGGTCCGTGTCATCACCGTCACGGAGAAGGAACTCGGCACCCAGATGGCGTTCTCCGGAGACGGGAAGCGGCTGGTCTTCTTCAACTCTTTCGGGGTGACCCAACTCGACGCCGAGACGGGCAAACGGGTCGGCGGGTTCCCCGACAAACTCGACCAGAAGTACCTGCGGTACGGCATCTCCGCCGACGGGTCGCTCGGCGCCACCGCACCGACCGACTCGCGTACCCCGATCAAACTGTGGGACGCCAGGACCGGAGCCGCCAAGGGCGAGATCGACCCGGCCCAGAACGGGAACGTCGTGTTCGCCCTGTCCGGGAACGGCAAAGTGCTGGCGACGACCGGCCGGCACACGCCGAAGGACGCGGCGGCGGAGAAGCTCGAGAACGTCGTCGAGGTGTGGGACACGGCCACCCTCAAACGGACGCACCGCCTCGACCTCGGCGAGCCGGCCGCCCTGTTGAGCCTCTCGGCGGACGGCAAGTGGCTTGCCCTGTTCCACACGCACAGCCAGTACCACGTCACCGTGTGGGAGATCGCCACCGGCAAGAAGGCGGTCTCCACCGACAAGAAGTTGGGCAACTGGGTGGGACTCTATTTCGCCCCGGACGGGAAGCGGGTGGCGGTGGCGTCCGAGTACGGCGACGTGTCGGTGTACGACACCGCCGACGGGAAGGTGGCGGCCGCCAGCAGCGTGCCCGCCCGGAGTGTCCCGCTGGTGGCTCTCCCCGCCGACGGGACGGTGGTCGCGGCCGCCGCCACCGGGCCGGTGCTGTTCGGGGCGAGTGTGCAGGCGGTCGTCACCTGGACGGTTCCCGGTGAAGCCCCACCTGTGACCGGTCTGCACGTCGGCAACGTGCTGCTCGCCCAGTTCACCGCCGACAGCAAGCGGCTCATCACCGTCGGCAGCGACGACCGGGTGGTCGGCTGGGACGTGGCGACGGGCAAAGGGGAGGTGTTGCTCGACCGCTTCTCCGACTCCCACCCGCCGGTGTACGCCCTCTCGCCGGACGGCAAATACTTCGCCACCAAGACCCGCGGCAGCCAGCGGTTGGTGGACCTGGAGACGCGGAAGGACGTGCCGCTGAAGCTCGCCCAGCCGGTCGAGCGGGAGTACATGGTGTGGGAGCGGTTGCTCTTCTCGGGCGACGGCAAAACGCTGTTCGCGCTGGGCAACTGCGACAAGACCGGGCAGCCGCCGACGGACCGCTCGTGCTGGGCGGTGGTGAACACCTGGGACGTCAGCACCGGCAAGCTGGGCGACGTCAACCGCAAGTCGTCCGACCGTTTCTACACGCGGGGGGCCTGCGAGGAACTGTTGAAGAAGTACGCCGACGTGCTGCCGGGGGGCAAGAAGGACACCAGCACCACGCCGCGGGCGACGGTCACCGGGTACACCCGCGACCCGTGGCTGGCGAAGAACTCGTGGGGCGGCCTGCACGCGGGGTTGCGGGTGGTGGTGAAGGCCCCGAACGCCGACAAACCGATTTTCGACTCGGACACGCTCGGGTGCTCCCAGGACTCTTTAGCCGTCAGCCCGGACGGCAAGTGGCTGGCGGTCGGGGCGAACGACACCACCGTGCTGCTGTACGACATCACCGCGGCGAAGAAGTGAACAGGAGGATTGCTCGACAACCGCGGGGCGAAGCCGGCCGGCTTCGCCCCGCGGCCGTTCGCGGTTCATAAAATCGGAAGCAAGGAGCCCGAATGAGCAGCACCAGTTACAACCTGACCCACCTGAAGGCACTGGAAGCCGAGAGCATCCACATCATCCGCGAGGTGGCGGCCGAGTTCGAGCGGCCGGTCATGCTGTACAGCATCGGCAAGGACTCGGCCGTCATGCTGCGGCTGGCGCAGAAGGCGTTCCACCCCGGCCGCCTGCCGTTCCCGCTGCTGCACGTGGACACCACCTGGAAGTTCCGGGCGATGATCGAGTTCCGAGACAGTTACTGCCGCGAGCAGGGGCTGGACTTAAAGGTGTGGACGAATCAGGAGGGGCTGACGGCGGGTGTCAACCCGTTCGACAGCGGATCGAAGACGCACACCGACGTGATGAAAACGGTGGCGCTCAAGCAGGCGCTCAACCACTACCAGTTCGACGCCGCGTTCGGCGGTGCCCGGCGGGACGAGGAGAAGAGCCGGGCGAAGGAGCGGGTGTACAGCTTCCGCGACAAGCTGCACCAGTGGGACCCGAAGAACCAGCGGCCGGAGCTGTGGAACCTCTACAACGGGAAGGTCCACAAGGGCGAGAGCATCCGCGCCTTCCCGCTGAGCAACTGGACCGAACTGGACGTGTGGCAGTACATCCACCTCGAAAACATCCCCATCGTGCCGCTCTACTTCGCCGACGTGCGGCCGGTGGTCGAGCGGGACGGCACGCTCATCATGGTGGACGACGAGCGGATGCAGAAGCGGCTACGGCCGGGCGAAGAGCCGATGATGAAACGGGTTCGGTTCCGCACGCTCGGCTGCTACCCGCTGACGGGAGCCATCGAGAGCACCGCGACAACCCTGCCGGAGATCATCGAGGAGATGCTGCTGGCGAAGAACTCCGAGCGGCAGGGCCGCGTAATCGACCACGACGAGGCCGGGTCGATGGAGCAGAAGAAGCGCGAGGGGTATTTCTGAGCAGTGGTCAGTGGTCAGTGGCCGGTGGCCAGAGAAGAATGTATTCGGCCACTAGAGGGAGTACGGGTGGAGTCACGGCGAGAACTTGTGGCTGTCCTACGCGAAGCGCGGGCTCTCCTTGCTTTGCCGGATAACGACTTCGCTTGGTCTTCTTGGGAGAATGGTCCGGCTGCACTAGCGGAGTTGGACCGACAGATCGCCACGATCGATGCCGGTGAGTTACCGCCGCAGTTGGACTTGGCGGTCCTATTCGCCCCGACCGGACCCATGCAGGAGGTCAGCCTCAGCAGCGGATGGCCGGATGCGTTCCTGGTTGTGGCATTGAAGTTCGACGCGGCTGCCGAGCGGGTATGGGCCGAACTCGGTGCTGCTCCTGACGAGGGTCGCAAAGCAGGCACCGGCAGGTGATTGTTGCGTTGATGCGACTTCACCTCCGCTTCAACTGTCTTCTCTGGCCACCGGCCACTGACCACTGGACACTGCTCACGATGCAAGCCGTTGACCTGACGCACGAAGACATTCACGCCTACCTCGCCCGGCACCAGAAAAAGGAACTGCTGCGGTTCCTCACCTGCGGCAGCGTGGACGACGGCAAGAGTACGCTCATCGGCCGGCTGCTGCACGACACGAAGATGATCTACGAGGACCAACTCGCCGCCGTGAAACGCGACAGCGAGAAGGTCGGCACCACCGGGGCCGGTGAGATCGACCTCGCACTGCTCACCGACGGGTTAAAGGCCGAGCGGGAGCAGGGCATCACCATCGACGTGGCCTATCGATACTTCTCCACCGATCGGCGGAAGTTCATCATCGCCGACACCCCCGGCCACGAGCAGTACACGCGGAACATGGCCACCGGGGCGAGCACCTGCCAACTCGCCATCATCCTCATCGACGCCCGCCACGGGGTGCAAACCCAGACCCGCCGGCACTCGTTCATCGTCTCGCTCCTCGGCATCCGGCACGTCGTCGTCGCCATCAACAAGATGGACCTCGTCGGCTTCTCGCAGGAAGTCTTCGAGCGGATCAAGGACGACTACACCGGGTTCGTGGCGAAGCTGAACCTGCCGGATGTCTGCTTCATCCCGATGTCGGCACTGAAGGGCGACAACGTGGCGGCCAGGAGCGATGCCATGTCGTGGTACCACGGCCCGGCCCTGCTCGACCACCTGGAAACGGTCCACATCGCCAGCGA
>CAYMHO010000074.1:0-24562 GCA_964390195.1 uncultured Fimbriiglobus sp. | reverse complement strand
CGAATCCCCACCCCCGCCGCCCTCGCTCCGCTCGGTGCGGCGACCCCTCCCCAGCGGGGAGGGGTGTTGGGTTCGCCTCGTCCCTTCGTGGCTGCAACGGAATCGACCTGACGACTTGACGACCCTAAGACCTGAGGACTCGATGTTCACCACCACCCGCCGCGTCGAGTTCGGCGACACCGACATGGCCGGGATCATGCACTTCTCGAACTACTTCCGGTTCATGGAGGCGGCCGAGACGCAGTTCCTGAACGCCCGCGGGCTGAGTGTGACGTGGGCGGAGGGGGGCGAGCGGTTCGGCTTCCCGCGGGTGAGCGTCACGTGCGACTTCACCCGACCGGTGCGGTTCGAGGACGTGCTCACCATCGGGGTGACGGTGGAGAAGGTGGGCACCAAGTCGGTGGCGTACCGGTTCGACTTCACGCACGCCGGGCAGGCTGTGGCCACCGGCCGTATCACCGCGGTGTTCTGCAAGGCCGTCCACCCGCACGGCCTGGAAGCGATCCCCATCCCGGACACCCTCCGGGCCAAACTGGATGCCACCGAATGAGCCTGATCGTGAGCGACGTTCGCAAAGACTACCCCACCCGGTCCGGGCCGCTGCCGGTGCTCGGCGGGGTGAGCCTGCGGTTGGAGCACGGGGAGGCGGTGGCCGTGATGGGGCCGTCCGGGTCGGGGAAAAGTACGCTGCTGCACATCCTCGGCACGCTCGACACGCCGACGGGCGGCACGGTCTCGCTCGACGGGGTGGACCCGTTCGGGTTGAAGCCGGCCGAGTTGGCGGCGTTCCGGAACCGCCGCATCGGGTTCGTCTTCCAGGACCACCACCTGCTCCCGCAGGCGAGCGTGCTGGAGAACGTGCTGGTGCCGACGTTGGTGAACAGGTCACTGCCGAAGGCCGAAGCGCAAGCGTACGCCCGTGAGTTGCTCGTCAAGGTGGGGCTGAGCGGGCGGCTGACCCACCGCCCGGCGGAACTGAGCGGCGGGGAGCGTCAGCGGGTGGCGGTGGCACGAGCGCTCGTTCACAAGCCGCTCCTGCTGCTGGCCGACGAGCCGACCGGCAACCTGGACCGCACCAACGCCGAGTCGGTGGGCAGGCTGCTGCTCGACCTGCACAAGCAGCAGAACACCATGCTGGTGGTGGTGACGCACAGCCAGGATCTGGCAAAACTGTTCCCGCGGAAGCTGGAGATGAACGACGGGAAATTGACCTGACGAGCCGCGACCGCGAGGGAGCGGGCGAGTCCAACCCGCTCCCTCGCGGTCGCGGCTCGTGCGTCTGCGGCTCGTCAGTTGCTCGCCCCCGCCGCGGTCTTGGCGGCGCGGATGCGGGCGAGCAGGTTCTGCTTGGCGATGGCCGCCGGGTCCATGGCCGGGGCCGGGGTGGCGTCGACCTTCTTCTCGTCGGCCGTCTTCTTCACGTCCGTCGGCGACTCGGGGACGACCACCTTCTCGCCGTACATCCGCTTCAACTCTTCCACCCGCGTGATGCGGTCCACCTTCACGTACAGCACTTCCTCGTAGGGCACGAACAGCGCCCGCCCCTCGTCGGTGGTGCCGTTCTCCCGCCCGCGGACGACCAGGTAGTTGTCCTCCCGCCGGGCGATCTGGTCGATGGTGACGGCCGCGTTGTGCCGCAGCACCAGGACCGTCCGGTTCAGGTCTTCCGGGGGGATCTTGTCCAGGATGTCGAAGACGTCGTCGGCGGTCATCGGGGTCCTCGCGGGTGTCGGCGGGTCAGCCGACCGGCCTCAGTTCGAGTCGCTTGGGCGGGGTGCTCCAGCGGCGGTACAGCCACACCTGCAGGCCGGCCAGGACGGCCCCACCACCCCCGCACGCCCACCGCCAGTCGGGGGCGAACCCGCCCCCCTCCGGGGTGGCCGCGTCCGCCCACCCGATCGCCAACAGGCTGAGCGCCAGCGTCGCCAGCAGCACCCCGCCGATGGCCGCCAAGGGGCTGCGGATCAGGTCCCACGTCGGCCGGCGGTCCTGGACCAGTTTCACCCGGTCGGCGATCCGCCGCCACACCTTGGTGAACACCTCGTCCGCCGCCTCGTAACTGTCGAACTGGATCACCACCTGTCCGGTCGGGATGCTGCCGGAGCGGGTGGCGATCGTCGGCCGGTAATCGATACTGAGGGTGTTCGTTTCCAGGTCGTGGGCCACCCGGCGGACACTGGGCAGGTCGATGACCGTGCCGAGCGGGCCGAACGACTCCTCCAGGTTCGCCCCATCGTGGATGGCCTGCACGGCGTCCGGGCGGACGGCGAAGTTGGCGGGGGCGAGGTACAGCCGGCCGAAGGTGAGGGCGACCAGGGCGTGCGAGCGGACCACCGGCGCCTGCCACACGCGGCGGCGGGTGAGGCCGGGGGCGGCGGTGTCGACGGGGGCGGGCGGCAACTTCAGGGTGGGCATGGGGTACTGGTGTCCGAGAGCCGGACAAAGCTAGAACCGGTTCGGGCGGAGGTCAATCGGTTCGCGCCCGGCGTAAAATGACCTCTGCCCACACAGGACACGCCATGTCGGACACCCCGTTGCCGCCCGCCGAGAAGGTGAAGACCTTCCCCCTCACCCCCGGCGTGTACCTGATGAAGGACGCCGGCGGGAACGTGATTTACGTCGGCAAGGCGAAGGCCCTCCGCTCGCGAGCCGGGTCGTACTTCCTGAAGGAGGCGGCGATCGACCCGCGGACGTGCGAGCTGGTCAAGCACATCGCCGACATCGACTACATCCCGTGCGAGTCGGAGGTGGACGCGCTCATGCGGGAGGCGCGGCTGATCAAGGACCTGCGGCCGAAGTTCAACAAGGACCTGAAGGACGGGAAGAGCTTCCCGTACATCCAGATCCGCACGCGGGAGGAGTTCCCGCGGGTGGAGATCACCCGTACCCCGCGGCGGCGGGGCGTGCGGCTGTACGGCCCATTCCTGAGCAAGGCGAGGGTGAAGGATGCCGTCAACGTGTTGCAGAAGGTGTTGAGGTTCCGCACCTGCTCGCTGGACATCAAGTCCGACGACAAGCGGTGGCGGTGGTTCCGCCCGTGCCTGTTGCACAGCATCCGGCAGTGTACCGCCCCGTGCAACCTGCGGGTGACGCGGGAGGAGTACCGCAAGCAGATCCGCAAACTGGTGATGGTGCTGGAGGGCCGCACGGCCAAGCTGTTCGCCCGGATGGAGGGCGAGATGAAGGAGGCGAGCGCGGCCATGCTGTTCGAAAAGGCGGCCCGAATCCGCGACGAGATGGCGGCCCTCAAGAACCTGGAACTGCGGGGCGACAAGGACAAGCACGCCCAACCGGAGGTGTTCCACATCGACCCGAAGAAGGGGCTGATCGGGCTGAAGAAGGTGCTCGGGCTGCCGACCACCCCGCGGAGCATCGAAGGGGTGGACATTGCCCACCTGAGCGGCGAAGACACGGTGGCGTCGCTGGTGGCGTTCATCGACGGCCTGCCGTTCAAGGACGGCTACCGCAAGTTCAAGATCAAGAGCGTGCAGGGGGTTGACGACTTCGCCAGTATGCGGGAGGTGATCACCCGGCGGTTCAAGCGGCTGCACGACGAAGACGGGGTGTTCCCCGACATCCTGCTCATCGACGGCGGGAAGGGGCAACTGAACGCCGCCCTGGATGCGTTCGCCGCCCTCGGCATCACCCCGCCGACGGTCATCTCGCTGGCGAAGCAGGAAGAAGAGATCTTCCGCCCCGGCGAGGCCGAGTCGATCAAGTTGAGCCGGCACTCGGCCGCCCTGCGGCTGTTGCAGTACGTCCGCGACGAGGCCCACCGCTTCGCCCAGCACTACCTGCACACCCTGCGGAACCGCCGGCTGACGGACTGACGATCGAACCTGTAGCCGGCCTCTGTGAGGCCGGTCCGGACCGGCCACACAGAGGCCGGCTACAGCAGACCCCGACTCGCCTTGACGCCCGTTCGCCCCTCTGCTCCAATCCGCGGCCCCGGCGGGCGGCCCGGCGATCATGAACTACGCTTCCGGCGTCGCCCCCGGCCGCGGAGCCTTACCGCCGATGCGAGCGTACGTCTCCCGGTTCGTCGCCACTCACGGGCTGTTCGTCGTCCTGTGTGCCGTGCTGCTGCCGGTGTACTGGTGGCAGCTCAAGTTCGGCGTGGACGTCTCGGACGAAGGGTATTACGCCGTCCTGCCCGCCTCGTGGCTGCGGTCCACCCCCGCCGAAACCGGCAACCTCAGCCCGCACCAGTTCTCGGCGGTGCTGTACTTCCCACTGGTGAAGGCGTACTCCCTGTTCCGCCCGGACCTGACCGGCCTGATCCTGTTCCTCCGCCGGGCGTACCTGCTCGGCTCGTTCCTGTTCTGCCTCACCGGGTATCGCTTCTTCCTGCGGGTGGCGACGCCGGCGGTGGCCACGGCCGCGGCGATGTGCCTGCTCGTGTTCATCCCGCTCGGCCTACCGGCGGTCAGTTACAACACGCTCGCGCTGTTCGGGCTGGGCGGCGGGCTGTTCACCCTGATGCGGGCGGTGCTCGACCGCGAGGCGACCGGCAAGGGCGGGTGGGTCGGGCTGGCGGTGGGCTGCGGGCTGATGGCCGTCGGCGGGTGTGCGTACCCGTCGGTCGCGCCGCTCGCCCCACTGTCCCTCGCCGGGCTGTTCCTGCTGTTCCCCACCCAGCGGAAGTTCCTGTTGTCCGCGTTCGGTGTACTGGTCGTGTTCGTCGGCCTCGTGCTGACGGTCATCGCGGCACAGCTCGGCGGGTTCGACCGCGTGGCCGACATCTTCGACTTCAGCCGCCGCCTGTACGCCGGCAGCATGGGAGAAAAGGCTGAGTCGGCAGGCGTGTCGTTGTGGGGCAAGGGGCAACTGTGGATGCCGTGCGCCATGACCTTCCTGCTCGGCCTGCTCCGCCGGCTGATGCCAAGCCCGTCCGTCCGCCCGCTGCACCTGGTGGGCATGGTGGCCGCGGCCGTGTGGTGGCTCACCTGCAACCGCCCGACGGGCCTGTTCACCAAAGGGCACGACGTGGTGTTCATGTTCGCCGCCGGGTTCATGCCGCTGATCCCAATCCCCCGCCGAACCCTGGCTCCGGCCGACCGAGTGTTGTGCGTGCTGATGCTGACCGGGATCGTGGGCGGGCTGCTGGTAGCCAGTTCGGCGGTGGCCGGGTTGATCAACTTCCCGATCCTCGGCATCCTGGCGGTGAGCGGGGGGATCGCACTGACCGCCCGCGGGGTGGGCAAATCGGAGGCGGTGGCGGTCGGGTCGTTCGGGGTGGCGGCATGCGTGGCGTGGGCGACGCTCACGTACGTGTACGCCGAGGTTCCGCTGGCCTCGCCGGCCCAGCAGATCGACGCGTACCCGGCGGAGGTGAAGCGCGGGGCGTTCGCCGGCCTGCGAACCCAGACGTGGAAGCGGGAACTGCTCGACAACGTGCGGAACCAACTTCAGCCCTACGAGGCGAAGTGCCAGACGGCGGACTTCTGGATGAGTTCGTCCGGGCTGTACCTGAACACGCCGTTCGAGCTGCGAACGCCGATGCCGTACTGGCTGGAGGACGTGAAGGCGACGCACCTGCGGGGGAAGTTGGCCACCCACTACCAGGACGAGCACAACCGTCCCGATCTGGTGGTGTTGTGGACGATGACCCAGGGGCAGGACGTGAACGTGGACCGCGAGCAGTGGGCGGTGCTGCACGCCCACTACAAGGAACAACCGGCCGAGTCGCCGTTGCGGATCTTCCTGCGGACCGACCTGGCCGACGTGCCGTGATCACAGCACCCGCCCGCCGCCGGCGTACACGTTGAACCGCCCGTCGCGGACGAACCCGAGCAGGGTCAGCCCGAACCGTTCGGCCGCGGCGACCGCCAAACTCGTCGGCGCACCGACCGCCGCCAACACTTCCGCCCCGGCGATCACCGCCTTCTGTATCAGCTCGAACCCGGCCCGCCCGCTGACGAAAATGATTCGCCCGGTGAGCGGCCAGTTGCCGTCGAGCAGCTCCGCCCCGACGAGCTTGTCCACCGCGTTGTGCCGGCCGACGTCCTCTCGCACCGTTCGCAACTTTCCACCCGAGTCGAACGACCCTGCCGCGTGCAGCCCGCCGGTGCTGTCGAACGTCGGCTGCGCCTCGCGGAGTAGTGCCGGCAGTTGGTGAATCATGGCCGAAGGGAAGGTGGTCTTCGCCGCCACCGGGTCGAGGTGTCGTTCCAGTTCCTCCAGCGTTCGCGTCCCGCACACCCCACAGGCCGACGACACCGGGAAGAGTCGCACCCGCTCGGCGTCGAACGGCACGACCGGGTGCAACTCGACCCGAACGGCGTTCGCTTCCGCCTGCTGCACGCCGAGCAGGTCGCCCACGCTGCGGACGATCCCCTCGGCCAGCACGAACCCGGCGGCCAATTCGGTGTCGTGCCCCGGAGTCCGCATCGTCACCCCAAGGGTGGCCCGCATCCGCCGCTCCAACGGCCCGAATGCCACCCGGATTTCGAGCGGCTCCTCGACGGCGACGAGGTCGGTGTGGGAGGAAGCCGCGGCGGCGGAGACGGTGGTGACGGGGACGGAGTTGGCGGCGGTCATTTCGGACGTTCCCTCCCTTCACACCGTCTTCGCTTGCCGCTCGCGCTCCCGGTCGGTTCAACAACCCCACTCTCTCCGTTTCCCACCGGGTGCCCCATGCTCCGCATTCTCGTGCTCGCGGCCGTCGCCCTCGGGTTCGTCCCGGCGGCCGTCGCCCAGCCGAAACCGCCCGCCACTGTGTCCCGCATCGTGTTCGGGTCGTGCGCCGACCAGAACAAGCCGTGCCCGATCTGGGAGAAGGTGGTCGACGCCAAGCCGGACCTGCTGGTGCTGCTCGGTGACAACATCTATGCCGACATCGAGAACGGCAAGCTGAAACCGTCCGACCCGGCGAAGATGGCCGCCTGCTACGCCGAGTTGGCGGCGGTGCCGGCGTTCAAGTCGCTGCGGGCGTCCACCTACATCATGGCCACCTGGGACGACCACGACTACGGGAACAACGACGCCGGCGAGGAATGGGTTCACAAAGACGACGCCCAGAAGCAGTTCCTCGACTTCTTCGGCGTGCCGGCCGATTCGCCCCGCCGCAAGCAGAAGGGGGTGTACTGGGCGGAGACGTTCGGCCCGGAGGGGCAGCGGGTTCAGGTCATCATGCTCGACGGGCGGTACTCCCGCAGCCCCATCCGCAAGGCCGACAAGCCGCTCCCCGGCACCACCATCCGCCCGTACGTGCCGAACACCGACCCCGACGCCACCATGCTCGGTGAGGAGCAGTGGAAGTGGCTGGAGGAGCAACTGAAGAAGCCGGCCGAGGTGCGGCTGATCGGCAGCGGCATCCAGGTGGTGAGCGACGAACACCCGTTCGAGAAGTGGGCCACCATCCCGAACGAGCGGGCGCGGCTGTACAAGCTGATCAAGGACACCGGGGCGAGCGGGGTGGTCGTGCTGAGCGGCGACCGCCACCTGGGGGACATCTCGGTGGACCCGAAGGCGGTCGGGTATCCGCTGTACGACGCGACGAGCAGCGGGTTCAACCAGGGCGCGCTCAACTACCGCGACCCGGAGGCGAACAAGTGCCGCGTCGGCGGCATGCCGTGGGGGAACAACTTCGGGGTGGTGCAGATCGACTGGGCGGCGAAGGAACCGACGGTGAGCCTGCAACTGCGGGACGAGGATGGGCAGATTGCGGCCGCGGCGAAGGTGCCGCTCGCCCGGTTGCAGAAGGGGGCGGACAAGCCGGCCGTCAAACCGGCCGACCCGGTGAAGCTGCCCGACGGGGTCATCTCCCCGGCGGACGCGCTGAAGAAGGCGAAGGGGGACGAGGTGACGGTGCAGTTCGAGGTGTCCGGCGGGAACGCGGTGAGTGGCGGCAAGCGGATCCTGCTGAACTCGCTCAAAGACTTCAAGAGCGACGACAACTTCACCGTTGTGGTGAACGAGAAGGCCATGACCGGCCCCTTCGACAAGGCGACCTTCGACACCTTCAAGGGGAAGACCATCCGGGCGAAGGGCAAGCTGAGCGAGTATCAGAAGAAGCTGCAACTGCAGATCGACGACGCGGCGATGCTGGAGATCGTCGAGCCGAAGAAGGAGAAGTAATCCGCACCGGTTCGCCGGCCGGGAAATGAAAAAACCCCGGCGGTCTTGCGACCGCCGGGGCACCAAGCTCACTGTCGGGTCCCGTCCATCCCTTCGGTTCGCCTGGCCGCTTAAGCCGCTCCCCCCTCGGAGCGGAAAAAGCCGACGTTGGGTGTTGGACAGCCGGACTAATTCTCCGGGCCGCCGTTCGCGGCCGGGTCGGGGTTGGCCTCCCCGTCCGCCGCGAACACCCAACATGTAGGTCACGCCATCGGGGGGAGCAAGCGACCCGCCGAAAAAATCGTCACCCGCGGCACTGGCGATTGACTACTCGGCCGAACTTTCCGACCGCGTCCGCAACGCCGTCCCCTGCTGCCAGTCGGACGGGATCGGCCGCCGCTGCTCCTCGCCGGCGTACCGCCAGTACCGCACCCCGTCCTCGCCCATCTGCCAACTGAACGCGGCCGGCCGGCCGTTGATGCGGGTGGGGAAATCGACGCTCCCCGCCGCGTCGTCCACCAGGCTGACGCCCAGTTGGGTCAGTTCGCCGAGGGCGGCGGTGTACGCCTTGCTGGCGGTGTTCAACTCGTCGCTCAGCGAGTACCGCCGGCGACGGGATTCCCACGTCAGGCTCCGCCGCTCGCGGTCGAGCACGTCCTGCTCGCCGGACAGGTGGGTCAATTGCTTCCGCTGGCTGACGAGGTCCTGCACGATCGACCGCACCAGCGGCAGCATCTGGCGGGCGGTGGGCAGGTCGATGGCGGCGGTCTTCCGCCGCGGC
Source organism: uncultured Fimbriiglobus sp. (assembly GCA_964390195.1). Classification (GTDB taxonomy): domain Bacteria; phylum Planctomycetota; class Planctomycetia; order Gemmatales; family Gemmataceae; genus JALHQU01. The sequence continues at coordinate 15,723 of CAYMHO010000074.1, read as the reverse complement.
TGATCAGTCGGGCCGGAAGCCCGCTGCGAAGGTCCGCTCATTGTTGGTCCCCCTGGTCGGGCGGTCGCCCGCCCTTCTACCTGATTCTACCCGACGGCGGCGGAAATATTTCTCGCCACCGGAACGGTTCGTCCGCCGCCCGCACAAACCAGCAGTGCGTTCTATAGTTCCGAAACGCACCCGGCCAAAGCGATTCCCAGAACACGATGCCCGCCCTGTCCGCCAGTTTGCCCGCCGACGCCGCCCGCCTGATCGACGGGTTGGTCGCCGTCGGCGCCCTGGACCCGGACGCGGCGGTCGCCGCCTGCTCCCGTTTCCTCGAGCAGTGCCCGGACGGCGACGCCACCCTGCTGGCCGATCACCTGGCCCAGCACGGGCTTGTGTCCACCTTCCAGGCCGAGCGGGCGCTGGTGGACGGCCCGGAACGCCTCGAACTCGGCCGCTACCTGCTCGTCGAACCGGTCGGCAACGGCTCCATCGGCACCACCTTCTTGGCCCTCGCCCGCCCGGAGAACGAGCGGTACGCCCTGCGAGTGTTGCCCCTGAGGAGCACCTGGCGGGTGCTCCAGGCCCGCCAGCGGCTGAACGCCCTCGCGGCCCTGCCGCCACACCCGGCGGTGGTGCCGTTCGCCGACATCGATTCGGCCGCCGGCCGGCACTTCCTGGCGTGGAAGTGGGCGGACGGGCTGACTCTCGACCGGCACGTCCTGAAGCACGGCCCGTTCGCCCCCGCCGAGGCCGTCAGGTACTTCGCCGAACTGGCCGACGGCTTGCACCTGCTGCACGCCGCCGGCCTGCCGCACGGCCTGCTCCGCCCGCGATCGCTGCTCCTCGGACCGGACCGCCACCCCCGCCTGCTCGACCTCGGCCTGGGCGGCATCCTGGCCGACAACGTGGCCGAGGAGCGGTCGATGGTGGACACACTGGCGCTGGCCAACGGGTCGGCCGCGATGATCGACTACGCCGCCCCGGAAACGCTCCTGGACCCGACCAGCATCTCGGCCGCCGCCGACGCGTACTCATTCGGCTGCTGCCTGTACTTCGCCCTCACCGGCCTGCCCCCGTTCCCGGAGGAGCGGCTGTCCGAAAAGGTGATCAGCCACCAGTTGCGGTCGCCGGTACCACTCCCCACCCGCTGCCCGGCCGCCCCCCGCCCGTTGGCCGACCTCGTCGAACGGTTAATGCGGAAAGCGGCGGACGAGCGGCCGAGCAGATTCGACGAATTGCGATCGGCGTTGCGGGAGATCGCCGCGCTGCCGGAACTTGCCTCCGAGGTGCCGACGTCGAAGCTGTACATGACGGTGAAGGCGGAGGCGCTGGCCGCCCTGGGGGACTCGGTCGGCGTGCCGATGGCGTACACCCGCCGGGCCGAACTGCCACCGGCGTCCGATGTGATTGACTTCGACGACGTGCCGGTGTTCCGGGCGGCCCCGCCGCCTGAGGACGACGACCTGCCGCCGGTGCCCGCCCCGCACCAGCCGGTCACGCCCGCCCCCACCATCCGCACCAACAAGCCGGCCCCGGAGAGACGGCTTCCCGCAGCGGACACCGCCCCCCGACCGCGCGCGGCGGTCGAAATCCCCCCGCCGCCCGTCTTCGACAGCGCCGCCGCCCGCGCGGCCCGGTCGGTGCTGTTCTGGAAGAAACCGGCCGACGCGGTGCAACTGAGCCTGTTCGGCCCGGTCGAGTTGACCCCCGGCCTGCGGGCGCGGGTGCTGGTGTACGCCCACCTGCCGGAGGCGTTCGGCGGGGTGGCCACCCTGTGCCGGGCACTCAACCCGGACGCCGAGTTGCTCGGCGGCGGATATGTCCAGCAGCCGGTCGTGCGTGGGAGCGCCTTGCAGTTGCACCTGACCGTGGGCGGGGCGGTGGTGCCAAAATCGATGGCGGACCTCACCTGGGTCGGGCAGACGCAACCGCGGTCGTTCGAGGTGGTGGTACCACACGAGTGCCCGACCGGGCCGACCGACGCGGTGTTGTCAGCCGGATTCGAGCAGCAGAAAGTGGGTGAGGTGCGGTTCCAGTTGGCAGTCCGAGGGCGGAGCAGGGATCGCGCGGGCGGATGAAATCGGCGGGTGATGTTGAAACTGTCGCATGGGGGGGTAGAATTCCCCCAGCTACCCGCACCCGTAGCTCAATTGGATAGAGCGTCGCCCTCCGGAGGCGAAGGTTTCAGGTTCAACTCCTGACGGGTGTACTGATGCGGCCGGGGGTGACCCCGGCCGCGTTCATTTCTGTTGGCCGGTGTTCACCTCCAACCCCAAATCCGCCGCACCCACCGCCACACCAGCGCCACGCCCAACATGACGAACACCGCCACCGCCATCCAGCGGATCCACCCGTGGACGTACACCACCGTGCCGTTGAAGGTGATGAACGCCATGAACGCGTGGACCACCCAGCCGAGCCACCGCGGGCGGGACGCGTAACCGACCGGCACGAACAGCCACCCGACGGCGTCGGCCAGCCAGACGGCCGTGAACAAGTATGAGACGAAGATGCCCGGACCGAACCCGGCCGTGTCGCTGACATGTTGGAAGGCGTTGGCGTGACGCCAGCGGTGGGCGAAGTGGAAGGCCACCAGGAAGTGGACGAGGAACATCACCGCCCCGAGCACCCACACCCAGCGGGCCACCCGGTAGCGGCTCGCCCCCGGCCGCCACTCGGAGGCCGTCGCCGGGATCATCAGCCCGACCGCCCCCGCCCACAAGGCGAACGACACCCACGCCGTGCTGACGACGGACGGGTGTCGGACGTTCGGCGTCTGGTCGCGGGCGACCTGCCAGGCGGCCAACATCAGCCCGCCGGCGAACACCGCCACCGCCAGCCAGCGGAGGGCGAGTTTCGGGTCGGTCGTGGGGGTGGTGGCGGTTGCGTCGGCCATGCTGGCTGGTGGTGTCGGCGGGTCGTCCGTCAGTGTACGGTGAGGTCGGGGGTGACGGCTCGGTCGGCCGGGACGGTTCTCGGTGCGGTGAGACGAGTGAACCCGCACGAACGCTCGCGGCGGCGCGCAATTCGTGAAAGGGCGTCCGCCGCCGGCCCGAAAACAGACCTTCAACGAGCGCCCGACCCGCGACGGAGTGCGTCCCCACCTCCGGCCCCGTCGCCACCAGGAACGTCGCCCGCGGCCGTCCCGCCGCCCTCCCGTCTCGACCGGGGCGGTCGGACCCGTGGCATCGCCACCATTGACGAGGCACCGGGAACATGAGCGACCAACGGGCCTTCGGCCTCCGGGCCGACCTGGAGTGTTTGGAACCCCGAGAGAACCCGAGCACCTGGGCCGGCGAGTCGTTCGACCAACTGTCCGCCCCGACCCTGCCGGCGGGGTGGGCGAACTGGTCGAATGACGGGTCGGTGCAGTACATCACGTCCAAGTTGCAAGCCGCCAGCGGGTCGAACGCGCTCGCCTCGCTCGGCTCCTCCGCCACCCAGTCGCGGTTCTGGTCGGCGACGGCGTACCCGGCCGACTACGGGAGCGGGGTGACTGTGCGGTCGAACGCGGCGGCCCGGCTGGAGGTGGTCGCCCGCGGGTCGAACCTGAACACCGCCACGCCCACCTACGTGTCGGCGGTGGCACTCCCCGGCGGCGGGGTCGAATTGACGGAGGTGAAGGCGGGGGTGCGGACTTCGCTCGGGAAAGTCAACCCGGGACAGCCGCTCCCGGTCAACGGCGTCTGGCTCCGGGTGCAACTGCAGCCGACCGGAGGCGGCCTGGGGGTGACCGTCCAGCGGGCCGACGACGGGCGGTTCCTCACTTCAGCCGGCGGCTGGCAAACCGCCGCCACGAACGCGATCCAGGCGAACACGACCGTCACCCCGGCGGGCGGGTTGCTCGGGGTCGGGCGGCTGTCGGGCGGGAGCGGGATGGCGTTCGCGGACGACGTGGTCGTTCTCACCCCGGCCGGGCTGCCGGAGAACTTCGACACCACCCGCCCGAACCCGCTGCCGGCGAACTGGCAGTCGTGGGCGAGCGACGCCCAACCGCGGGCCGCGGTCGGCGGCACGCGGTACTTCAGTTCCGACTCCGCGCTGAGTCTGACCGGCACCTCGGCCACGTCGGCCCGCGCGTGGCTCGGCAGCACGTTCGTGGCCAACGCGGTCGTCGAGGCGTCCGTGTTCGCCGACTCGCTCGTCCCCGCCGGGGTGATCGTCCGCGGGCAGAACCTGAACACCGCCACCCCGAGCTACTACTCGCTCACCGCCGTCCGCGGGCTGGGCGTGCAACTGAAGCGGGTGGTGAACGGCGTCGAGACGACACTCGGGTCGATCCAGTCCGCGGGTTACGTGAGCGGGCAGTGGGTGAAGCTGAGTTTGCAGGCGAACGGCAGCCAACTCCGCGGGCTGGTGTACCGCACCGACACCGCCCAGTGGCTGGCCGCCAACGGCAGTTGGCAGAGCAGCCCCGAGGCCGCGTTCACGGTGAACGAGGCTACCATCGGCGGGGCGGGGTTCGCGGGGGTGGAGCGGGCGAAGAGTGCGTCCGGCACGGTGTGGGTGGACGACTTCTTGGTGCGGCCGGTGTCGTCGGCCGCCCTGCCCAAAGTGACCGTCACCCCGTCGCAGCCGGGCACAGTCTCCGGGACGGTCCGGTTCACCGCCACCGTCACGCCCGCCGAGCGCGTCTCCCGTATCGAGTTCCGGCTGAACGGCACCCTACGGTCCACGCAGTCGGCCTCGCCTGCGGTGTGGGACCTGGATTCCACCACGCTGACGAACGGCACGCACACGCTGACCGTGCGGGCGGTGGACGTGGACGGGAACAGCGACACTGCCACCTACACGTTCGCCGTGCAGAACAGCACCGGTGGCAAGCCGGACCGCCCGGACGGGGTGCGGAAGTACGACCACATCCGGCTGACCCAGTTGGCCTACGCCGGCAACCCGATGGGCGCCTACGAGAAGCAGTTGGCCGCGAACAGCCTGGACCTGATCGTGCCGAACGCCCGCTTCCTGGGCGACCTGGAGGCGGCCGCCCCGGACACCCCGAAGGTCATCTACTCGAACATCTCGAACCTGTACGGCGACCTGCTGACCGACTGGTTCGAGTACGCGGGGAAGGCCGGGGCGGACCGCGAAGCGGCCTTCTTCCACGTCACCCAGGCGACCGCCTTCACCGGCCAGAGTGCGGCGTCGGTGCCGGTGCGGGAGTTCTGGAAGGTGGTCCGCGGGGCGGCCGACGGGACCGGGGCTCTGACCGACCTGACCTTCAACGCCCGCGGCACCGGCACCACCGGGGTGGGCTTCGGCACCGCCGGGCAGGCCGTCAGCCTCGGGTGGACCGACCGCTTCCGCGAGGTGAACGTCACCCTCCAAACGGCGGCGGTCGGGTGGGCCGGGCGGATCGAGTACGTGTCCGAGGTGAACGCCGACGGGTCGCCGAAGTCGTGGAAGACGCTGCCGTTGCTGACCAACGGGACCAACGGGTTCACCACCACCGGGCAGGTGCTGTTCGACCCGCCGGCCGACTGGAAGGCCGCCAAGCTGCGGGGCACCACCCAACTGCTGTATTACGTCCGGGTGGTAACGACCCAGGGCACCGGCCCGACCGCCCGATCCCTGTTCGGCCGCGACTACGTCGGTGCCAACGGCGGGAGTACCGGCACCATCCCGGCGTTCGACAACCTGGCCGACGCCAACGGCGACCGCTACCTGAGTGACGCCGAGTACGCCAACCGGCGGGCCGGGATGAACGCCCGGTTCGAGCACGAGAGCCGACTGTTCTACCCGTACTACGGGCAGATGCGGTTCGTCACCAACCCGAACGGCTTGGCCGAGCAGAAATGGGCGGCCGACTACCACACCCGGCTGATGGCCGCCAACCCGCTCGCCGACGGGGTGTTCCTGGACAACTCGAACGGCAAGCTGCCGTTCGCCGGCACGCCGGTGAAGGAGTCGGTGGCCACCTTCACCAACGACCTGGCGGCGGCGGTCGGGGCGGTCACGCGGGCGCTGCCGGGCCGGTGGGTGGTGTCGAACACGGCCGGGTCGATCGCCGAGGGCGACCCGATCGCCCGCGAGTCCACCGCCGTGTACGAGGAGTTCCTGCTCCGGCCGAACGATCACCACTGGTCGAACTTCATCGACATCCAGGACCGGGTGAACCGCCGGCTCGCCGCCGATTCGCCGTCGCCGTACGTGATCATCGACACCCACCCCGGCTACGGCAGCATCGCCACCGAGCGGACCCGCATGGGGTCGCTGGCGTACTACTACCTGCTGGCCGACCCGGACAAGACGTTTCTCATGTTCTTCGGCGGGTACAAGCCGTCGGCCAAGTGGAGCGACGTGTTCGTACCGGCCGCCACCACCGACGTGGGCCGGCCGAAAGGGGCGATGACCACCTTCGCCACCGGCGCCGACCCGCAGAACGCCAACCTGACCTACAAGGTGTACGGCCGCGAGTACGACAACGCCCTGGTGCTGTTCAAGCCGAAGAGTTACACCCTCGGCAAGGGGACCGGCACCACCGACGACGCCACCGGCACCGTCCACCAGTTGACCGGCAGCTACCGCCAACTGTACTCGGACGGCTCGCTCGGCCAGGTGGTGACGAGTGTGCGGCTCCGCAACGGTGAGGGGATGGTGCTGGTGAAGGCGTGACCCGATCCGTTGTAGCCGGCCTCCGTGAGGCCGGTCGGACCGGGGTCACAGTGGCCGGCGACAACAGGCCCGGCACCTACTTGATTCTGATCCGCACCTTCGGCGGCGGCTTCATGCCGTCGCCGAGGAAGTAGCCGGGGTGTGCCGGCTGGTTGTACCCGACGTTCTGCCACGCGATCGCCAGGCGGTACTGCGGGTCGTGCATGAGCGTGGGTAGCCGCAACTCCGTCGGCAGCGGGGTGGTGAAGATCCGCAGTTCCTTGTTGTCGGTCGTTCTCAGCACCACCTCCTCACGCCAGTCGCCGAGGAAGTCCGCAGACAAGGCCGGAGTCGCCTTGCTGCCGTTGTTCGACGAGCAGCCGTCCGCGGTGAACACCGGCGTTTCCGCCTCCTTCTTCCAGTCCCACTTGCTGATGCGGTTGCGGTCGAGCAGTTCGCGGAGCGGGTCACCGTCCCACCACACCCCGAAGTTGCACGACCGCGGCTTCCACTTGCTTGCCACCTCGCCCTTCGCCGTCCACACCCCGCTCAACCCGTCGCCGCTCGCCCAACTCTCGCACCCGGCGTGCCTAGGGTCGATGTCGAAGCACACCCCACGCCCCACGTCCGGGCTTTCCTTCGACCACAGCACCTCGCCCGTCTTCGCGTCCCGGAACGACACGCCCAGCCTCTTCGCCGACTTCTCGTGGATGTTGAACACTTCCAGCCCCGGCCGGGTCGGATCAAGATCGGAGACGTGCAGCGCATCGCCGTGGCCCAGGCCGGTGCTATACCTCCCCTTCCCGTCCGACCCGACGCAGCACGCCCCGTAGACGACATCGTCCTTGCCGTCGCCGTCCACGTCGGCAATGCTCAAGCTGTGGTCGCCCTGCCCACGGTAGTCGCGGTTCCCCTTCGTGCCGTCGTCCGAGTCGAACACCCACCGGCAAGTCAGTTTGCCGTCCCGCCAGTCCCACGCGGCCAGCACCGCCCGCGTGTAGTACCCGCGGCAGAAGACCGCGCTCGGCCGCTCGCCGTCCAGGTACGCCACCCCGGCCAGGAAGCGATCGACGCGGTTGCCGTAGGTGTCGCCCCAGTCGCCCACCTTCCCGCGGGACGGCTTGTAATCCGCGCTGGCCAGGGCCTTACCGGTCTTGCCGTCGAACACAGTCAGGAACTCGGGGCCGTCGAGTACATACCCGTCGGCGTTGCGGTGGTCGGCGTCGGTGTTGCCGATCACCTTGCCGTCGCCGTCTGTCGTGCCGTCGGCCGTCTTGCACATCACCTCCGCCCGCCCGTCGCCGTCGAAGTCGTACACCAGAAATTGCGTGTAGTGGGCACCCTCGCGGATGTTGCGGCCCAGGTCGATTCGCCACAAGAACGTGCCATCCAGTTTGTACGCCTCCAGCTTCGTCTGCCCGGTCTTCCCCTTCTGCGAGTTGTCCCGCGGGGTCATCTCCTGCTTCAGCACGACTTCGTATTCGCCATCGCCGTCCAGATCGCCGACACTCGCGTCGTTCGGTGTGTGCCCCGGCAGGGTCTTCAGCGGGATCGAAATGTACCCCTTCGGGGCGTTCGCAGACACGGTGAACCGCGGGCTGGGGTCGCCTTCGGTAGCCTTCACTACAGGCCGAACGAAGTAGCTGTTGGCTTGCGTGAGGTCGGCGGCCGTGTCGAGGTAGTGGGTTCGGTCCGCGAGCGGCTTGTCGGTCAGCCGCTTCGGTTCACCTTTGCCGGTGACGCGGTAGACGTGGAACGCGATCTCATCGTCGTCGGTGCCGAACAGCCGCCAACTGACGGCGAAGGTCTTCTCGCCAGACGGCACCGCCACCAGCCCGCGGCCGAGGGCTTCCATCCGTCGGACCAGCGGATCGGCGGGGAGGGCAAGTGAGGCGGTGAGAAGAAGGAGAGCGAGCGTTCGCATGGGGCACCATCAGGCGTGGTGCCGCGATCATACGCGAGAATAGGACGGGCGGGAGTCGAACCCGCGTGCGCTCGGTTATCAGCCGAGTGCTGTGCCTCTCAGCTACCGTCCTGCGCGTAGCATGGACACGTTCCTTGTTCCGCGGGTTCGCACCATGCCGGCCGACGTTCGCACCCTCACCGCCCGCTGGGTTTTTCCCACCAGCTCCCCGCCGTTGGAATGCGGGACGCTGACGATCCGCGGGGACAAGATCGAAGTGGTCGAACCCTGTGGGGTTCGGATTCCCGACGAAGACCTCGGCAACGCGGCCCTGATACCGGGGCTGGTGAACGCCCACACGCACCTCGACCTGAGCGGCGCTCGCGGCCTCATCCCGCCGACTGACCCGGACCACTTCACCGACTGGCTGAAGGGGGTGATTGCCTTCCGCCGCACCCGGAGTGAAGAGCAGACGCTCGCCGACATCGAAATGGGACTGGCCGAGTGCCTGCGGTTCGGCACGACGCTGATCGGCGACATCGCCAGCGAGGGGAAGAGCTGGGAGACGTTGGCATCCGCGAAGGCGCGGGCGGTGGTGTTCTTCGAGTTGATCGGGCTGAGCGAGGAGCGAGCGAACGCGGCGGTGGAGCGGGCGAAAGAGTTCGCCAAGCGTGTCGATGAAACCCACGCGGTCGGTGACCATGTCACCCGGCTCGCGTTCAGTCCGCACGCACCGTACAGCTTTCATCGCCGGTTGTTCCCCACCGTGGGAAATCACCTGTGTCGAGAACCGAATCCGAAACGCTCGCTCGCCGTCCACTTGGCCGAGACCAGTGCGGAACTCGAACTGCTCTACCACCGCCGGGGGCCGTTCGTCGCGTTCCTCCAGGAGTTGGGCGCGTATGACCCTGGCGGGTTGGCCGACAGTTTCGACCAAGTGATGACGGTGTGCGACTTCCGCCAGCCGAAACTGTTCGTCCACGCGAACCACCTCGCCCCGTCCGCCCGCATCCCGCGGAACAGCACGATCGTCTACTGCCCCCGTACGCACGCCGCGTTCGGCCACCCGCCGCACCCGTTCCGCGACTTCCTCGCTCGTGGTGTCCGCGTGTGCCTCGGCACCGACAGCCTCGCCTCCAACCCCGACCTCGACATCCTCGCCGAAGCCCGGTTCGTTCACGCCAAGTATCCCGACTTCCCTGGCGAGCAGTTGCTCAAGATGGTGACGCTGAGCGGGGCGGAAGCGCTCGGCTGGGCCGACGAGTGCGGCAGCCTGGACCCGGGCAAGTCGGCCGACGTGGTGGCCGTGCCGCTGCCGGACCGCGACGGGGAGTCGCACGAGTTGCTTTTCTCGGACACGCCGGGGGAACGGCGGACGATGTGGCGAGGGGAGTGGCGGTGAATTGGTCTGCTCGCTCCGCGAGCGGGGTCAGGAAGACCGCTCGCGGAGCGAGCAGACCACTTCACTTCCTCTTCTCCACCGGCGGTAGTTGCATGGCCGAGGCGTCGGTCAGGTTGTCCACGATCTGGTCGATGGCGTGGAAGGCCGATTCGCCGATCCCCTTCTGGTAGATGGGCGGGTACACCTCGTGGCGGATGGCCATGAACGCCCGCACGACCAGCGGGTCGAACTGTTTGCCCGCCTCTTTGGTGAACACGGCGTCGATCTCGATCGGTGTGCGGGCCGGGCGGTAGCGGCGGGCCGACATCATGGCGTCGCACGCGTCCGCCACTGCCAAGATCCTGGCGGCCAACGGGATCTCCTCCCGTGACAGCCTGTCCGGGTAGCCGGTCCCGTCATACCGCTCGTGGTGGTGCCGCACCCCCGCCCGTAGCCGCTCGAACGGCTTGATGCTGGCGACAATCCGGTCGCCCACCGACGGGTGCTGCTGCACCTCCTCGTACTCCTCGCGGGTCAACTTGCCCGGCTTCTGTAACAGTTCGTCCCGCACCCCGATGTTGCCCACGTCGTGCAGCAACCCGGCCAGGTACACGTCGCCCACCTGGTCCGCCGACACCCCCATCTGCTTGGCGATGAGGGTGGCGATGCGGGCAACCCGCTCGCTGTGCCCGGCGGTGTACGGGTCCTTCGCGTCGATGATGGTGGTCAGGCTCTGCAGCAGCCCGCCCAGGATGTTTTTGATGCCCGCCTGGGCCTGCGTCCGCTGGGTGAGCAGCATCTTCAGGGTGAACCGGGCGACCTTCACGTCGCCGTCGTCGAACGCCCGACCCGGCTCGAACGACAGGCCGACGATGCACCCGTGCGTCTTCGAGGAGCGGCAGAGTACCGCGGCGGTCGGCTGGTCAGGGGTGGGGTGCGGGTTCGCCCACACCCACATCTCGTCCCCGTCCGGCATGCGGTCGAGCATCGACTTGGCGAACCGCGCGCACCAGTCCGGTTCGACCGCCCGCGGGCCGGCGATCGCCAGCGTCTTGCCGGACGAGCGGGAGAACCAGAAGGCGGCGTCGGCGGAGATGGCCTCGGCGGCGGCCTGCACGGTCGCCTGGATCGAGCGGGTGGAGCTGGTGGTGTCGGTGAGCGAGTGGAGCAGCCCCTCCAGCACCGCCCAGTGGTCGCGACGGCCGGCGGACGAGGAGGCGCGTTCGGTCGGGGCGGCCGGGTCTCGCGGTACGAACGTGGACATGGCCGCGTCCTCCGTGCGGTGGGTCGAGCGACGGTCAGCAGGCTATCTGACATTGTAGCCCGCCGCCCGCCCTCACCCCGGCTTCTTCGTCCGGGTCCGCTTGACCGGCCGCAGTACGGGCGGGGCGGCGCTCGGGGTGAGGGTGAGTTGCCGCTTCTCCGCCTCGGCCGCCAGCTCCAGGAACCGCATCTGGCTCCGCACCGGCGGCTTGCCCGGCTCCGGCACCACCCGCCGGTAGGTGCCGTCGGACAGCAGTTGGCGGGCCTTCACCGTGTCGGACAGGCTGATCGCCAGGATCTCGTCGATCATGCGGGCCTTCAGGTCCGGCTGCTCGATGGGGAACACCACCTCCACCCGGCGGCTCAGGTTGCGGTCCATCCAGTCGGCACTGCCGACGTACACGTCCGGGTTGCCGTCGTTCTCGAAGTAAAAGATCCGCGGGTGTTCGAGGAACCGATCGACTACCGAGATCACCCGCACCGTCTCGCTCACGCCCGGCACGCCCGGCCGCAGGGCGCAGATGCCGCGGCAGACGATGTCGATCGGCACCCCGGCCTGGCTCGCCTTGTACAGCGCTTTCACGATGGCCGGCTCCAGCAGGCCGTTCACCTTCACCGCGATGCGGGCCTTCTTCCCCGCCCGCTGGTTGGCGGCTTCGCGGTCGATCATCTCGATCATGAACGGTTGCAGCCGGGCCGGGGCGACCACCAGCTTGCGGAAGTTCGGGGTGGCGCTGTTCCCGGTCAGGTGGTTGAACAGCAGGGTGGCGTCGTCCGCCACGTCCGGGTTGCAGGTGAACAGGCCGATGTCGGTGTACAGGCGGGCCGTCTGCGGGTTGTAGTTGCCGGTGGACAGGTGGACGTACCGGCGGATGGCGTTGTCCTCGTCCCGCCGTACGACCAGCGCCACCTTGCAGTGCGTCTTCAGCCCGACGAACCCGAACACCACATGCACCCCGGCCTTCTCCAGCACCTTCGCCCACTGGATGTTCCGCTCCTCGTCCAGCCGCGCCTTCAGCTCGATCACCGCCGTCACCTGCTTGCCTTTGTCGGCCGCCCGCAGCAGCGCCTGCACGATGGCGCTGTCCGAACTGGTGCGGTAGAGGGTCTGCTTGATGGCCAGCACGCGGTCGTCGCCGGCGGCCGCGTCGATGAAATCGACGACATGCTTGAACGACTCGTACGGGTGGTGCAGCAGGATGTCCTTCGCCCGGATGGCCACCCACGGGCTGACCGCCTGGGTGAACTCCTTCACCAGCACCGGCGTGAACTGCGGGTCCTTCAGGTCGGCGAACCCGTGCAGGCCGTGGATCTGGAACAGGCCGGTCAGGTCGAGCAGGGCCGGCACGCGGTACACGTCGTCGGCCGACAGGTCGAGTACCTGAACCAGGAACTGCTCCACCTCGCCGGGTGCGTCCACTTCCAGTTCCAGCCGCACCGCCTCACCCCGCCGCCGCTGCTTCACGTTCTCCTCGATCGCCCGCAGCAGGTCCTCCACGTCTTCGTCCAACTCGAACTCGCTGTCCCGCGTCACCCGGAAGCCGACCACCCGCTCGATGGTCAGTCCGGGGAACAGTTCGGGCAGGTGCTGGCGGATGGCCACCTCCAGCGGGACGAACGCGGCGGTGTTCGGGTCGGACGGCAACGGCACCATCCGTTGCAGCACGCTCGGCACCTGCACGACGGCGAACTCGGCGTCGTCGAGCGTCGGCCGGCGGAGCATGACGGCCAGGTTCAGGGACTTGTTCAGCAGGTGTGGGAACGGGTGGGCCGGGTCGGTCGCGAGCGGCGTGAGGACCGGGAAGATCTGCGAGCGGAACAGTTGCTGGAGGTGGCGGGCTTCGGCGGCGGTCAAGGAGTTGGCGTCGCGGATGACAATACCCCGCTTCGCCAGTGCCGGCAGAACTTCCTCGTTCAGACACCGCGACTGCTCGCCCACCAGCTCGCGGACGATCTCGCTGATCCGCCGCAGTTGCTCGGCCGGCGGGGTGTGGTCCCCGCCCGAACTGTGCCCGATGCCGGCCCGCACCTTCTGGTGCAGCCCGCCCACCCGCACCATGAAGAACTCGTCCAGGTTGCCGCTGAAGATGGCCAGAAATTTCAGCCGCTCGAGTAGCGGCACGGACGGGTCGCGGGCCTCCTCCAGCACCCGGCGGTTGAACTCCAGCCAGCTCAGTTCGCGGTTGATGTACAGCGACGGGTGGTCGAGGTCGGCGGGGTCGGCAACGGTCATGGTGGTCTCATGTCCCCCTCTCCCCTGGGGGGAGAGGGGAACATACTACCCGATCCGCGGAAACAGCGGCACCGGCTTGCCATCAACGATCACGTCCGGGTTCACCCGCAAGTCGTCCGGCTGGGCCGTCAGTTCGGCGGCGTCGGCGTACTTTACCGCCTCCCACGGGGTGGGGAAGTTGAAGCTCTTGTAAATCTTCTCCGCCGACCGCGGGATGAACGGTTTCAGCAGGATGGCGGCAATGCGGAGCGACTGCACGGCGTTGAACAGCACCTTCTTGGCCGCCTCCTTGTCCGTCTTCACCAGCTTCCACGGGGCGTTGGCTTCGAGGTACTGGTTGGTCGGGGTCAGGAAGTCCTGGATGATCGCCTGGAGCGCCAGGTTGTACCGGCACGCCTCGACGTGCTCGCGGACCGTCCCCACGAACTCCATCAAGGTCAGGTTCGGCACCACCGGCTCGGGCGTCACCCCGGCCGTGCCGTCGAACACCCCGCCGAAGTTCTTGACGGTGATCGTCATCTCGCGGCTGAACAGGTTGCCCAGGTTGTTCGCCAGCTCGGAGTTGAACACCTCCTTGAACCTCCCCTCCGCGTAATCGCCGTCGCCGTGGAACGGGCACTCGCGAAGGAAGAAGTAGCGGTAGGCGTCGAGCGGCACGTTGAACTTCTGGCACACGTCCTTCACCGGGTCGAGGACGTTGTTGAGCGACTTGCTCATCTTCTGCCCTTCGACGGTGATGAACCCGTGGCTGAACACCTTCGTCGGCGCCTCCAGCCCGGCGGCCCACAACATGGCCGGCCAGATGTGCGTATGGAAACGGGTGATGTCCTTGCCGATGAAGTGGGTGTCGCACGGCCAGTTCTTGGCGAACGTCGCCTCGTCGTCCCCGTACCCGATGCCGGTGATGTACGTCAGCAGGGCGTCGAACCACACGTAGATGGTGAACTCCGGATCGAACGGCAGCGGAATGCCCCACTGCTCGCCGTGCCGCGAGATGTTCAGGTCTTCGAGACCCTCCGCCTCGATGAACCCGATCATCTCGTTCCGCCGGCTCTCCGGCTGGACGAACTCCGGGTTACCCTTCAACTCCGACAACAGCCGATCCTTGAACGCGGACAGCTTGAAGTAGTAGCACGGCTCCTCACGCCAGACGAGCGGGCGGAGGTGGTTCGGACACTGGCCGTTGTTCTCCTCGTGGAGTTTCTTCGTCTTGAACTCCTCACACCCGGGACAGTACCACCCCTTGTAAAGTCCTTTCTCGATGTACCCGTTGTCGTACACCTTCTGCGCGAACTTCCTGCAGCACTGCTTGTGCCGCTCGTGGCTGGTCTGGATGAACACGTCGTAGGAGACGTCGAGCGCGTCCCACACCTCGCGGAACTGCCGGGCCATGTCGTCGCAATAGGCCTGGGTTTCCAGCCCGAGTTCCTTCGCCTTGTCGGCCACCTTCAGGGTGTTTTCGTCGTTGCCCATCAGGAAGCAGACGTCGTACCCCTCCATCCGCCGGTAGCGGGCCTGCACGTCCGCCCCCAGCTTCTCGAACGCCGTGCCGATGTGCGGGCGGCTGTTCGGGTAGTCGATGGCTGTCGTCTGAAACCACTTCGGCTTGGCGGTCATGCGAAACGTCTCCCGTCCGGTAGCTGCTGTTGTACGGGACGGGATTTCGAGATGGGAGGTTCGGTTACACCTTCGCCTTCAGGGCGGCCCAGCAGTCGGCGATCACCTTCTGGGCGGTCGCCTGCACCAGCCCCTTCGGGGCCAGCTTGAGCAACCCTGTCATGGCGGTCACGTCACCCGCCCACGTAACCGTCGTTCCCTGGCCGTCCTCGGTCGGGGCGAACTTCAGTTCGGCTTCCACCGTGCTGCCGCTGCCGACGCCCTTCGTTTCGAGGCGGTACTTGACGTGTTCCGGGCTGCGCTCGGTGACCACCGCGACGGTATCCAGGTCGCCGGACAGGAACGCCAGCTTCGGCCGCACCTTCCACACCGCGCGGTCCGGGGTGGTTTCGGTGGCGGTGGCGTCGGGCAAGTTGACCGCGAGGAACCCGGCGTCGGACAGCATGGCCGTGACGACATCGGGCGGGGCGGGGAAGGTTTCGACACCCTGGAAATGGATCATCGGCCACCGGGGGAAGGGGGTGGCCAATTATAGTGGGAGTCATCTTCGCCGGCGTGAACCCCCTGCCGAGCACCTTCGTCGCGTCCACGCCCAGCCACTCGTTCAGCACGGCCGCGTACACGGTGCGGAAGTCGGTGGCGTGTTTCAGATTCCCGTCTTCGAGTTTGGTCAGGCTCGGGTGGTCGCCCAACACCCCGCCCTTCACCCGCCCGCCGACCAGGAACATCGGCGCCCCGCTGCCGTGG
>CAYMHO010000073.1:4438-24571 GCA_964390195.1 uncultured Fimbriiglobus sp. | reverse complement strand
TGCGAACCGCCCAGCCACAACGACTTACGGCACGATTGCAATAAGTTGGCGCGCGAGGGGCCAGTTCCATCGCAGATAGAGGCAGCACCGTACCGCTCCGAGCCACCTGTTAGTCCGACGCGCGAGCGAGGGACCAGCCGCTTGTCCGAAAAGGCAGAAGCAAGCGGAGTGTGGGTGCGACACTTCCAGCGTCTTTCGCGAAGGAACTGGCCCCTCGCTCGCGCGTCGGGCTAACAGGTGGCTCGTCCGGCCACGGCCCCACGCTTGTCCGCGTGACCGGCTGGCCCCTTGCACCCGCCGGGCGGATGGGTTGGTGAGTGGCCCCATTTCCCCACCGCTGACGAAAGATTCTCGGCGGCACGTCCGTATAACAACCGCGCTCCGCGCCGGCCCCGCTGACACCGCCCTGTCATCGCCACCCGGCGGCGGCACGCCCGTACCCCCACACCTCCGGCCTCCCATGCCTTCCATCACCCCCCGCGCACTGTTCGACAAGCTGAACCCCCCGTGCCTGCGGGCGCTCCAGTCGGCGGCCGGGTTGTGCATGTCGAAGACCAACCACTACATCGAGCCGGAGCACTGGCTGCTGCGGCTGTTCGAGACGCCGAACAACGACCTGGCCGCCATCTGCCGCCAGTACAACCTGGACCTGAACCGCGTCAAAGCCGAACTGAACGCCGCCATCGGGCGGATGAAAACCGGCAAGGCCGACACCCCGGCCATGTCCACCGAGATGTTCGACCTGTGCCGCGAGGCGTGGCTGTACGGCAGCCTGGAGTGCGGCGCGGCGGTGGTGCGGTCCGGGCACGTGCTGGCGGCCGCGCTGAACGACCGCCAACTCGGCCCGCGGATTTCCAACGGCGTGCCCGAGTTGGCCAAGCTGTCGGTGGAGAAGATTTACAAGGAGCTGAAGGAACTGCTCCCGCGGGTGAACAGTGAGGAGAACCAGCACGAGGTGGCGGCCGCCGCCAGCCAGCCGCAGGTGGTCGGCCCGGACGGCACCCCGCAGCCGGCCGCCGGCTCCAAGACGCCGGCTCTGGACCAGTTCACCACCGACCTGACGGCCAACGCCAAGAGCGGGAAGATCGACCGCATCCTCGGCCGCGACCACGAAATCCGCCAGGTGATCGACATCCTCACCCGCCGCCGGCAGAACAACCCGATCCTCACCGGCGAGGCGGGCGTGGGCAAGACGGCGGTGGTCGAAGGGCTGGCCCTACGGATCACGCAAGGGGACGTGCCCGAGCCGCTGAAGAACGTGTCGATTCGCACGCTCGACCTCGGCCTGCTCCAGGCTGGTGCGGGTGTGAAGGGCGAGTTCGAGAACCGGCTGAAGTCGGTCATTCAAGAGGTGAAGTCGTCGCCCACGCCGATCATCGTGTTCATCGACGAGGCGCACACCCTCATCGGCGCCGGCGGGCAGGCCGGCCAGGGGGACGCGGCCAACCTGCTCAAGCCGGCCCTCGCCCGCGGCGAACTCCGCACCATCGCGGCCACCACCTTCGACGAGTACAAGAAGTACTTCGAGGGCGACCCGGCCCTGAAGCGCCGCTTCCAGGAGGTGCGGGTCGAGGAGCCGGACGAGCAGAAAGCGATCCGCATGTTGCGGGCCGTCGCCGAGGTGATGGAGAAGCACCACAAGGTGCGGATTCTGGACGAGGCCGTCGCCGAGGCGGTGAAACTCGGCATCCGGTACATCCCCGAGCGGCAACTGCCGGACAAGGCGGTTAGCCTGCTCGACACTGCCGCCGCGCGGGTGAAGCTGAGCCAGGGGGCCACACCGGCCAGCCTGGACGACGTGATCCGTGAGATCGAGCACCTGTCCATCGAGATGAAGGCGCTGGAGAAGGAGAACAGCGGGTGGGAGGACCACGCCGCCAAGTTGGCCGAGCTGGCCGCCAAGAAGGCCGAGGCGGAGGCGAAGAAGGCGGTGCTGGAGGAGCAACTGGGCAAGGAACTGGACCTGGTGACCGCCCTGCGGGCGCAGCTCGACGCCACCGAGAAACTGACCGGCCCGGAGGCCGACAAGGGCAAGGCGGAGATCACCCGCCTGCGGGCCGAACTGGCCCGCATCCAGGGGGAGAACCCGCTGGTGCTGCCGGTGGTGGACGGCGAGGCGGTGACTCAGATCGTCGGCGCGTGGACCGGCATCCCGGTCGGCAAGATGGTGCGGAACGAGATCGAGACGCTGCTCCACCTGAAGGACAAGTTGAACGAGCGGGTGGTCGGCCAGGACCACGCCCTGCACGCCATCGCCCAACGGATTCAGACCAGCCGGGCCGAACTGGGCGACCCGAAGCGGCCGATCGGGGTGTTCCTGCTGGTCGGCCCGAGCGGGGTGGGCAAGACGGAAACGGCCATGGCGCTGGCCGACCTGCTGTACGGCGGCGACCGCAACATGGTGGTCATCAACATGAGCGAGTTCAAGGAGGAGTACAAGGTCTCCCAACTGCTCGGCTCGCCCCGCGGGTATGAGGGGAGCGGCGAGGGCGGGGTGCTGACCGAGGCCGTCCGCCGGCGGCCGTACAGCGTGGTGCTGCTTGACGAGATCGAGAAGTCCCACCCGTCGGTGCAGGAGATCTTCTACCAGGTGTTCGACAAGGGGGTGCTGAACGACTCCCGCGGGATCGAGGTGAACTTCAAGAACACCATCATCCTGCTCACCAGCAACGTCGGCACCGACACGGTGATGAAGCTGTGCGCCGACCCGGACACCATGCCCGACTCGGGCGGGCTGGCCGAGGCCCTTCGGCCGGATCTGCTCAAGTCGTTCAAGCCGGCCCTGCTCGGGCGGATGGCGGTGGTGCCGTATTACCCGCTGTCGGACGTGGTGCTCAAGAAGATCATCGAGATGCGGCTGAAGAAGGTGGGCGACCAACTGCGGCAGAACCACAAGGCGACGTTCAAGTACGACCCGGCGGTGGTGGACGCCCTGGCCGCCCGGTGCAAGGAGGTGGAGAGCGGCGCCCGGAACGTGGACCACATCCTGACCATGCAGGTGCTCCCGCAGATCGCGGTGGACGTGCTGAGCAAGCAGGCCGAGGGGGGCGGGGTAAAATCGGTCGAGTTGAGCGTCGGGGAGGGCGGGGCGATTCGCCACGAGATTCGTTAAACCGGCAGAATAGGGAGGGTCGATAATACCGTCGGTCTCGACCCCCCCCGCAAGTTCGCAAGGAAGCGTACATGCGCAAGATCCTATTCGCCCTGGCCGCCCAGGCCGTGGCCACCGGGGCGGTGCTCGCACAAGCACACCGCCCCGCCGTCGCGCCCATCGTCCCCTGCCCGCCGACGTTCGTCGCCCCGGTCCAGCCGTGCCCTCCGGGTATGGTGATGCCCGGCAGCCCGACGACACCGCCCGGCACCCCGCCGGTGCCCGACACCCCGCCGAACGTCCCGCCGACACCCCCCGCCACCCCCGACGTGAGCGGCGCGTTCGCCCGTCAGACGGAAGGCGGCGGGCTGGCCGGCGGGTCGTTCGCCCCGAACATGTTCGGCGACGTACTCGGCTCGCGGGCCATCCGGGTGCAACTGAGCACCCCGTTCAGCCTGACCGGGAACATGGCCGGCGGTACCGTCCCGACGGCCACCGGCCTCGGGCGGACGGTCAACTTCTCGAACGGGGTCGCTACGTTCGGCGGCGGGAACAGCGGGATCAACCCGTCCGGCCCGCTCGGCCTCCCGAACGACCCGAACCTGCAGTTCACCCAGGTGATGAACGCGAACGGCACGGCCAACACCGTGTACGCCCAGAGCGCCCTCCAGACGCTCCTGTCGAGCGGCGGCCTGAACGCCGCCCAGATCGCCGCCCTCAACCAGCTCACCCCCGCCCAGCGGGCGCAACTGCTGGCCAACCGCGGGGCGATCAACCAGACGATCACCCAGTACACCCAGGGTCTGGCCATCCAGACGCTGACGGTCAGCCAGATCAGCACCACCCCGGTGCCGGCCGGCGGCGGGAGCATCACCTACTCCGGCGCCCTGCTGGGCGAGCAGAACGTGCCCCTGCCCGGCGGCAGCACCCTCGTCGGGCGGGTGAAGCTGAGCGAGGACAACAGCCCGCTCCCGCGGGACCGGTTCATCTTCAGCTACGACCACTTCGACAACGTGCCGCTGACCGGCAACGGGTTCACCGTCAACCGCTACCAGTTCGGCGTGGAGAAGACGTTCCTGGACGGGCGGTGGTCGGTCGAATTCCGCCTGCCGTTCTCCGGCACCGTCGCCAGCACCAACGTGCAGGGGTTCGAGGTCGGGCACACCGAGTTCGGGAACCTGCGGTTCGCCCTCAAGCGGATCTTCAGCCAAAACGAGGTGCTGACCACCACCAGCGGGATCGCCGTCACCCTGCCGACCGCCGACGACCAGGTGCTGCTGTCGTCGGTCGCCGACCGCAACGGGTCGAACTTCCTGTACCGGTTCGAGAACGAGCAGGTGACGGTGGAGCCGTTCGTGGCCGCCATCTTCACCCCCAACCAGCGGCTGTTCGCCCAGACGTGGGGGAGCATCAACTTCGACGTGACCGGGGGTGAGCTGAGCTACAACAAGACGGTATTCGAGGGGACCAGCGGCATCGGCCGGGCGCGGTTCTACGACATCCCCTTCCTGTCCGTCGACCAGCAGGTGGGGTACTGGCTGATCCAGCGGGACTACGGCACCCTCCGCGGGCTGGCCCCGTTCGTCGAACTGCACTGGAACTACGCCATCGCCCAGCGGGAGATCCTGAACGAGGTGAACAAGCGGCTGCCGAACAACGGCCTGTCGGTCGGCAGCGTGGCCGACCACGAGCTGAACCTGATCGCCGGGGTGCTCACCCAGGTGGGCGACAACCTGAACCTGTCGATCGGGGCGAGCGCCCCGCTCCTGCAGCGGCCGAACCGCACGTTCGACGCCCAAGTCGGCGTGCGGGCCAGCTACCTGTTCGGTCGCACGGCTCGCGCCCGCAACCCGATCTACTCGATCAGCTCGTACTAAGAAGTGGGGACGGAACCACACCCCGCGGGGCGAACCGGGCCGACGCCGGTTCGCCCCGCGGGCGTTGTTTCGACATCATTTGCACCGCCCCCCACCGTCCGGGCAAACCATTTCCCGGCGTGCAAACCATCCCAGGCCGGCCAAGCACTTCTGGCGAAATCGGCGCTCGGTCGGCGCAACTGACATGACTCCGATTAGGTCGTGAAAGTGCAGGTGCCGTCGTTGTTGAACATCCCGCCGAGGTTAGCTCGGTATTGGTCCCCATTGCCGGTGGCGGTGTTGCGGATGAACGCCACCCCGGACGCGTTCACGACCCCGAGAGCCCCACTGACCGCGATACCGCCACCATCCCCGCCAGCGGTGTTCTCCTGGATGGTGCCGCCGCTGATGTCCGTCGTCCCAGCCACCACCCGGATGGCCCCGCCATCGCCCGTCGCCGTGTTGCTGAAGAAGTTCCCGTTCGTGATGGTCAGGTCGCTGCTCACATAAATGGCTCCGCCGTCGCCCGAGAGCGCCTTGTTCGCGGTAAACGACGCGGAGGTGAGGGAGGAAGTCCCGCCCAAGAGGTGGATCGCCCCACCCTCATCAGCCTCATTCTGCACGAACTTGACCTCCGGGGCGTCTTCGCTGTTCGGGACCGCGCCGGCGAAGATCGTCCCCCCGAGAGTCACCGCGACAGCCCCGCCGACCAAATCGGCTTCGTTGTTGTAGAACGCCGCTCGGTACAACTTCACATGCCCGCCGATGGTCCGGATCGCGCCACCATCCGCGCCGGCTATGTTGCTCTTGAAGAATACGGCCGAGCTGCCGAGCACCTCTGCGAACGCGGTGGGCGCTGGCGGCTGCCCCTGGGCGGCGCCGACGAACAGCGTCCCCTCAGCACCCACGAATACCGCGCCGCCGGAGCCGGCTTGGTTGCCGATGAAGCGGTTGTAGTTGAGCGTCAGCGTCCCGGCCGTCAGTTTGATGGCCCCGCCGTCGTCGCCCGCTACGTTGCAGCCGTCGAAGTACCCGCCGTTGATGACCGAGTCGACCGCGGGGAGCTGGCCGATCGGAGCGGGTGCGGGCAGCATGTGGGTGAAGAGGAACGGGCGGAAGCCGGTGAACTTGGCGTAGGTGTTCCCGCCGCCGGCCTGGATGATGACGCCCTCGGTCACCTCGAGGGACTCGTCCGCGGGGACGACGAAGTTTGGGGTGTTTCCCAATTCAGTCCAGTCGAACTGGATTTCATCCTGACCAGCCGTCGCGTTCGCCTCTTCAATGGCGTTGGGTAACGACCCAGGCAACAGTGGATTCCACACGGTGGTATCGACCACGATCGCTGGCGTGCAGCGATTTTCGAGTTCGACCAGTTGCGGGGCACAGCGCGGGAATCGAACGAACGACATGATTCACCCTCCTGTTGTTACGATCCTGTAGCGTGGGCGATCGATCTGATAGTCTACTTTTTTTTTAGATGTCAAGTATTACAATCGGTGCGTTCGGCAGATTCCGCGCTTTTGTCACCCGTCGCCCGGCGGAGGATCAACCAATGCGCTTGACATTCCCTTCTCTTGCGTTGACTCTGCTCGCGCCGCTGGCAATGGGTGCCGAGCCGAAGGATCCGAAAGCCCTGGCCGTCTCGGCGGAAAAGACCGCGGCGGCGAAAGCCTTCATCGCCCAATGGGCGGACGCGGACGCGGGGGTGCGCCTGAAGGCGACGGCGGGGCTGACCAAGATGGGGCGTGATGCCCTCCCCGCTCTCCTCGAGGCCCGCCGGGGTAAGCCGTCGGACGTCCTCCGCGAGCGGCTGGACGAGTTGATCCCGGACGCCCGGAAGGACGACCTCGAC
The DNA here is from genome assembly GCA_964390195.1 of uncultured Fimbriiglobus sp. GTDB lineage: Bacteria > Planctomycetota > Planctomycetia > Gemmatales > Gemmataceae > JALHQU01. The sequence continues at coordinate 17,772 of CAYMHO010000073.1, read as the reverse complement.
GCGCGGGCGGAAGTGTTCTTGGCCGACAAGGAGCGGAAGTTCGACCACGATCTGCTGGGGTGGAACGAACTGAAGGCGGCGGTCAAGGACACGAAGGAATCACGCCTGTTGTTCGCCGACATTTTGAACGACGAGGACTGCCGGGCCATGCTGCTGCTGGCGTTCGACCCCGCGGACGCCGCCCGCGAGCAGTTCGAGCAGCGGTGGGAGAACAAGCATAAGGAGTGGCGGGCACGCTCCCGTGCGGAACTCAAGGCGGGGCTGAAGACGGTCGGGTCCGTCCCGAAGGCGGATGACCCCATCCACTGGATGCCAGCCGCGCTGCTGGCCGACCTTCTTTATGATCGAGATTACCGCAGCGATTACAGGCAAGCCATCGTCCGCTGTTATGTGGACCATGCGGACGAGGCCAAACTGGCGGTTGAGGGAAAGGGGAAGTACGGCGAGGCGGTCCGCGGGTTGGCGAGCTATTGGATTGGTCAACAGCACCAGCGGTTCGGCCTGCAGGACGCCCGCACGATCGGCGACCACATGAAGTTCGATAAGGAAGCATTGCGGGCGACCCAGGAAAAACTGTTCGAGTTGATCGTCTCGACCGGCCAATCGAACGTCTCCATCCGCCAGCTAGCGGGCACCCGTGATCCGAAGTACATCGCGAACTTCCGGCGGTTGTTTGAGATCGACAAGCCGTTCTGGACGAAGCGGGATGATAACCCACTGCCCGACATTCAGCTCCGGGACGCCGGGCTGTCCATGTGTATCGCCCTGAGCGGGCAAGACCCGGTCGAGTACGGGTTCACCGCCGACCGCAAGTCGAAGGCGACTGACAACGCCCGATTTGACCCTTATAACTTCTACTTCGAGGACGGGGACGGGAAGACGGCGGATGAGAAGCGGAAAGCGGCGTTCGCCAAGTGGGCCGAGTGGGAGAAGGCCAACCCGGACAAGATCAAAGCCAAAGCCCCCGACAAGAAGTAACGTCGCCGGAAAAGTCGCCGCACGCTCCGCGGGCGAAAACGTGGACCGCCCGCGGAGCGTGCGGCGACTCTCGGATGCCCCCGGGTCGTCAGGGTCACTTGACCAGCGGCGGGGTGGCCAGCAGCGGGCCGAACGGGCGGGCGTCGAGCAGGTACACCTTGCCCCCCAGGCGGCGGGCGTACACCCCCGTCCGGTCCGCGTTCATCGCCCCGAAGGTGAGCGACACCGCCGTGTCCTTGTCGCCCTCCTTCTCCCCGCGGGAGACGACCGTCAGGTCGATCGCCTCGGCGGCCCCCAGCCCGTAGGCGGCCGGCGGGTCCTTCCCCTCCTCCACCGGGGCCGGGCCGACCCCCTTCGGGAACCGTACCGCGTCCAGCCACGCGTCCACCAGCCCCTGCTCCACCCGCCCGTCCTTCGGGTCGGTCACCACCCACCGGCCGTTCTGCCGCTCCACCGTCACCTTCATCTGCTGCTGCTCCGGCCCACCCCGCCAGCCGCGGAGTTGCAACGACTTCACCCGCGTCGGGTCGAGGCGGAAGGCCACCTTGTCGGACAGGTCGGCGGTGCGGAGGCGGTCGGCCAGTTCGGCCGGCACGGCGTACACGAACGGCTTGCCCACCGCCTGGAAGTACACGCTCTTGTCGTCCCCCTTCACCTTCTCCCCGAACAGGTACTCCTCGGTGCGGACGCCCCGCTCGCCGGGCACGCTCACGCGGGCGCTCAGCCTCGGGTTGGCCGGGTCGAGGCCCATCCCCTTCGGGTCGTCGGCCTTCTCGGCGATCAGGGCGGCGGGCACCGCGGCCAGGCGGGTGAGCAGCAGCATCACCGTGTCCCCGTCGGCCACCGGCCCCTTGGCGTCGCCCAGGTTCCACAGGCCGGCCGGGTAGGCCGGGTCGGTCATGGCGCCGTTCTTCACATACTCGGTGCGGGCGGCGTTGCGGAACAGCACCAGGGCGTTCGCCTGGGCGGGCACGAACGACGGCGGGCGGGCGTTGACGAACTTGATCCGCGGCTGGAGGGCGAGGTCGGCCACCTCCTTCGCCACCTCGAAGTCGGTACTCTCCTTGCCGGACACGCGGCGGACGACCGGCACCTTCTTGTCGGTCAGCCCGAACCGCAGGGTGACCGGCTCACCGGCGGTCGCCGGCTGGGGGGGCAGCTTGCCGTCCGCCCCGACCCGCGCCTTCGCCTTGTCCACCCCGCCGAACCACACCTTCAGTTCGCCTTGCAGGTTGGCCCCGGCGAACGCCGCGTTGTCGGCCGGCAGCACGTTCACCGCCACCCGCTGGGCGGACAGCTTGTTCAACAGCGCCTGCACCGCCTGCGCCTGCGCCTCGGCCGGCTCGCCGCCGCCGTACAGCGCCCACGGGTCGTTCGGCCCGCCGAGTTTCCGGAGGGCGAACCCGCCGCCGGCGGTCGAATCGACGGCGTCGATCTGCGCCAGCTTGGCCGGCGGCAGCAGGTCGCGATTCCGCAGCGGACTCGGGTCGGCCAGGGTAGCGCCGAGCTTGTCGGCCAGGTCGGTGCCGACGGCGAACACGGCCGCGTCCCCGTCCAGTTTGACGTACTGCCGTGGCGGGAGCACCGACTTGCCGTCCTTGTCCGTCACCCGTTTGCCGACGAGTACCGTCTGGGCCGGCTTGCCCTTCGGGGTGACCGTCACCTTCAGCGGGCGGTCGGCGGGCGCGAGGCCGTACTTCGACAGGTCAGCGGCGGGCACGTCTTCGGTCACGTCGGCCGGGCCGGTAATCCGCAGGGAGACGACGGCGTTGAGCAGCGGGCGGACGCCGGTGTACCGGGCCGGGTCGGGTTCGCTCGCCCCGTTCACGTCGGCCGCCCCGAGGTCGGGGGTGGTGAACCGCCACTCGCCGGCGGGGGTGCGGGCGAGGGCCAGCTTCTTGCCGTCCCGCTCGACGGCCACCGCCTCCACTTCCGTTTCGGGGTCGCGGACGTCGCCGGCCAGCACCGCCGCCGGGCGGAAGTCGGTCCGCCCTTTCACCAGGGCGGACGCCTTCCCGTCGGTCGCGCCGGGGCGGAACAGGCTGTTCCGGAACCCCTTGGTGAACACCGCCATCGGGCGGGCGTTCGGGTCGTCGGCCGACACCATGAACGTCACCGCCTGCTCCTTGCCGACGGTGGTGTTGCCCAGGTGGACGCCGGCCGACTTGTCGCCGGCCCGCAGGGTGACGGTCACCTCCGGGTTGGCCAGGCCGGTGTTCGTCCGCTCCATCGGCCCGGTGTAGTCGGCCGACTTGAGGGCGAGCAGTTCGCGGACGAGTTCGTCGAGGGCGGGCGAACTGACCGGGGCGGCGGCCGGGCGGGTGAGCCGCCACACGCCGTCGGCCTTCACGAACACCAGCGTCTGCTCCGGCGGGCCGGGGCGGGTGATCTCGACGGTGGTGACGGCGTCCGCCTTCACCCCGGCGGTGGCGAGGGCGGCGAACGGCCCGTCGGCCGGGACGGACGGGTCCGGGGACAGGGCGGCGTACAGGAGCAGCCCGACCACCAGGGCGAGCACCACCGCGAACAGGACGGCCGTCAGGCGGAAGTTCATGGGGGATCGTGTGGGTTAGGTGGTGGGCGGGGGAAGACCTCACCCCCCTGCCCCCCTCTCCCAGGGGCGAGGGGGTGTTCAAGACGGACGCGATTCATCTCCGTTCGCCGACCGTGTTGAACCTCATCAGGTTGAACACCCCCTCGCCCCTGGGAGAGGGGGCCGGGGGGTGAGGTCCGGGAACCTATTTTCGTCGCACCGCCCACACGCCCAGGCCGAGCAGGGCGATGGCGGCCAGCATGCCGGCGAACGGCACCCACACCAGGCGGGTGTCGGTCACCTTCTTGTTCGGCACGTACTCGACGTACTCCTTGGCGGTGATCTCCGGGGCGGGCGGCCGCTCGCGGAGCCAGCCGAGGGCGGCCTTGAACACGCCCGTCGTCTGCCCGCCGTCGGCGGCGGCCGCGTCGTCGCTCAGCCCGTCGGCGAACCCGAACACGGCGGCCGTCGGCTTGCCCTCGGGGTCCGTCACCGTCGCCGCCACCGGGCGGGGGGTCTGGTTGCTCAGGTCCCGCTCCCGCTGGTAGTCGGCGTCCCGCCGCTGGGTGGCGGCGATCATGTCGACCAGCGCCCGCTGGGGCGGGTCGTACACCCCCTTCTCCAGCCAGGTGTACTCGCTGGTGGCCACCCCCATGAGCGGCTGGGCGCCCCCCCGTCCGCCGGTCGCGGCCAGGTCGACCGGGCGGGTGCCCTGCACGATCAGCCCGGCGGCCGCCGCCTGGGCCATCGGGTTCCGCTGCTTCACCGCCGCCTGGGTGGGCGCGATGACCACCACGTCCGGCGGCACCGTCGGGTTCGCCGGCTGGGTGTTGATCACCCGGTCGCCCAGATCGACCCCCAGTTCGGCCAGCACCGGCTCCAGCCCGGTCTTCGCCACCACCCGGCCGGCCGGGGCGTTGTGCGGGGCGGCGAACACCAGCAGTTTGCCCCGCTGCCCGCCCGGCCGCGGGTTGGTCAGGTACCTCTGGATGGCGGTGACGGTGGCCGGCGGGAGGGGGGTGAGCGGGTCGAGGACCATCACCAGGGCGGCGTCGGCGGGCACCTTCGGGTCGGCCGAGAACGGGTCGATGACCAGCGGGCGGGCCTCGCACTGGGTGGCGGTCAGGGCGTCCTGCAGGCGGAAGGCCGGGCGGGCGAGGGCGGGGGCGTTCGGGTCGGCCGGGCGGTCGATGCCCAGTTCGCCCGACCCGCGGGTGTAGTACACCGTCGTCCGCTCTTCGGTCAGGGCCATCATGGCGGACACCAGTTGCGCCTCCCCGACGAAGCTCATCTTCCCCTGCGGGTTCTGCCGCCCCAGCCGCCGCAGGGGCACGTGCTCGTACCGCTCCGGGTCCTGTTCGGAGGCGAGCAGCACCCCGTAGGTGTTCAGGTCGGCCGACTTGTACTTCTGTTTCAAGTCCTGAATGGTCGCCTGGTTGCCGGCGGCGGACAGCACTTCCACCTGGATGCGGGCCGGGTTCACCTGCCGGCAGGCGGCGACCAGCCGGGCGATGTCGTCCTGGACCAGCTTGTCCTCCCCGCCCAGGTTGCCGTTCAGCACGTACACCTTGATCGTCTTCCGCAGCCCGGTCAGGTACCCCTTCGTTTGCTCGGTGAGGGTGTAGAAGCCGGTGGCGGTGGTGTCCAGTTTGGCCGGCGCCTGCATGGCCACCACCGCGTTCACCAGCACCAGGGCGACCACCATGAGGGCGCCGCTCAGGGCGAAGTTGATGGCGTACACCGCCCGCCGCACCCACGGGCGGTTCCGCTCCTCCGCCCGCGCCGGCAGGGCGGCCAGGAACGTCACCCCGGCCCCGAGCAGGAACTGGAGCAGGGCGGCCACCGGCCACCAGCCGAACTTCTGGCTGTTCTCCTTCCCGTCCACCCAGTCGGCCAGCTTGTCGAACCAGCACAGGAACAGGATCAGCCCGCACAGGCGGTTGGCCAGCCCGAACACGTACCCGACCGCCAGCAGCAGGATGCGGTCGGCCCGCCGCCGGCCGGCGGCGTCGGCGTCGGGCACCCGGCCGACGAAGTACGCCCCGCCCGCCCCCGCCCCCAGGGCGGCCAGGACGGCGGCGGCCATGCCCCACCGCCACGGCACCGGGTCGAGCATCTTGCCGGCGTCCCCGTCGGCCGCCTTCTTCGCCGGGTCGGCGGGGGGCGGTTTGGCGGCATCGGCCGGCCGCTCGGCGAACGAGTCCTTGAACCCGGTGTACCCGCACCAGCCGGCGGCGATCACGCACCCGACGGCGACGGCGAACAGGACCCCGCCGACCGCCACGCGGGAGCGGTGGACGAGGTCGATGAACCCGAGGTCGGCCGGCCGGTCTGCGGTCATGGCGTTGAGTCCTGCCTGTCGTTTGGGGGTGGGGTGAGGTCTTCCCCCGTTAGCCCCACCGCCGGGCTTCCAGCACCTTGATGGTGAGGAACAGCCAGAACACCCCGAGGGACACCTGCACGCACACCTCGGGGATGGGCAACTGGCCGCCCAGCGCCTGCTCCCACAGGGACATGTAATCCAGCTTGCCCAGCACCCCCCGCACCCCGGCCGGCAGGTCCATGCCCATCCGCTCGCGGACGCGGGTGAGGAGCATGCCGAACAGGGCGGCGAAGGTGATCATGGCGGCGGCGATCTGGTTGCGGGTCAGGCTGCTGACGAACACCCCCAGGCCGACGAACGACACCCCGCAGGCGAACAGGGCGAGGAAGTAGCTGAGCAGCGGGCGGTAGTCGAACGGGGTGCCGCCGGCGTACCGCAGGACGACCAGGAAGCCGACCGCCGGCAGCCAGCAGAGCATGAAGAAGGTGAGGGCGGCGGCGAACTTGCTGAGCACCACGGCCCAGTCGTTCACCGGGGCGGTGAGCAGCACCTCCAGGGTGCCGCTCCGCTTCTCCTCGGCGAACGTCCGCATGGTGATGACCGCCACCAGCACCGGCACAATGAACGCGGCCAGGGTGAGCGCGGGGTAGTAAGCGACGATCGGCTCGGGCACCGTCGGCCGCTGGAAGCCCGCCCCCCCGCCGAACAGCAGGCCGATGAAGAACAGGTACGCCAGCCCGGCGATCAGGGCGTTCCCGAACAGCACCACGTAGGCGACGGGCGAGTAGAAGATGGCGGCCAACTCCCGCCGCAGGAGCACCACCACCGGCGCGTCCACCGTCACCGCCACCGCCACCGCCAGGAAAGCTGCCCCCAGTCCGCCGAGCAGCAGCCCGCCGGGCACCAGGTACGGGTCCGGCGGGTCGGCCCACGGGGCGGCGAACGAGCCGACCACGAACACGGTGGCGAACCCCACCCCGACGGCCGCCACCCCGCCCCGCACCAGCAGCGGCCACCGCTTCGCCCACAGCGCGAACAGCCCGCTCAGCCCGAGCAGGACGAGCAGCACCCGCCCGAACACCGACCACTTGTTGACCGACTGGTTCGGGTCCCGCAGGGCGGCCGGGCCGGCGTGCAACACCTCCGGTGCGATCGACCGGAACAGGGCGTAGGCGACCGCCAGCCCGCCCACCGCCCCCACCCCCACCCCCGCCCAGTACGGCAGCTCTTCGGCCGCGTCGGCCACGCTGAAGTACCCGCACAGGTAGGCCAGCCCGAGCACCCCCAGGGCGATCCCCGGCCCGGCCATCAGGCTCGGGGCGAACACGCCCAGGCCGACGCACCCGACCGCCGCCAGCCCGCCGGTGCCGAGCAGCGCCACCCGCCCCCAGGTGAGGTACGGGTCGGCCGTCTCGTGCCGGGTGAAGGCGACCAGGAAGGGGAGCGCCGCCAGCCCGAGCAGCACCCCCCACGGGAGGAGCAGGTGGCCGGCCACGGCCGCGTCCGAGCCGTCCGGTTTGGCCGGGAACACCCCCACCCCGACGGCGATCAGCAGGACCACCAGGCCGAGCACCCCGTACGCCCGGCGGACCTCCAGGTCGCCATCTCGCAGGGCGTGGAACACCAGCATGGCCAGGCCGAGGGCGGCCAGCAGCCCCCCCCAGTCGGACCCGAGCGGCCCGCGGTCGTACTGGGCGGCGACCACCGACGCCACACCGAGGGTGGTGAAGAACAGGCCGCCGAACCCGATCAGGTAGCGGACGACGACGGGCGTCTCGGGCCGGGTCTCGGACGGGGCCTGTTCCGGCCCCACCCCGCTCGTGGCGGTGCTCATCCGTTCTCCTCGTCCTTAGTCCTTAGTCCTTTGTCCCTCGTCCTCTGTGCTCGGTGCTTGGGAGTGCGACCGCGTCGTCCGGATGAACGGTGACGGTCGGCGTTCTCCGAACTGGGCACTGAGGACCAAGGACTAAGCACCCAGCGCTACGCCCGCTGGTACGCCACCCGCAGGAACGTGTCCTCCAGCCGCTCCTGCTTCCGCTCCAGCCGCCGGACGCCCCACCCCTTCTCGAACGCCTTGCGGGCGACCGCCTCCCGCACGTCCTTCGTCGGCTGGCTCTGCACGCTCACCGCCGCCCACCCGTCGGCCGCCGGGGCGGCCGTCGCCCGGTCCACCCCCGGCACGGCGGCGAACGCCTTCTGCGCGTCGTCCGGGTTGGCCTTCACCTCCACCAGCAGGGTGACCGTCCCGGCGTCGAACGTGCTCAGCTTGTCGTCGAACTCGATCCGCCCGCGGTGGATGATGATCACCCGGTCGCAGATCCGCTCCACGTCGGCCAGCTGGTGGCTGCTGAACAGCACCGTGTGCTGCCCGCTCAACTCGCGGATCGACTCCAGGGTCTGCACCTGCTGCACCGGGTCGAGGCCGGACAGCGGCTCGTCGAGCAGCAGCACGGGCGGGTCGGCGAGCAGCGCGTCGGCCAGCCCGACCCGCTGGCGGTACCCTTTGCTCAGGGTGCCGATCAGCCGCTTCCGCACCTCCTTGATGCGGCAGCGGGTGAGGCAGTGGTCGATGCGGGCGGCGCGGGCGGCGCGGTCCACCTGCTTCAGCTTGGCGCGGGCGGTCAGGTACTCGTCCACCCGCATCTCGGGGTACAGGGGCACGCTCTCCGGCAGGTAGCCGAGCCGCTGGCGGACCTCCATCGACTGGTACATGACGTCGAACCCGGCCACCCGCGCGTACCCGCGGCTGGCCGGCATGAAGGTGGTGAGGATGCGGAGGGTGGTCGTCTTGCCCGCCCCGTTTAGCCCGAGGAAGCCGACCAACTCGCCCGTGCGGACGGCGAACGACACCCGATCGACGGCCGCCACCGGGCCGTACTCCTTGCACAGGTCGGACACCTCGATGGCGGCTGACGTCATGGCAGTCTCGCGGGGCCGGTGGGCGAAGGGGTATGGTAGGACGCCGGCAAGGGGCGGGCGAGCGGCTGAACAGAACCTCACCCCGCGTCCCCCGCTCCCGGGGGACAGGGGGTGTGCAACCCGGAAAGGTGACAGAGCTTCCGCGAAGTGATCGGGAGGGAATCCGCCTTGAACACCCCCCCTCAAACCGGGAGCGGGGGACGGGGGGTGAGGTGTGCGCCCCTGCACAGGGTTTCACTGGACACATTTTCATTCATCGGGTATGGTTCTAGATCCCTTACGGAGCGCCGCCGTGCCCGCCACTTACTTCCACCTGCTGCCGTCACCACTCGGCGACCTGCTGCTCACCTCCGACGGCCACTCCCTCACCGGCGTGCACATGGACGGCCAACCGGCCGCGGGCATGGTCGCCGACAAGAAGGTACTGACCGAGGTGGTGAAGCAGTTGACGGCGTACTTCGCCGGCGAACTGACGCGGTTCGACCTGCCGACGCAACAAGACGGCACGCCGTTCCAGCAGCGGGTGTGGGGGGAACTGGTCCACATCCCTTACGGCGAGAAGGTGAGCTACCAGCAGGTGGCCGAACGGCTGCGGAAGCCGACGGCGGCGCGGGCGGTCGGCAGTGCGAACGGGCGGAACCAGTTGGCCATCGTGGTGCCGTGCCACCGGGTGATCGCGGCCGGCGGGAAACTCGGCGGGTACGGCGGCGGGCTGTGGCGGAAGGAGTGGCTGCTGGCGCACGAGCGGAAGGGCTGACCGGCGGAGCGTTCCGTTTCCCCGAACTCAGGAGGCTGTGATGACGAACCCGGAACCGCAGGCGGAACACCGGTGGCTGAACCAACTGGTCGGCGAGTGGGCGTGGGAGATGGACGCCCAGATGGAGGCCCCCGCCGGGTCGGATCAGCCGCCGACGAAACACACCGGCACCGAGTCGGTGAAGTCGCTGGGCGTGTGGGTGATGTGCCACGGCACGCAGGCGATGGCCGACGGCCAACCCGGCCTGACGGTGATGACCATCGGCTTCGACACGACCAAGAAGAAGTTCGTCGGCAGTTTCATCGGGTCGATGATGACCCACCAGTGGCTGTACGAGGGGGAACTGGACGCGGCCGGCAAGGTGCTGACGCTGAACGCCGACGGGCCGAGCTTCACCGACCCGACGAAGACGACCAAGTACCAGGACAAGATCGAGGTGGTGTCGGCGGACCACCGCATCCTCACCTCGCAGGCGCTCGGCGACGACGGCAACTGGGTGCAGTTCATGACCGCCCACTACCGGCGGAAGTGACTACAATCGCCCTGTTGTCGGCGGTCGGCGGTCAGCGTTTCACTCTCCGGAGTGGTGGCCGATGTTGCGTCGGCCGAGCGCATCGCGTGCGATGCTCCCCAGCGACGGCTGTTCCAGGTCCGCTGTCCGGGAAGTACACCCGGTTGGACAGTGTGCCTGGGGCAACCTCGCGGATCGTGGTTCACACTGTCCAACCGGGTGTACTTCCCGGGCGGACCCGTGAGCCGTCGGTGTCCCAGGTGAGGAGTGGCCGCCGGCCGCCCGACAACGTCACTCGTCCAGCATCCTGATCCGCTTCTCGTGCCGGCCGCCGTCGAACGGCGTGTCCAGCCACGTCTTCACAATCGCCTCCGCCGTCGCCTCGTCGGTCAGTCGTGCCCCCAGGCTGATGACGTTGGCGTCGTTGTGCCGGCGGGCCAGTTCGGCGACCGCCACGCTGTAGCACAGGGCGCACCTCACCCCCTTCACCCGGTTCGCGCAGATGGCCTCGCCGTTGCCCGACCCGCCGAACACGATGCCGCGGTCGCACTCCCCGCGGGCGACCGCCTCGGCCGCCGGCCGCACGAACGTCGGGTAGTCGCAGGATTCGTCGGAGGAGGTGCCGAAGTCCGTCACCTCGTGGCCGAGGCCGGTGAGCAGTGCCTTCAGCCGCTCTTTCAGGTGGAAGCCGGCGTGGTCGGTGCCGAGGGCGATTCGCATGGCGGGATCCCAGCGGGGGATGAGTTACCACCATACCGACCGGCGTGCCCCGCCGCCAGTGATCACCGTGTGTGGTCCACTCGCTCCGCGAGTGGGGACAAGCAGACCGCTCGCGGAGCGAGCGGACTACATTAGCCGACCAGCACCCCGCCGCGGAAGGTGGGGGCGGCGGCGTACAGGCTGGCCAGTTCGCCGAGCGTCCGCCCGGACCACGCCCGCACGTGCGGGCCGCCGCCCGCCCCCGCCCCGGTGACGATGTCGTCGCACCAGTCGCCGTCCAGGTCGGTCGTCGCCACGTTGACACCCCCCGTGAAGGTCGGATCGAAAGCGTCGAAGCGGAACAGTTCGGTGCCGGCGGGGTCGAACCCTCTCACCAGAGGGCCGCCGCCGCGGCCGGTGCCGGTGACGATCTCGTCCCGCCCGTCGCCGTTCAGGTCGCCGGCCGCCACGCTCACCCCGCCGGTGAAGGTCGGGCTGTCGGCGTAGAATCCGGCCACCTCCCCGCCGGTGCGGCCGTCGAACGCCCGCACGTGCGGGGCGCCGCTGGCGGTGCCGGTGACGACCTCGTCCCGCCCGTCGCCGTCCAGGTCGCCCGTCGCCACGTTCACCCCGCCGGTAAAGCCGGGGGCGTAGGCGAAGAGGCCGAACAGTTCCCGGCCGGACGAATCGAACGCCCGCACGTGCGGGCCGCCGCCGGGGCCGGCCCCGGTGACGATCTCGCCGACCCCGTCCCCGTTCAGGTCGCCGACGGCCACGCTCACCCCGCCGCTGAAGCCGGGGGCGTAGGCGAAGAAGCTGGCGATCTCGCCGCCCGTCCGCCCGTCGAACGCCTTCACGTGCGGGCCGCCGCCGGCCTTCGCCCCGACCACCACGTCCGCCACCCCGTCCTGGTTCAGGTCGCCGGTGGCGACGGTCACGCCGCCCGAGAAGCCGGGGAACGGGTCCAGGGTCCGCGTCACCCGGCCGGTGGCCGGGTCGGTCAGCCGCACCTGCGGGCCGTTCGGCCCGACACCGGCGGTGGCGGTGACGACGACCGGCGGCGGTGCGGGCGGGACGACCGGCGGTGCGGGCGGGCGGCTGACGACGAACACCTCACCGGCGGTGAAGTCGGCGGCGGTGGGGGTGCCGTTCGGGTCGGCGATGCCGCCGGCCGCCCCGCGGACGTCCAGGCGGACGGTCCCGTCCCCGCTGCCGGTGCTGATGGACACGGCGTAGGTGGTGCCTTCGCCACTCACGCTGGTGACGGCCGCGCCCGTCAGGCCGGCGGTGGCGAGGGCGAAGTCGCCGGCGTCCACCCCGGTCACGGGGGTGTCGAAGGTGACGGTGAACAACACCCCGGCGGCGGCGGTCGGGCTGACCCCGGCCCGCGCCACGCTCAGCACCGCCGGCGGGCGGGCCGCCTCGAACGCGCCGACGTCCGGGCGGGCGAACTGGGTGCGGGCGAACCGGCCGCCCCGCTGGTCGGTGCCCAGGCCGGCCGCCGCGGCCGGGTCGCCGGCGTCGAACGCCGGGCTGGCGGGGGTGAGGGCCATGGTCGGGGTCGGCCCGCCGTTGTCCGCCAGCGGGCCGAGTTGCGGGTCGGCGGTGATCGTGTTCGTCAGCCCGGTCACCCCCCACCAGGAGCGGACCACGTTGTTCGTGCCCCCGCCGCTCACCGCCCCGCCGCCGGCCAGGTCGGTGGCGGCCGTGTCCGCCCCGCCGACGATCGAGTTGTTCAGCAGGTAGGCGGCCGTCCCGCCGTCGCCGAGCAGGTACACCCCCCGCCCGACGGCGGCGGTGTTCGCCGACAAGGTGGACTGGAGGACGACGGTCAGGCCGTTGCGGGAGAAGACGCCCCCGCCCGCCCCGTCGGCGGCGTTCCCGGCGAGGGTGCTGCCGACCACCACGACGGTGCCGCCGGCGTTGGCCACGGCCCCGCCGTTCCCGCCGACCGCCCGGTGGCCGGTGAGGGTGGACTGCACCAGGGTGAGCGTGCCGGCGGTGGAGACGGCCCCGCCGTCGCCGGCCGCCCGCCCGCCCGCCAGGGTCAGGCTCTGGACCGTCAGGTGTCCGGTCGCGGACACGTTGAACAGCCGCATGGCCGGCCCGCCGCTCGCCCGCCGTACGCTGATTCCGGCGTCGTTCCCGCGGACGGTGACGGCGGTGGTGACGGCGAACGCGGCCGGCCCGGCGGACGTGTCGCCGACGACGGTCAGATCGACGGCCCCGCTCAGGTGGGCGGCGAAGACGACGGTGTCGGCCCCGCTGCCGGCCGCCGACCCGTCCACCGAGGTGTCCGTCTCGGCGGCGATCAACGCCTCCCGCAGGGTGACGAGTCCGTCGGCGGTGGTGTCGTCCGCCAGGCTGGTGACGGTGACGACCGCCGGCACCTCGCGGGGTTCGAGCGGTTCGAGCTGTAGGCGGGCGTGGGCCGGGCGACGGGCGAGGGGGCGCATTCGTGCGGGTCTCGGGGGAGCAGTCCCGAGTAAACCCATCGAAGTGAGTGGCGGAGATTTGCCCCGGCGCGAACGGCTGGGCAAAACAAAGGGCGGCGGGCCGACCCGCGAACGGGTGGGCCCGCCGCCCCGCCGGGCCGACCCGATCAGCCGCCCCG
>CAYMHO010000073.1:0-4428 GCA_964390195.1 uncultured Fimbriiglobus sp. | reverse complement strand
GGTTGTCAAAACCTCGGGGGGGGGGGCGGCCCGGGGTCGGGTGGCCCCCGCCGCCCCGACGGTCAGACCGGATCAGCCGACCAGCACCCCGCCGCGGAAGGCGTCTTCGACGGCGTAGAAGCCGGACGTGCTGAGGAGGGTGATGCCGTCGAACACCTTCACGTGCGGGCCGCCGCCCGGCCCGGCCCCGGTGAGGATTTCGTCCAGGCCGTCCCCGTTCACGTCCATGGCGGCCACGCTCACCCCGCCGGTGAACGACGGGTCGTAGGCCATGAACCCGTTCTGCTCGCGGCCGGTGACGCCGTCGAACACCTTCACGTGCGGGCCGCCGGCGCCCGCGGCGGCGGTGAGGATCTCCTCCCGCTTGTCCCCGTTCAGGTCGCCGACGGCCACGTTCACCCCGCCGAGGAAGCTGCGGCCGTAGGCGAAGAAGCTGAGCAGTTCGGCGGCCGTGCGGCCGTCGAACGCCCGCACGTGGGGGGCGCCGCCGGCCTGCACGCCTACCACCACGTCGTCCCGCCCGTCCCCGTTCACGTCCCCGGCGGCCACGTTCACCCCGCCGGTGAAGGCCGGGTCGAAGGCGAAGAAGCTGAGCACCTCCTGCCCGGTGGCGCCGTCGAACGCCCGCACGTGCGGGCCGCCGCCCGCCCCGGCCCCGACGATCAGGTCGTCCTTGCCGTCCCCGGTCACGTCCCCCAGGGCCAGGCTGACCCCGCCGGTGAAGGTCGGGGCGTAGGCGAAGAAGCTCTGCGCCTCCAGCCCGGTCTTGCCGTCGAACACCTTCACGTGCGGGCCGCCGCCCCGCCCGGCCCCGACCAGGTAGTCGGCCACCCCGTCGGCGTTCAGGTCGGACACGGCGGTGGCCACCGCCCCGCCGAACCCGGGGAACGGGGTGAACGCCCGCACCAGCTGCTGGGTGAGCGGGTTCACCACCCGCACCTGGGTGCCGTCCGCCCCGGAGCCGGGGGTGGTGAGCAGGACGACCGGGTTGAACGGGGTGCCCGGCAGTGGGGTGCTCGGCGGGACGGGCGGCAGGAGCGGGCCGATCGGGCCGCCGCCGCCCGGCGGGGGCGGGGGCGGGCTGACCAGCGGGGGCGGGCTGGCCGGGTCGGCCACGTTGAACACGAACGCCTGCACGTCCGGCGGGTTCACCCCGTTGTCGGCGAGCACGTCGAACGCGTACGACCCGCTCTGGGTGGGCGTTCCGGCCAGGGTGCCCAGCCCGTTCCCGTTGAAGGTGTACGTCACCCCCGGCGGGAGGGCGCCGCTGATGCTCACGTTCGGCAGGGGGGCGCCGACGGCGGTGATGGTGTACGAGCCGGCCACCCCGCGGACGAAGGTGGTGGTCGGGGCGGACACGACGAGCGGCTTGAGCACCACGTTCAGGGTGAACGACTGGGTGGCGTCCGCCCCCACCCCGTTGCCCGCCCGCAGCATGATCGGGTACGGACCGACCACCAGCGCGCTGCCGCTCAGGGTGCCGGTGCCGTTCCCGTTGTTGGTGAAGGTGATGCCCGGCGGCAGGGCGCCGCTCACCGACAGGGTGGCGAACGGGTAGCCGGCGGTGGTGACGGTGAAGTTGCCGGGGGTGCCAGCGACGAACTGGGTCGAGACGGGCGAGGTGAACCGCGGCCGCTCGTTCACGATCAGGGTGAAGTTCTGGTTGGCCGCGCCCAGGTTGTTGGTCGCCCGGAACACCAGGTTGTACACCCCGCCGGTGCCCAGTGCCGGGGTGCCGGCCAGGGTGCCGCGGTTGCCGTTCGGGGTGAACGTCACCCCGCCCGGCAGGGTGCCGCTGAACAGCGACAGGGCCGGGATCTCGTTGCCCAGGGTGTTGACGGTGAACGTGCCGGCCGTGCCGACGGTGAAGGTGATGGTGTTCGCGGTGGTGAAGCTGGGCGGGCTGGGCGGCGGGGCGTACTCGAACGCCCCGATGTCCCGCTGGCTGAACGCGGCGTTCCCCCGCTGGTCCACGTTGGGCAGCGGGGAGAGCGGGGCCAGGCCGGCGTCCACTGCCGGGCTGGTCGGCCCGATGGACATCGTCTGGGTCGGCCCGCCGTTGCTCGCCAGGGTGCCGAGCAGCGGGTTGAGCGGGGCGGCGGCGGTGCCCGTCAGGTTGCCGGTGCCGGTCAGGGTCGGGGTGGCCGGCAGCACCCCGATCAGGCTGCTGGTCGAGGCGAACGAGGTGCCGGACATGTTGAAGTCGACGGTGTCCGTGGTCGCCCCGCCGGTGTTCCGGGCGAAGATGGTGCTGGCCAGGGTGAGCGACCCGGCGGTGGTGGTGCGGGCGATCCCGCCGGACGACCCGGCGGCCGTCGAGGTGGCGGTGTTGTTGGCGATGGTGCTGTTGCGGATGGTCACCGCCGACGACGAGAACTGGACGATCGCCCCGCCGCGGGCGGCCGTGTTCCCGCTGATGGTGCTGTTTCGGATGAGGGTGGTCGGGCTCCACAGGTAGATGCCGCCGCCGTCGTTCACCGCCGTGTTCCCGGAGATGGTCGAGTTGTCCACCGTGAACGACCCGCCCAGCCAGAACAGGATGCCCCCGCCGTAGAAGTTGGACGAGTTGTTGGCCAGCGTGCTGTTCGTCATCGTCACCGCGCTCGACCCGCGGACGTAGATCCCCCCGCCCCCGCTGGTGGCGCTCGGGGCGGTGTTGTTCCGCACCGTGCTGTTGGTCATCGTCAGCGACGACCCGGCGGCACTGGTCAGGTAGATGCCGCCCCCGCCGGTGGTGCTGCTGGTGGTGTTCCCGGACACCGTCGTGTTGGTCAGTTGCAGGGCGGCGTTCGCGCTCAGGATGCCGCCGCCGGTGGCGGTGGCCGTCCCGTTGGTGATGAGCAGGTTGTTCAGCGCCACCGCCCCGGCGGTGGCCAGGTTGACGTTCAGCACCCGCGAGCCGGCCGCGTTGCTCCGCACCGTCAGCAGGGTGGTGGTGCTCGGCCCGCTGACGACCACCGCCTTGCTGATCGGCAGCTCGCTCCCCAGGTTGATGACGCTGGTGGCGGCGATCGAGAACTGGACGGTGTCGGCCGACCCGTAGGTGCCGGTGGGCACCACGTCGGCGTTGGTGTTCGCCCCGGCGTTGATCGACAACAGGGCCTCCCGCAAGGAGACCAACCCGTCCACCGTCGTGTTGTCGGCGATGGTGTTGACGGTGATGGTCGCCGGCACGTCCCGCGACTCGAGCGACTCTAACGCGAGGCGTGGGGTTTTCGACACCGGTCGGAACGAACGGAACGCGCCGCGCATGGGCCACCTCGAAGATGAAGGATTCGGGCGGGGAAAAAACAGGCAGCTACAGCCGGAGAGATAATTTCAGTATCAATACTGCATTCCGGCTACACGAGTCTACCCAAAAAATTCACCCGAGTACCCCATCTTTTCTGCCCGGTGCCATGAAATCCGTCAAGGCCTGAACACTTTTCTTAATGAATCGTGAACCGAAGACCGTCTGAGCGACCCGACCTGGTGGCGGGGCCGTCGCCCTCTTCGGTCCTCTTGGCCCGAACCCGCCCGCCGGTCGCGTGTCTGCCCACCACGGTTCGTCCGGAGGGGCGGGATGCGGTCCGACATGGGCAAAGTGCTGGTCGAACGCCCGCGGAGCGGGTCGAGGCACCTGCACGGGAAGAGCGGAAAGGGGTACAAGAAGCGGGTGCGGCGGGAACTGGTGTCGGAGGACGGCGGGCCACGCCGGGAAGGGATCACCCGGATGTACGGCGACCTCAAACACTTTGGCGAACACCTCGGCCCGCTCCGCCGGTTCGTGGACGCCAACGTCGGCCGCCCGTGGGACATGGTGTACGCCGAGATCAGCAGGCATGTGGATCGCGGCAACGTGGTGCAGAAGCACATCCTCACCCACCTGTTCCAGTACGTCGTGCTCGATGTCGAGCTGATCGACGGCGAGCCGTACCGAAAGGCCCGCGACCGATCCGCGTACCGCAACCGCCCCCTCCGCGGGCCGCACAGCTGGTACGTCTGCCCGAAGACGGGGCTGCTCCGGCGGGCGAAGGCGGAACCGCGACGGAAGCGACGGCAGGCACTCACCCCCGGGCGGCTGGTGGCGTGGGTGTCGGCGAGTCAGTTCGTCCTTCAGAGCAAGGGAGGGTGGCAACTGGTGACGGTGCGGCCGTGGCCGGAGCCGTCGCCGTGGGGGGGCCGGAACCCGTCGGCGGCGTTCGACGTGCTGTTCCGCCGGGCGGTGTCGTCTTGGGATGGCGACCGGCTGCCCGGGTTCTACGGGAAGAAGGTGTACGCGGTGGCGGTGCGGACGGTGTCGGCGGGCGAGCTGGAAGACCTGCCGGTGACGCTGCCGGGGAAGCTGACGGCGCCGAACGTGGTGCGGTGAACAGAACCAGGCGAGCCGAGCGGGGGGGGGGGGGGCGGGGGGGGGGGGGGGGACACGCCCCGCGCGCGCCGGGGCGG
>CAYMHO010000072.1:0-24795 GCA_964390195.1 uncultured Fimbriiglobus sp. | reverse complement strand
GGATGATGACCGGCTGACCCGTCTTGATGAACGCCGGCGGCAGTTCCGGGTGCCCGGCCGGGAACGCCCGCGTCGCCCCCTTGCGGTGAACCCACACCTTCTTTTTCTTCCCGTTCACCGTGTGCTCTTCGAGCTTGGCGATGTTGTGCGCCACGTCGTACAGCAGCTCCATGCCCAGGTCTTCCCAGTGCCGACCGAACACGACGGCGAACACCTCCCGGGCCTGCTGCATCAGCAGTTGGCGGTTGCAGAAGCCGAAGTTGGCGGCGGCCCGCATCGCGGCGATGTACTTCTTCCCCTCCGCCGAATCCACCGGCGCACAGGCCAACTGGCGATCCGGCAGGGTGATGCCGTACTTGGCCGGGGCGTTGCGGAAGCTGGCCAGGGCGTCGTCGCACACCTGGTAGCCCAGCCCGCGGCTGCCGCTGTGGATCATCACGCACACCTGGTTCAGCTCCAGGCCGAACGCCGCCGCCACGTCCGCGTCGGCGATCTGATCGACCACCTGCACTTCCATGAAGTGGTTGCCGCTGCCGAGCGTGCCGCACTGCTCGCTCCCCCGCTTCACCGCGTGCGTGCTCACCTCGTCCGGGTCGCCGTCCTCGATGCGGCCGTTCGCCTCGATGTGCCCGAGGTCACGCGGCACGCCGAGGTCCCGCCCGACGGCGTAGCTCGCCCCGCGGCCCATCAGCTCGCGGGTCTCCTTCTCGCTGAACTTGTACTTGCCCGTCCGCCCCACCCCCGCGGGCACAGTGTGGAACAGTTCCTTCACCAGCTCCCGCAGGTGCGGCTTCACGTCATCAAGGAACAGGTTCGTCTTGCACAGCCGCACCCCGCAGTTGATGTCGTACCCAACACCGCCGGGCGAGATGATGCCGCCATCGGCCGGATCGGTGGCGCACACCCCGCCGATGCAGAACCCGTACCCCCAGTGGATGTCCGGCATGGCCAGGCTGGCCCCCTGGATGCCGGGCAGGGTGGCCACGTTCGCCACCTGCTCCGGCGCCTGGTCGGCCCGGATGCTCTCCATCAGCTTGTCGTTGGCGAAGATGAGGCCGTCCACCCGCATGTCCGGTCGGTACCCCTTCGGGATCCGCCAGCAGCAGTCATCGACTTTCTCGATCGGGCCAGCAAATGCAGCCTTCATCGGCGGTGTCCTTAGATGTCCACGATGACCTCCGCCAGCCAGCCGGCGGGGGTCTGCTCCACCTTCAACTCGTGGTAGGTGATCGCCTTCACTTCCCGTGCCAACTCGTGGCGGGCGGGGTCGAGGGGTTCGCCGTGGGCGGTTGCTGACAGTCCACTGTCAGTGACCGACACGTCGAACCGGCTGAAGAGGACCCTGTGTTCGTCGGCGTACAGGAGCAACTCCCTCAGCCAGTCGAAGAGCAGGTACTCGCGGTCGGTTCCAGTGACGGTGAACGGCACCGCGAGGTTCGGGCGAACGGCGGAAAGGTCGTCGGTCATCATCGAGAACAGGCCGACCGCCGCCTCGGTGAAGAGGCTGTTCAGGTCGGGTGCCGTCACCCGCAGCCCGAGGTCGGCGGTGTGGTCGAAGAACTCGAACATGCGGGTATCCTATGCCGCCAGCGGCTTCGGCTCGGCGTCCTCTCCATCGACGGGCGTCGGCTCGATCACCCGCATCGTCTTCCACTTGCCGGTGCGGTGCCGCAGCCAGAAGCAGACGGCCATCACGAAGATGTACGCGGTAGCCGACCCCCATGCCGTGTACAGCGCGGTGTCGAGACCCCACGGCCAGGACCCGTACAGGTACAGGAGCAGCACCCCCACCGTCGGGAACACCATGAGCGGCCAGCCGAGCGCGAAGGTGACGAGCGACACGAACCGGGTGTCGCCGGCCCCGCGGAGGGAGAAGGCGAAAGCCATCATCGGCGCCTCGGCGAGCGAGTACAGGGCGACGCACACCAGCAGCGACGGCACCAGCGCCGCCACCTCCCGGAAGTTGTCGATCTCCCGGTCCCCCTCGAACACCGCCACCAGCGTGTAAGGCAGGAACAGGTAGACGCACGCCACCAGCAGGATGTACCCGAACATCCACTTCATGCCGGTGAACGTCGTCTTCTCGGCGATCTCCGGGCGGTTCGCTCCGAGCCGTTGGCCGACCAGGATGCACACCGCCTGAGCCATCCCCATCATGGGCAGGAAGGCCACCATGTTCAGGCGGATGGCCAGGCTGGTCGCCCCGGCCGCCGCGTTCCCCAGTGCCCCGACCGCCAGCACGAAGATGTTGAACACCATCACGTCCTGGAACACCTGCATGCCGGCGGGTCCGCCGAACCGCACCAGCCGTTTGAAGAGCGGCTTGTCGAACCGCCACCCGCTGAGGCTGGCGAACTCGATGCGATACTTCTTCCGCACGAACAGCCCGACCGCCACCGCCGCCGACACCCACGACCCGGCGACAGTACACCAACCGGCGGCGGCGATGCCCCCATCAGGAATGCCCGGTATCCCCGGCAGGCCGAGTTTGGGTACGCCCGCCTCGCCGAACACGAACACCAGCGCGAGCGACACGTTCACCGCCGTGCCCGCCCCTTCGATGAGCAGGATGGTCCACGTCTGCCCGCGGCCGGAGAAGAACCCGTTCACCGCCGCCATCACCAGCATGGGCAGGGCGGCGAAACTCAGGCACCTCAGGTACGTCGTCTCGAACTGTTGCAACTCCAGGGTGTGCCCGCCGAGCTTAATGAGGTACGGGGCGAGCGGCACCATGAGAAGAAACAGCAGCCCGGCGACGACGGCGAACCAGATGCCCTGCCACACTGCCGGGCCGACCCGGTGCGGGCGGTTCGCCCCGGTGTACTGGGCGACGAACGTGGACACGTACCCGGCGGTCACCTGCAACAGGCCGAACAACTGCCAAAACCAAAGCATGGCCGGCAGGGTGGCGGCCATCTCGCGGGCGTCGTGCCAACTGAGCAGCAGGCTGTCGATGAACACCTGCACCGTCATGAAGCTCTGGCTGACGATCAGCGGCAGGGCGAGGGTGAGCAACTCCCGGCTGCCGCCGGGCACACTCTTGCTCGCGGGGGCAATCGCGGAACACTCAGTGGTGGGTGAACTGGCATCCGGTTCGGCGGGTTGGTCAACGACGGGGCCTTGCACTTGGCACCTCCTGGCGGGCGGCGATGTTGATTTCTGAGGACGACCCCGCTTGCCGGCGGGTTCGCGCATCCGGGCGTGAATCGTGCCTGTACCCCGAAATCGGGGCGGGGTGCGACCTCAGTTGGCAAGGCACGCCGGAAAAGGTGAATGGGAACAGCCGGGAGAATCCGGCCAAAACACGATCACATGTCCACTTCCGCGCCCTTACCAAACGATGTGTTCCGCGGGCGGGCGCGGACGTGCAGGCGGGTGTACACATCCGTGGCGAAGAACTCCTTCACCACCAGTTCACCCACCGCCGGTTCGATCGTCTCCTTCCGTCGCGGCCTTCCGCCGATCAGGAACCGCACCTCGAACCCGGACGGCTGGGCCACGATTTCAATTTGCGTGGCGTGGTCGTCGCGGGCCTCCGACACCAGCCGCTGGGCGGTCGCCTTCGCCAGCTTGCGGTTCAGGTCGTCGGGCGACGGGGTCGGTTCGCTCACCGCCGGAAGTGGGGGGAAGGTGCGATCGAGTGCTTCGCAGACCTCGTTGGTGAACGCCGGGAACAGCACCACCCGCCCGTTCAGCCGCTGCCCGAGGACGCGGGCCAATCCCGGAATCGGCATGTCCGTCACCACGGCGTAGAACCCGTCGTTCTCGGCGAGCACGAGTGAACGCGCGGCGCGAGAGTTGGTGCTGCCGAGGACACTATTCGGCTCGGGCGGGAAGTCGAACCCGCCGAGGGTGACGATGTAGCGGTCGGCCGGGAGCAGGTCGAGGAAGCTGGTGAACAAGGGGGCGAGCTTGGCGGCCGGCACAGTCAGGCGGGCTTTCAGGTACGGGGCGAGTTGTTCAGCTTCTTCCCGAAGCAGTTCCCGTTCGGTGCCGAACGCGTTGGCGGCGTCTGCGCGGAGGCGGATGTACCGTGCCCAGTTCTCGTTCCCGTTGCCCCCCTGCTCGTGCAGCCAGTCGGCGAACACGATTCGGATGATGGTGTCGGACGGGTCCGCCAGGATGCGGGTGATGAACGCCTTGGCATCGGGGTGAAGAACCATTCAACCGGGACCTCGGGTGACGAGACGACCAGTTACAAGCAGTGAAAACCAGAGTCGAGTCCCAAAGCCGATGCGGCACAGCCCACCACGAGCAAGAATCGATCTGCCGCACCAATCGTGCCAGAATTCAAGCCGGTGTGGAAAAGCCGGGAGGTCAGACCCTTCGAGTTTTCCACGGATGCAGCCCAACTGTTGCAGCAGTTGCTCTTCCGTCATCGGATCGCGCTCCCGCCACCCCCAAGCGGTGAGATAGCTGACTCGAACGCCGTCACGGTCTCGGTCGAAAGACACTTCGGAGATGCCAGCAGAGAGCATCTCATCCAACAGCGCGTTCAACGGCGTCGGGCCTTCGTCCGGTTGGACCGCTGCCGAGGTCCAGCGAGCGGCCACCGGCGTCGGCATCGGCCCGGTGCAGGTGTAGACCCACTCGATGTCACCCGGGGTGACGGTCGGTTTGTACCCGAACAGACAGACGTTCGCGTTCAGCACGCGGGTTAACAAGTCCTGAAGGCGTTGGTCTGCAGCCCTCGCCCCAGCGAGATAGACGGTTTTCCCGACCGCGTAAAGAGGGAGCAGTCCGTGTTCTTCGGCCAACGACCGTGGGACCACCTCCCGCCCGCTGGGATCATCCCAACCGTCCCACCAGTTGGGGAAACAGCGGTGCGGTGGGAGCAGTTTCGGCAGAGCCTTCAGCCGTTCAATCCCCTTGAACTCGAAGGTCAGCGTTGCCCTCACCCGCTGGGCGGTGGCGACAGCCGATCGGGTTAATTCAACACCCCGCGGGTCGTTCCACCGCAAAGTTTCCAGCTCCGCTTGCGTGCGGATGTAGTCCGCCCACGCCAGACTCGAATCGTCCCCCCGTTCCTCCAGCCAGTCGGCGAACACCAGCCGGCCGAGCCGGTCGGCCGGGTCGGCGAGGAACCGGGCGGCGAACGCGGTTGCGTCCGGGTGGCTGATCGGCAGCACGACGAGAGACCCGTTCGGACGTGAGTCGGCCACAGTTGAAGTATAGCCGGGTCGGGGAGTCGGGCGGGATGTGCGTCACAGCCCCGCCGAGCTTCGCGCCACTTTCACTTGCTCGACACACGATTAACTTCGCCGGTTCCCATCATGTCCGCGTCCCTCCCGTCCACGCCGAGGTTTCCGTCATGCGACATCGTCGCACCGGGTTCACGTTGATCGAGCTGCTGGTGGTGATCGCCATCATCGCCATCCTCATCGGACTGCTGCTGCCCGCCGTGCAGAAGGTGCGGGAGGCCGCCGCCCGCATGCAGAGCATGAACAACCTGAAGCAGATCGGGCTGGCCACCCACGGGTACAACGACGCCGTCGGGCACATGCCGCCGTCGTTCGTCGAGTACGGCCCGAGCAAGGGGTACAAGGACGGGTCGTGGCTCGTTCACATCCTGCCCTACGTCGAACAGGACAACCTGAAGCGGGTGGTGGACAACACCGGCGGCGGGAGCGGGCACTACTACGCCATCACCTACAACCAGTCCCCGCCGAAGATCTTCATCAACCCGACCGACCCGTCGCAGCACAACGGGGCGTACAACGACAGCGGGTGGGGCGTGTACGCCGTGACCGGGTACGTGTCGAACTATGTGGCGATGGGCGGGATCATCGGCAACTCGATGAACCTGGACACCAAGAAGAACATCCTGGCCATTACCGACGGCACCTCGAACACCGTCTTCTACACCACCCGCACGGCCGTGTGCGAGCGGATCCCGAACCCGTACCGCCCGAGCTACACCGGCGGCACCTTCTACAACATCGCCCCCTACGCCAACGCCAGCAGTTGGTACGAGTGGATGCCGGTCATCAACTACTGGCTGAACGGCGCGAGCAGCACCGGGTACCTCACCGGGGCGGCCACCAAGTTCCAAACCAACCCGACGTGGGCGGGGGCGGCGGCCACTTGCGACTTCCGCCTGGCGAGCCAGATGGGGTCGGGCGGCATTCTGGTCGGGTTGGGCGACGGCAGCGTGCGGACGGTGGCTCCTGGCGTGAGTGGGGCGACGTGGTGGTCGGCCATGACCCCGAACGGCGGGGAAGTGCTCGGGAACGACTGGTAACATCACCCGCCCACGGAGACTGCCCATGCGTCGGCTTCTGATGGCGGCCTTGTTCCTGATGTCGGCGGTGGCGGTTGTGGTGCTGGCCGGGTGCGGCGGGGACAACCCCCCGACCAGCGACACCAGCCCGAACGCCCGTCAGGTGGAGAAGGACAAACCGCGGCGGTTGGTAGTGCTGTAGCCGGCCTCTGTGAGGCTGGTCGGACCGGCCTCACAGAGGCCGGCTACAACGTACACGGCGCCGGCTGGGAAGCCGGCGCCGCTCTTTTTCCACAGGAGGCGCTCGATGAACCGCCGCCAACTGTTCGCCGCGGGTGCGGTCGCTTTCGGTGCCGTGTCGACCACCCGCGGGGCGGACGAGAAGCGGAAGGCGTCCCTCCGCGTGGCTCACATCACCGACGTTCACATCACCGACAAGTCGGATTCGCCGAAGGGCGTGGCGGCCATGTTCGACCACATGTTCGGGCAGAAGGAGTGGTCGCCCGACCTGATCCTGAACAGCGGCGACAGCGTGATGGCGGTTGACGGCAAGGTGCCGGGCAAGCGAGCGGCGGAGCAGATCGCCTTGTGGAAGGCGGCGGTGGAGGGGGTGAAGGTGCCAATTCACTCGTGCCTGGGCAACCACGACGTGTGGGACGGGGTCGAACCGACAGACGATGTCCCCGAGAAGAAGAAGGGCTTCGCCCTGATGACCGAAGTGCTGGGCATGCCGGCGGAACAGTACAGCTTCGACGCCGGCGGGTGGCACTTCATCGCCCTGAACAGCGTGGGCAACTGGCCGAAGTACGGCGAGCTGACGGCCGACCACTTCAAGTGGCTGAAGGCCGACCTGAAAAAGGTGAAGGCGACCACGCCGGTGTGCGTGTTCAGCCACCTGCCCATCCTGAGCGTGACGAGCAGCGTGTACGGTGACGGGCAAAAGAAGCCCGACGGTGTGCTGATCCCGAAGGTGTGGCAGCACGCGGACTGCTGGGAAATCAGCGAGTTGTTCCGCCGCCATCCGAACGTGAAACTGTGCCTGAGCGGGCACATGCACACGTGCGACCGGGTGGAGTACCGCGGGGTGTGGTACGTGTGCGGCGGGGCGGCATGCGGGGCGTGGTGGGGCGGGGCGGAGTACGGCTTCCCGCCGCTGTACGGGGCGATCGACCTCTACCCCGACGGGACGTTCGACTACCGGTTCGTCGATTACGGGTGGAAAGCGCGGGCCTGGAAGGGGAAGGAACTGAAGGACTGAGGGGCGGGCGTGCGTGTGGGAGGAAGTGGTGGGACTGAGACTCACTCGGCGGTCGGCCACTCCGCGTTGACACCCCCGTCGGCCGCCGGTATTTGCCCGCCGCACTCGTCGCCGCAGGATGTGGCGACGGCACTCGCACGGAGCGGTCATGGGTCCCTCGCGCCCGGCGGCGATCGCCGTTCTCGTCGGCAGTCTGGCCTCGGTCGGCTGCCTGAACACCGAGCCGCAGAAGGAACCGCTGGTGCTAGGGTCGGACGCCCGCACCCGGCTGACCGCGTCGGCCGACACCCCCTCGCCCAAGTCGGCGAAGGTGCCGGCGTTCGACCCGACGGCCACCGGCGGGACGGGGCTTTCGAAGGACAACTCATTCAACCGCACCACCCCCGGCCCCGGCACGG
The DNA here is from genome assembly GCA_964390195.1 of uncultured Fimbriiglobus sp. Taxonomy (GTDB): domain Bacteria; phylum Planctomycetota; class Planctomycetia; order Gemmatales; family Gemmataceae; genus JALHQU01. The sequence goes on along the minus strand of CAYMHO010000072.1, from coordinate 16,919 downwards.
GCAGCAGCACCGGCAACTTCGCCAGCCGGCTGCCGCCGCCGCAGGTGGGCCTGCCACCGGCCGTCAGCGCGCCAACCCGGGAAGGGGTGAGCTACGGCGAGCAGATGCCCGACCAGGGCCGCACGGCACTGGCCCACCGTGCCGCAACCCCGGCGCCACCCGCCCCGCCTGCCCCGCCGCTCGGGCATGCCGAACCCGGCCCGTTCGGCCCACCGAAACTCGACCCGCCGACGAGCGAGCCACCCGTTCGTCCGGTGACGTTCAAAGACCCGGAACCGCCGACGCCGCCGTCCACCATTCGCCCTCTGATGCCGCCCATCGATAGTGGTCCGCTGCCGTCCCCGGCGATGCCGGCTCCGGTCGCCCCGTCGGGCCCGCTCCCGCCGGTCGCCCCCCCGCAGCCCGGTGTCGGTCCGAACGAGCCGCTGCCCGCCGCCCCCGCCCCGCCGGCGTTCGTGCCCTCGCCGACCGTCGTTCCGCCCGTGGGTCTTGGGGACGCGCCGAAGCTGCCACCGCCACCGCCGATTCGCCCGCAGTAGGAGGCGTGAGAGCCGACGAGCGGCCGGGAGAAACCCGGCCGCTCTTTTCGTTGGGTTGATACCATGTCGGGAAATGGGCGACGCCGAAAACTACTGAGATCGCAGGCGATCGGCCCGGTTTCGTAGGCTGGATTTGCGGGGGAAACCCCGCATTCCCCGTTTACGGAGCCGCCGATGGGCCGCAAGCCGAACTGGCCGCCGAACCTGGTCCGCAAGCCGGGCACGGCCGAGGCCCGCACCTACTACGCCGGCCGCTGGTGGACGTGCGGGCGGTGGGACGTCGGGCGGGGGGAGGCCGCCCCGGCGGCGAAGGCCACGCACGCACGCCTGACCGCCCGCTGGCTGGCCGACCCGGGCAGCGCCACCCGCCCGAAGGACGAGTGCCTGCTGGCCGAGCTGGTGGCCGACTGGATGGCGTCCGGCGACGGGCCGGCCACCCCGAACGCCCGTTTCCGGGCCGGGCGGGCGCTCGAGCTGCTCGGCCCCCACCAGTCCGCCCCCGCCGGCGGGTTCGGCCCGGCCGACCTGGTGGCCTGGCGGAAGGGGCTGGCCGACGCCGGGGGGATGTCGCGGAACACGATCAAGGCGTACACCCGGCCGGTGCTCATGGCCTACCAGTGGGGGGAGGAGAGCGGGCGGGTGCCGGTCGGGCACGCGGCCCGCCTGTGGGCGGCCGTCGCCCGGCGGGCGACCCCGGGGCGGGCGATGGTGCGGCGGCGGCCGATCGACCCGCGGCACGCGGAGAAGGTGGCGGGGCGGCTGGCCCCGAAACGCCCGGTGCTGGCCGCCCTCCACCGCCTACACGCGGTCACCGGCGCGCGGGTGACCGAGCTGCTCGCCCTCACCGCCGGGATGGTGCGGCGGTCCGGGGTGCTGCGGACGGCCGGCGGGGCGGCGCTGCACCTGACGCGGGAGCGGGTGTGGGCGGCCGACCTGGGCGACGCGCACAAGACGGCGGGGCAGGGGGGCGAGCGGGTGCTGGTGTTCGGCCCGCGGGCGCAGAGAATCCTCGCCCCGCTCCTGCGGGGGAGGGGGGCGGCCGACCGGCTGCTCGCCGTCGCCGGCGTCAAGGACGCGGCGTGCGCCTACCGGGGTGCGGTGCGGGACGCCTGCCGCGGCCTCGGCCTGCCGCACTACGCCCCGCGGCAGCTCCGCCAGACGGTGGCCGACCGGGTGCAGGAGCGGTTCGGCCTGGAGCACGCGGCGGCCTACCTGGGGCACGGCCCGAAGGGGGTCACGCAGCGGCACTACCTGACGCTCGCCCTGAAGAAGGCGGCGGAGGCGGCCCGGGCGGTGGGGTAGCCGGCCGCCGGCCGGGCGGGGGAAGTTGGCGGATTTCATTCCGTTGCCCATCCCCACACTTGTACAGTAACCCCACACGGAGTCCACACCCGCCGCACGGACGCCACCCGCCCACGGGTGCCGCATGTCGTCGCTCCCGCCCCCGCCGGACGAGGTGACTCGCCTGGCCGTCGCCGTCGCCGCCACCACCGCCCGCCGGTGGGCGCTGCTGGTGAACGGCCGGCTGGTGATCGTCACCGTGGCCGACGCCGACGGCCGGATCGCCCCGCTCGCCCCGCTCGTCGCATCTCCGCCGCCCGCCGCCGACCGCTGGGCCGAGTGCAAGCGGGACGTGCTGGCCGTGCTGTCCGCCTCACCGACCCCGCTGAAGCTCGACCAGCTCGCCACCGCCCTGGAAGTGGTTCGCACCCCGCACGGGCGGAGCGTCCTCACCAAGGCGCTCGCCGAGATGACGCGGGCGGGCGTGCTGGTGAACCCCGGCGACAAGCGGGGGTACCGCCTGCCGGGGTGGACGCCTCCCGCCCCTCCGCCACTTCCCCGCGGCACGTTCACCCCCGACCTGTTCGACTGACCCGCACGCTTTCACGCCCTTTCACTTCTGGACGCACCCACTTGAGTTTTCCGGAACGCACCTTAGAGTTGGTGGTCGGAGGTTCACTAGGTGAGATATGTTCACATCCAGGGGGTGGGGTATGGGACTGTTCGACGCGATGGGCGGGCGGGAGTGGGTGCGGGCGATCGGCGGGCGGCTGGACGGGCCGACGACGAACTTCGAGGTGAAGCTGGAGTTGCCGGACGGGAGCGGGCCGAACCGGGCGAACGTGTCGATGAAGCGGAAGGGGGGCGAGGTGGTGATCCAGTTCGGGCGGATCGACGGCGACGACGGGGAGGACATGGGCTCGTTCACCGTGCGGAAGCCGGAGGAGGCGGCCCGGCTGGTCGAGGAGCTGGTGGCCGCGTCGGTGGCGAAGGGAAAGGCGAAGCACGGGGAGGGGCAGCCCCAGGCGGAGCAGGTTGCCGCATGAACGTGCCCGATCACCACCTGGGAGGGATCGATATGGATATTGAGTTGGCGGCCGGGATGCGAGCAATGCTGCCCCCGGCCGGCTGGCAGTGGGCAATCATGGTGGTGATGGGAGAGGACGGCAAAGCTCTGGCCCGGACGGCGATCACGCCGAGCGGACAGGTCACGTCTTTTTCGACTTCTTCTCCTTCTGAGCCTCCGCCATTTGCTGTTTTCGCTTCTTCTCCGCCTCCAACTTCGCGTTGAGCATGTTGAGGTACTCGGCGTCTGCGAGGGTGCTGAGTACCTCATCGCACAAATCAGCAACCGTCGTCTTTTTGAAGGCGGCGATCTCGACCAGCCGTTCCATCGTGTCGCGGTAGAGCTTGTACCCGCTCGTCTCTCGCTTCTTGGAATCCAGATTTTCCGTCATCGAGATACCTGCCAAGTCGAGCACAGCAACCACGGCTGCATCTCCTTCCCGCCGAACGTGTTCGGCTTCGGGATCACGGGTGAAGGTATTCGGACACTTCCGACACTTCCAGCATTCGCCATTGTGATATCCGGATTTCGAGTTGACAAGGAACTTCCGAGAGAATACTGATATGTTGGTGCCCGGATAACTCGATAACTGGATGCCACGGTGATCGGTTTGCCCGGCATCGAGTCCTGTCCGGATGGATCGAATCATGCCAAAAGCGGTCTCTGCTCAGAAGTTCATTGGCCCCAAGGAAGCTGCCGAAGTGCTGGGGTGCGGGTACGAGACCGTGCTCCGGTACGTCGCCGACGGGAAGCTGTCGGCCACCCGTCCGCTCGGGCTGGGTCCGGGGAAGCCGATCCTGCTCGACGAAGGCGAGGTGTTTCGGTTCCGCGACGCGTTGCGGATCGTGACCGGTCGTGGCTGATCGCAACTGGCCTACTCCAAATGACCCCACGGGCCGCGCCCATGCCCGCCGCGACCGACACCGCCGCCCCGGAAACCCTGGCCGACGTGCGGGACCACGGCGTGTACCGCCTGGCGGTGGCCGCCCGTCTGCTCGGCCAGCACCCGGACACGGTCCAGGCTCACGCCCTGCCCGCGGGCCTGTTGCCGAAGGCCCACCGGAACAGCCCGGTGCGGCTGTGGGGGCACGAGGTGCTCCGCCTGGCCGGGGTGCGGGAGGTCGAGCGGGCGGCCCGCACGAGCGAGGGCGGGGAGACGGAGGCGGAGCGGCGGAAGCGGGCCGAGGCCGCCGTCGCCCGTGCCCGGAAGTTGCTCGCCGCCAAGTGACCGACACCACCCCACGGATCACGCCCATGACCGCGGACCTCAGATGCCTGCTGGTGGACCTGCAAGACGCCTGGGACGACAGCACGCCGACCGCGGACGCCAGACTGAAGGACCTGTTCGAGCGGCTCCGGTCCGAACTGCTGGGCGACGCCGCCACGCGGGACTCGTTGGCACGGGCGAAGGCGGGCGGCCCGTCCCTCAGCATCCCCTCCGAGCCGCTGTTCCTGACCCCGCAGTTCGCCGCCCTCACCCGCTCGCAGTGGCGGCTGTACGGGGCGATCCACATCGCCGCCCACCACTTCGGCGGGCTGACGGCCCTGATGGCCAGCGCCCAGCACGTCGAGATCGCGGCCAAGGCGGTGAACCTGTCCGACCGGATCATCAAGCTGAACGACGAGTTCGACCGCCCGCCGCCCGCCCAGCCCTCCGCCGCTGCCGTCTCGGTGAACGGCGGCCCGCACTCCGCCGACTGCGTCAAATCGAGCGACCCCCGCGGCAACGCCTGCACCTACCTGCTGTGGCTGGCCAAACACCAGCCGGTCTACTTCAGCGTCCGCCCGCCCGAACTGACCGACGCCGAGAAGGCGCGTTGCGAGCGGGAGATGCTGAAGCAGGGGCTGGTCTGCACCGACGAGCACAACCGCTACTTGCTCACCGACGACGGCGAGGCGGTGGTGGAGCGGCTGCGGGCGAAGGAGTCGGTGCGACTGTCGGAGATCGACGACGCGGCCTAGTGGTCCACGCCCGTCCGCTGGTGCGGAAGGCGGGTTTCGGCCGGTCACCCCTCCCGGCGGGTGGATGAGGGGAATGCACTGGGAGCCTGACGGCAAGGCGGCGGGGGAGCAGCACCCCCGCAGAACCGGGTTCGATTCCCGGCCGGTGCGATCGTGGCGACCACGGCGGGAGCCACGGCTACGGAGAGCGTGATGAAGCGAGTCCTCTTGGCCCTGGCGGCGGTGGCGGTCCTGGCCGGCAGTTCGGACGCCGGCCCGATCCGCAACGCCATCCAGCGGATCCGCGGCGGCGGGTGCGGGTCGTGCCGGCCGGCCGCTCAGGCGTACCCCCAGGTCGGCCCGGTGCGGCAGGCGGTGGGCGGGGTGCTGACGACGGCCGGGCAGGCGGTGCAGACGCCGCTCGTGTACCAGACGTGTCCCGGCGGTCTGTGCCGGTGACGTGACCGTCCGCCTGTCGGCCGCCCAACCACAGCGGCCGGCAGCCTACGCGGGTTCTCCCGGCGCGGCGGATCAGGGGGAGTTCCTCACTCACGCAAGGAGTCGAGATGGTGATCAAGCCGGAACCTGGCAGACACGTCCATTACATCCCCGCCGGGGTGGACGACTTCGACATGGCGGTGACCCCCGACCAGCCGCTGGCGGCGATCGTGACCGCGGTCCACAGCAACCGACTGGTGAACCTCGCGGTGTTCGACGCGAACGGCAAACACTTCTCGCGCACCTCGATCGCCCTGCAACAGCCCGGCGACGATGCGCCGTCCGAACGCCACTGCCGGTGGATGCCCTACACGCTGGCGACCGAGCGGGCCAGGACGCCCCAGACGGCCGCGTGAGCCACGCCCGCGAACCGCCGTCCCTCTGAGCGGCGGGGAGCGGGTTTCGGCCGGCGGCCACTGCCGGAGTGGAAAAGTGGCTGAAGTCGAGCTGGTGCGTGGGGTGGTGCGGAACAGCACCCCATTCCGCGTTCGATTCGCGGATCGGCCCTGACCCGGTTTCGCAAAGGACATGACACCGCCCGGCAGGCACGGAGGCCGCCGGCCATCGGATCACGCCCACGCGGACACGCGGCACGGACGCCGGCCGGGCCAACTCAACACAGGAGCGACAGCGTGTTCCCCACCGCCCGGAACCCGAGCTTGACGCCGCGACTCAGCCCGTCGCACCAGAAGGCCGCGGACCGCCTCGGCCTGACCGTCACCGACATCACCCAGTTGCGGGTGGTGATCCGCTGCCCGTTCTGCCCCGGCGTGCGGACGATCCACCCCAACCTGCTGCCGCACTGGGCGAAGAAGGGGCGGGTGCCGAGCTGCGAGGCGGTGAAGAAGTTCAACCGGGGGACCGAGTGCCGGCAGCCGGGCCCGACGCCGGGGGTGGCCGATGGTGCCGCGTGACTACCTGCCGGGGCTGGCGGTGGCCGCCCGGTGCGGGGTGACGGTGCTGCGGCGGGTGGGCAAGTCGAAGGTGGCGGTGCGGTGCCCGTTCTGCGGCCGCGAGCGGTGGGTGACGCCCGAGGCGATGCACGCCTGGGTGCGGAACGGGAAGGTGCCGGACTGCGAGCGGGTGCGGCACCAGTTCGGCCACTGCCGGGGCGAGCCGGCGGCGACACACACGGAGGGCGGACATGGCGGATGAGCCGAGCGGCGGGGCGTGGCGGCTGGACACCCCGGCAGGGGACGCCGTGCGGGCGGTGTCGGCCCTGGAGCCGGCCGACCTGAACGACTGCTTCGTGACGCTCAAGGTGCGGCCGGGCCGGGCGGCGGCGGTGAAGGTGTTCCGCACGGGCGGCGGGGAGATGACGCCGCTGGTGGCGATCACCGTGCCGGAGGAGGCTGCCGGCCCGGCGAAGCTGTACCTGCTCAACCTGCTGCACGACCTGGCCCACCTGGCGGCCGGGGGGAAGGTGGCCGGATGAGTGAGGATCTGACGGAACTGGAAATCCACGAGGCGGCCCGGGCCGTGGTCGAGCACGTCGTGGCGGTGCCCAACAGCGGCCGCGATCTGACGCCGTTCGAGGACGACGCCTTCGCGGTGGCCACCGCGTGGCAGTTGGACCACGAGGCCGACGACGCCGAGCCGGTGACGGCGGAGTGGCTGAAGGCGGTGGGGTTCACCGACGACCCGGACCTGTGGTTCGTCCGTGACCACCACGGGGGTCAGGCCGAGGCCATGTTCGCTCCCGCCGCCGACCCCGAGTACCCGTCGTCACGTGGTGTGATGAACACCGGCGACGGGTGGGGCTTCTACCTGACCGACGCGGACGGGTTCGACGGCAGCCAGAACTACGTGTGCGAGGTGCCCACACGCGGCCACGTCCGCCGCCTGTGTGCTGCCCTCGGGGTCGAGCTGAAGGAGGCGGCGTGAAGATCTCGCTTTCGACGGGCTCGCCGGCCCTCGACCTGTTCGCCGGCATGGCCGTCGTCGCCCTGTTCGCGCTGGTGCTGATCGTGTGGGACGCCGCCGTGTGGCTGGTCCGTGATCGCAACAAGGGGAACAAGTGATGCGAGAGTTGACGAAGGGCGACGTGGTGCGGCTGAAGCAGAACCTGCCGGCCGACACCGTCAAGGGGGTGCGGTCGATGGAGGCCGGGTGGGAGTTCGAGGTGGCCAGCGTGGTGGACGGGACCGTCAAGGCGTGGGACCGGAACGGGGTGAAGACGCTGCTCCCGGCGTACACCGTGGAGTTCGTGCGGTCCGCCCACAGCCCGGACGACGACGCCACCGCGGCGGACGACGGCGACAGCACGGGCGGCGGGCCGGTCGGTCGCGTGTCGCGGCTGCCGAAGCGGCGGGGGCTCACCAACATCAGGGAGGCCGCCTGATGCCCGCGACCGCCTTCAAACTCCCGCCGACCGGCCCCCGCGACGTGAACGTGTGGCTCGCCCTGTTCGGGCTGGCCACGCACTCGCACGGGGCGATCGACCCAGAGACGGGGGCGGTGTTCGTGGTGGACCCGGAGCGGATGCTCAAGTACCCGCTCGACCTGGCGTGCGTGGACGAGCTGGTCCGCCTGGGGTGGGTCAGCGACGCGGCCGGGCACGACGAGCTGAAGGTGACCGAGAAGGGTGTCTACTGGTCCGGCCGGTTCATCCGCCTGAACGGGGGGCTCTGATGCGTGCGTTCCGCTTCGAGCTGCCGCCGACCGCCACGTACCGCCGCCGCTCGTGCGTCTGGTACACCTCGCCGACGTTCCAGGGCGACGGGCTGCTCACCGTCACCATCATTCACGCGAAGTCGTTCAGGGTGGAGATGGACGCCTACGGGATCGAAGAGGTCGGGGCGGAGCAGTTCGGCACCCGGCGGTTCCAGGTGGTCGGGGTAGTGACCGAGCACGACGCCCCCGAGCAGCCGTATGTGGTCGTCCTCGGGGCGGTGCGGAAGTGCGGGTGTGACGCCGGGTGGAAGGGGAAGAACCGCTCGCCGAGCTGCAAACACCGTGACGCGATCGAACACCTGATCGCGGCCGGCAAGCTGCCCGTCCGCGTGCTGCAAGGGGCGTGAGATGAAGCACACCGAACGCTGCCCCTACTGCCGCGGCGTCGGGCGGATGCCACTGGCCCGCGAGTATCAGGCCACGTGGGACGCCCTCGCGGCTTCGGAAGACGAGATGAGCGGGGCCGAACTCGGGCGGTGGATGGGGGTGCAGCCGACGGCGATGAACAACCGCCTCGCCCTGCTGGAGCAGAAGGGGTTTGCGACCAGTCGCGTCGTGGGTCGTCGGCGTCTGTTCAAGGCCGTGACCCCGCAAGGAGCCTGACTTATGTTCGTGACCCAGTGGACGGCCGAGGAGCAGGCGGCCCGGCAGCGGCAGCACCGGGCGATCGCCGACCGCCGGCGGGTGGCCGAGTTCGACCCGCTCGGCCGGGGCGTGCTGCTCATGACCCTGGAGCACACCGAGCGGGGGTACGAGCTGGACGGGGACCTGCGGCTGTTCGCCCCCCGCGACCCGTTCGACCCGGCGGAGGGGCCGACCATCCCCATCACCGCGGTGGGCGACGACGACGCGGTCGAGCAAGCCGCGTCACTCATCCGCGAACAGTGGATGGAGCTGTACCGGCGGATGGCGGCGCGACAGGCGGACACGCCGGCGGAAGAGGCGGCGCTGCAGGGGTGAGGGGGACGGATCACAACACCAGGGGGAAGCGACCATGACGCCGGAAGAGATCAACGCCGCACTCACCGCCCCCTTCCAGGTGGGCGAGGTGAAGTTCAAGCCGCAGAGCGTGAAGGGGAACCGGGCCCTGGCCATGGCGTACATCGACTGCCGGGTGGTGCAGGACCGGCTCGACGACGTGCTCGGGGTGGAGAACTGGGCCGACGACTACGAGATCGTGTCCGACGGCTCGGTCGTGTGCCGGCTGCGGCTGAAGATCGGGGGCGAGTGGATCACGAAGACGGACGTCGGCTCGCCGAGCGAGCAGCCGGACAGCGGCGACCGCCTGAAGGCCGCGTTCTCGGACGCGTTGAAACGGGCTGCGGTGAAGTTCGGCATCGGCCGCTACCTGTACCGCCTGCCGGCCGTGTGGTGCGACTACGACCCGCAGAAGCGGCAGTTCAGCGGCACCCCGCAACTGCCGGCCTGGGCCATCCCGAAGGGCCAGCCGCAGGCGAAGCAGACCCAGCCGAAGCAGCCCGCGTCCACCTCCAAACTGCCGGCCACCGGCGAGGAGTTGCACAAGCGGTTGCGGGAGTATGACGCCAAGCTGGCCGGCGAGAAGAAGTGCGGCCTGGGTGCGACGCTCTCCCACGTCGCGAACGCCGGGGTGAAGGCCGGGTTCGGGGACGACATCACCCGGTGGAGCGGCCCGGCCATCCAGTTCGCGGTGGACGCGATCAAGGCGTTCGAGGCCGGGCTCACGCGGCCGCAGCACGAACCTGCCCAGCAGGAGCAGCCCGCCAAACCGAAGCAGGAACCGCCGAAGAGTGTCCGCGAGCTGTGGGAGCGGATCAGCGGCAGCCCGGCCCCGCAGACCGGCGACGAGCTGGTCAAGTGGGTGAAGTCGCTCGACGCCTCGCTCGGCCGGCTGACGCCCGACCACAACGCGGGCGAGCTGATCGCCGCCGTCGCCCAGTTCCTGCGGGTGGACGTGGACAAGCTCGGGACGTTGAAGGGCAAGGAGTTGGAGTCGGGGTGGAACAACGCCAAGCAGTACGTGAAGGCGTGCGAGACGCCGGCCCCGACGGGGAAGTGACATGGCCGCCGTCCGCCCTCCGGTGTGCGTCGGGTGCGAGCGGGAGGACGCCGGGTGCGTGCGGTCGTTCGTCGGATGGGTCTGCACGGCGTGTGCGGTCGAGTTGAAGGCGGTGCAGGGGTGGCAGTCGGAGGTGAACCGGGCGGCACGGCAGGCGAAGGCGGAGCGGAAGGCGGACCTAACGGACACACACGAGACTCACGGATGCGAGGCCGGGAACTGATCATCGACCGCTTCGCCGGGGGTGTGTGACATGGCCGGCGACTGGATTCCCATGCGGATCGACCTGGCGGACGATCCGGCCGTCATCGCCATCGCCGCGGCCACCGGGCTGTCCGAGGACGCGGTCGTCGGGAAGCTGCACCGCCTGTGGGGTTGGGCCAACAAGCACCTGGAGGATGGTTACGCTCGCAACGTCACCGATTCATGGATCGATCGTCACACCGGCACAACTGGCTTCGCAGCCGCCATGCTCGCCGCAGGCTGGCTCCGCACCCGTTCTGGCGGCGTTGAGTTCCCTTCCTTCGATCGGTGGAACTCGAAAGGGGCCAAAAACCGAGTGCTTTCAGCCCAGAGGATGCGGAAAAAGCGTGACGCAGAAAGTGACGCCGGCGGCGTAACGAAACCGTCACCAAAGAAAAGGAGAGGAGAGAAGAGTAAGGGGGATACCCCCCCCTTACCCCCCGCGGCGGGCGGGGCGAACACCCCCGCGAAACCGCCCCCGTTCGACCCGCTCGCGGTCGAGTTGCCCCACCGCTCGCCGGCGTTCGCCGCGGCGTGGGCGGACTGGGCCAAGCACCGGCGGGAGAAGAAACAACCGCTCACCGAGACCTCGGTCGCCAAGCAGCTCGGCCAAATCGGCAAGCTGACCGAGGCCAACGCGATCGCGTGCATCGAGAAGTCCGTCGCCAGCGGCTGGACCGGCCTGTTCCCGGACGACTTCGCCAGCGTTTCGGGACCTAACCCCCGCTCGCCGCCTCGCCCGAAGTCGGCCGCCGACCGCGAGGAGGACGACTACCACCGCTACCTCGGAGGAATCGAGGAATGAGTGACCTGGCAATCCCCGAAGACGGCGACCTGACGCCGTACGGGAGCGAGAAGAAGCTCAGCCCGCTGAACGACCTGCCGGCGAGCGTCCGCAAGCCAGTCGGCTTCTTCTGGGCGCTCAACCGGCACCTGCTCCCGACGCCGATCCCGCTCGTGCTGCGGCTGAAGGTGTGGATGGTCAAGGAGCGGCTGACCGCCGTCGAGGTGCGGCAGGTGCTCAACCGGCTCACCTCGCCGGAGCTGGCGGCCAACCACCGGTTCGCGTCGGACCTGCTGTGCGACCTGGCGGCGGCGGTGGCCGAGGTGGTGAACCGGCGGCGGAAGTTGCAGGAGCAGGTCGAGCAGCGGGAGGCGGCCGAGCAGACGGCGGCCGAGGCGGTGCCGCCCGACCAGTGGCCGGCCGAACTGCGGGACATGACTCGCGGCATCGGCAGGCACCCGCGGAGCTGACCGGCGGACGAACGAGCGGAAAGTTATTCCGAATCCCAACCCGTGGAGAGCCCATGAGCGACGCGACGACGACCGAACCGACCGCGGACCCGCCGCAGGCGTGGGGCGGCTGGCGGGAGCGGCCCCTGGCCGGCATCGACTTCGGCAACAGCGTGGTGAACCACCAGCTGCACGCCGGCGGGGCCGAGCTGACGACGCTCGGCGACCTGGACCGCGAGCTGCGGGGCGACCCGTCCGGCCCGCCGCTACGGTTCACCGACGCCCACCGCACGCAGGCCGAGGATAAGCTGGACGAGCTGGCGGCCGGCGACCCGGCGTACCAGCCGTTCACCCCGGTGGCCGAGCCGGTGGTGGTCGAGGGCGGCCCGACGGCGGACCCCGACCCGACCAGCGCCGAGGCCCTCGCCGAGTACGACCAGGAGACGGCCCGGCTGGTGATGGAGACGGAGCGCGAGGTGAGCGAACTGGAGGCGGTGTCGGTGGAGAAACACGCGGAGGCGTCTCTGGCGAAGAAAGCGTTCGAAGCCCGTCGCGACAAGGCCCGGGCGGAGATCCGCGAGCGCGAGGCGAACCGCGGGAAGAAGGACCTGTTCACCGGGGTGAAGGGCGGCATCCCGGTCGGCCAGGACGCGACCTCCCCCCAGCCGAGCGAGGACAGGCTGTACGAGCTGAGCCAGCTCTACCCGCTCGACTTCGCCCACTGGGAGGAGTTCGGGCTGACCGAGAAGGACGTCGAGAAGCTGAACGCCGGCGAGACCAAACACCACGGCAGCATCCCCCTCCGCACGCTCGGTGACGTGAGCCGGTACACGAACCCCGCGAAGGACGGGTACGAGCGGCGGCTCACTGACATCAAGGGCATCGGCCCGGGAGCGTTCGAGCGGTGGGAGGCGGCCAACCTCCAGTTCTGGCAGGCGTGGCCGAACGGCAAGGCGGTGAAGTTCGCCGCGGAGATCGGGTACGACCTGGGCACGCAGGAGGCAGCCGGTGAAGCTCAGCCCGACGCAGGAGGCGGAGATGCTCGGGCGGATGGGGCCGCGGGCGACGGTGACCCCGAAGCCGGTGAGGGTGCCGAGCCCGCCGCCGAGCAGCCCCCCGAGCGGCTTAAGCGGAACGAGCAGACCGGCGAGCTCGAAACCGTCGGCGAAGGGAAGCCGAAGGCCAAGCGGAAGAAAGCAAAAGCCCGGTCGAAGTAAGTACCGGAACGTGAAGACGGAGGCGGGCGGGCGGGTGTTCGACAGCAAGGCGGAGGCGACCCACTACCTCCGCCTGCTGGCCGAGCAGACCGCCGGCCGGATCAGCGGACTGCGGTGCCAGGTGCGGTTTGTGCTGCGGGTGAACGGGGTGCGGGTCGGGGCATATTGGGCAGACTTCCAGTATGTCCGTGGCGGGCGGCTGGTGACCGAGGACGTGAAGGGCGTCCGCACCCCGGTGTTCGTCCTCAAGAAAAAGCTGGTGGCGGCCCTGTTCGGCGTGGACATTCAGGAGATTCGACCATGGGGGCGGACAGCAAAATAGAGTGGTGTCACCACACGTTCAATCACGTCCGTGGCTGCACCAAAGTCTCGGCGGGCTGCGCCAACTGCTACGCCGAGACCCTCAGCCACCGGAACCCCGGCACGCTCGGCGTGTGGGGGCCGAACGGCACGCGGGTGGTGGCGGCGGAGGCGGCGTGGAAGGAGCCGCTCAAGTGGGACCGGGCGGCGGCGAAGGCGGGCGAGCGGCACCGGGTGTTCTGCGCGAGCCTGGCGGACGTGTTCGAGGACTGGCAGGGGCCGATGGTGGACGCCAAAGGGGAAATCCTGTTCAGCACCGGCGGCGACCCCTACTGGCAGCCGGCTGCGACGGTCAACCTGAGAGCGTACCCGGGGTTCGACGCGGACGACGACTTGTTCCGCACCAAGATGAACGACGTGCGGCAGCGACTGTTCGATCTGATCCGTCACACCCCGCACCTCGACTGGCTGCTGCTCACCAAGCGGCCGGAGAACGTGCCCCGGATGGTGTCGCCGGGGTGGCTGCTCAACTGGCCCCGGAACGTGTGGCTGGGCACGTCGGTCGAGGACCAGCAGGCGGCCGACGAGCGGATCCCCCAGCTGCTGAAGGTGCCGGCGGCGGTGCGGTTCCTGTCGTGCGAGCCTCTTCTCGGCCCCCTGGACCTGAACCGCTGGCTGTACTCGAGCTACGACCGGGCGGCGATGGACAGCCAGCTCATCAGCCCGCTGCCCGGCACCGAGGCGGCCGCCCGCTGGACGGTGAAGGTGAACTGGGTGATCCTCGGCGGGGAGAGCGGGCCGGGGTCGCGGCCGATGAACGTCGAGTGGGTCGAGGACGTGCTGGCCGACTGCAACCAGTCCGGCACGGCGTGCTTCGTCAAGCAGCTCGGCGCCCGCCCGTTCGACCCGCGGGAGGCCGACCGGCACGGGGACGCCCACCCCGACGGACCGGCCGCCGACCCGTCCTGCCGGCTGAGCCTGTCGGACCGCAAGGGCGGGGATTGGGAGGAGTGGGCGGAGAGCCTGCGGGTCCGCGAGATGCCGTTCCACCTGGGCGACGAGTGATGCCCAAACGAATCCAACTGAGCCGGAAGCGTGGCTGGAAAAAGCCGCCGAACTGCGTGGTGGTGTCCCGCCCGAGCGTGTTCGGCAACCCTTTCACCGTCGGGGCGGCCCGAGAGGCGGGGTACGGCACCCACAACCCGGACGGCACCAGGGCGAGCGAAGCCGAATCGCACCGCCGGCTGTCCGAGTGGTGCGTGAGCCTGTTCCGCCGCTGGCTGACGAACCCGAAACAGATGGACTACATCGGCCCCGAAGCCGAGCGGAAGCGGGCGGCACTGCTCGCCCGGCTGCCCGAGTTGCGGGGGAAGGACCTGGCGTGCTGGTGCCCGCTGCCGGTGGACGGAGAACCCGACCACTGTCACGCTGCGGTTTTGCTCGAACTGGTTGCGAGGATGGACGGGTAGACCGCCTGCTGACGGAGCAATCGCGACAAACCTATACGGAGAACCGTGACATGACGGCAATGATCGCAGAGCGCGACAACGGGGACAACCCTTCGCGGTTCGTGTTCACCGACGTGAAAGAGGTGGTGCTGGTGCGGGACGGGAACAATCAGTGGACGCTCTGGGTCGATGACGTGGAACTGCGGCTCGCGGGCGAACTGAAGACCTACGGCGTTCATGCGTGGGTGGTCGGTTTCCCGAAGATGACGCCCGTCCCCGAACCAACCCTGCCCGCCGAGCAAGAGGTGAAACCCAATGGCTGAAGCCCGTGACTGGCTCATCCTGAGCCTGAAGTGGAGCAACAACGAGTGGCTGTTCAAGTGGTACGACACGGCCATGTCGGGGTACACGTCCAGCCTCATCCGGGCCGGTCGGTACACGGAGGCGGAAGCCAGGGGCGAGCAGCGGCGGGTGCCACACTGCATCGTTGCCATCAAGCTCGAATGGGTCTCCGACTTCTACACGGCCGACCTGATCCTTCGGAACGAACACCAGACCCGCGAGCGGCTGGCGAAGCTGGCAGCGGAGTGGGCAGAGAAACACCCGTTGCACGCCGGGCAACCGCGCGAAGGGGGTAGTCAGAAGCTCTCCTCAACCACGATCGCCCAGCCGTTGTCTTCCCAGGAGTAGACCAGGGCGTCGGACGGCGTGCCCGCTTTCTGGCACCTGTGAGAGTCGTGGGCGAGAGCCTCGAACGCCTCCCGCTTGTGCCGGTGGGTGGACACGAACCCGCGAGTCGGCCCGAAGACGACGTACTTGTTCCCGGCGACCTGAACGCCGGCGATCATGGCGGATTTGCGGTGCATGGGCACAACTGTATCTGCGCCGAGCAACCGCGCGAAGGGGGTTCCGATGCCGCCTGAAGACACGCCTGACGACTACATGACGACGGAAGAGTACCACCAGGGGTACATGGACGCCCACCCGTTCAACCAGGACTGCGAAGTGTGCTTCGGCACGGGTTGGGAACATGACGAGATCGAAGGTTCGCGGCGATGTCTCGATTGCCAACCCACCCTCGTGGAGAAGGTCATGATCCTGAAGCGTGACGTTGAGCAGGCGAAGAACGACGCCGAGCAGTTGGAGAACGAGTACCTCCGGCAGCACGGATGGAGCTACAGCAGCAAATACCCCGGCGGTTACTGGATGTGGTCGAAGATGCTGCCCGACGGTCGAACGGTGAACGTCCCAACTCCGGGGGCCGCGTCCAACATCCAAGAGAGCCTGACGCCCGACCCGGAAGAAGAAGAGTGTGAAACCGACTGCCGGAACGTCCCGAACTGAATCGCGATTGCTCGGGTAGTAACATCAAGAGCGGAACCGTGAACCCATTCGAGCGGATGCAAAAGGAGTCGGCGTTCTGGGCGGAGGTCATCGCCCGGCCCGACGACACCTTGCCCATGCTGGTGTTCGCCGACTGGCTGGACGAGAACGGGAGTGCATCGCTCGCCTTCGCCCTGAGATGGTCCGCGGAGCGGAAGCAGTTCCCGCATCGGAGCCCAGGAGGTCGGGTGGTGGCGTGGTACCGCCAGCCGGTCGGTCGCCTTCATCGGCTGGGCGGCAAGCCCACGCCCTGGATGCTGCCGGCGGCGGTGTACGAACAGCTTCGACCGCGGGGGAAGGATGGCAGGTCGAAGGCGAAGACGGTGCCAGAAGCGTTCCGGCGTCTGGCCGATTCGCTCCGGGTGTTGCGGGAAGTGATCGGCTGGAAGATTTAGCGCGCTTGCTCACCCAGCACGACAAGAACCCCGCCCCTCCGTGGGCGGGCGGTCGCACATCACACGAGTTCCCACGCGGCCTCGGCGTTCCTGATGGCTTCATCCACGTCCCGCCCCCGCACGCCGGTCTCCGTCAACCCGGGGTACGCCACGAGGACCACCGGACTGCCCTCACACACCGGGCCCAACTCGATCCGGTCGTCGTAGGTACACCACTCCAGCCACCCGTCCCTCGGCGGGCCGAGTACCAACTTGCTCCCGTCCGACGTCTTCGCGAACATCATTACACCTGGCCCTGTGGGCCACTTCCGGCCGGTTGGCCGGGCCGAGCGGAGTGTGCCCGGCCCGCCTTCACCGGGCAAGCAAACGGGCTCGGAAATCCGAGAAGAATTCCGAAGTCGTGCCAAACCCTCACGCCGGCCCGCCTACCGTCGGCGGCGAAAGCCGGGTATACTTCTCCCGTCGCAGATATCACCCGCCGGCCGACCCCTCCCGCACCTTTGGGCGAAGGCGTGTGATGGCCGTCCGGCGGACCGATCGGCCGGGCGGTGGGGACCGTTCCGGGTCGAGGCCCCTCCCCGGAGACGTCCGTGGTCGAGTCCCCCCCTGCCCCCCCCCCCCCCCCCCCGCCCCGCCCCCCCCCCCCCCCCCCCCCCCCCCCCCC
>CAYMHO010000071.1:5147-24810 GCA_964390195.1 uncultured Fimbriiglobus sp. | reverse complement strand
TTGTTATTCGTTTGCGCCTGCGCAGCCTATCCCGGGGGGTTTGGCGGTCGGGGGCCTCGCGGGTTCCCCGTCGAGGCACCCGATCGGCCAACGCCTGTCAAACGGGTGTGATAGCCTGCGCGGCGGGCCAGCCGACGTTGCCGGAAACGGGAAACGGCGGGAACACTCCCCCCTTCGGGTCGTTTCTTCCAACAAAACACCGGGCGGGGGCGGGCGGGGCAGGCTACGCCGTGTACCCGTCGGTGTCGTACTGGTAGCGGTACCCGCCGTACCCGCCGTACCCGTACCCCTCCTGCGGGCGGGTGGCGTTCACCGCCACCCCCAGCACGTTCACCCCCAGGTCGGTCAGCAGCTCGGCCGCCCGCTCGCCGTCGCCCCGCGGGGTGACGCCCAGCCGCAGGGTCAGCACCACCCCGTCCACCCGCTGGGCGACCACCAGCGGGTCGCTCACCGCCAGCAGCGGCGGGGTGTCCACGATCACGTAATCGAACCGCCCCCGCAGGGCCGCCAGCAGGTCCGTGAACCGCGGGGCGGACAGCAACTCGGCCGGGGCGTCCGGCCGCGGGCCGCACGGGATGACGCTCAGGTGCTCGACCGGCGTCGGCCGCACCACGGCGAAGATGTCGGCGTCCCCGTCGGCCGCCGCCGCCAGCCCCGGCTGGTCGTTGGTCAGGCCGAACAGCTCGTGCACCCGCGGCTTGCGGAAGTCGGCGTCGATCAGCACCACCGACTTGCCCGCCTGGGCGATGGACACGGCCAGGTTGGCGGCCATGGTGGACTTGCCGTCCGACGGGCACGGGCTGGTCACCTGGAGGAGCTTGTGCCCGTTCGCCTCGGCCGCCTTCAGCACCTGCGTGCGGAGGCCGCGGAACGCCTCCGCCTCGGCCGACTTCGGGCGGACGGCGGCGACCAGGGTGGGGGCGAACCCGGCCGGCGCGTCGGGCTCGGCCGGCTTGTCGGTGCGGACGGCCGGCAGGTGGCCGATGACCGGCAGGGCGAGCCAGTCGCGGACCTCGGCCGGGGTGCGGAAGCGGGGGTCCATCTGGGTGAGGGCGGCCCGCAGGGTGGTGGCCCCGGCGGCCAGCCCGCCGAGGGCGACGGCCCCGAGCAGCACGCCGGGGGCCAGCCAGGTGAGGAGCACCGGGCCGACGCGGGTGCCGTCCCGCGGCGGGTTGAGCACCGTCGCCTCGATGCCGCCCACCTCGTCGGCCGACTTGCGGCTGGCGTTCAGGCGGGTGAGTTCGGCCGACTTGGTGGACGCCTGCTCCCGCAGCTTGCCGATGGTGAACTCGGCGGAGTCGATCTTCACCTGCAGCGGGCGGATCTGCTTGAGCGACTCCTCGCACTCGGCCACCCGTTTGTCCACCGCCGCCTTCTGGCCCTCCAGGGCGGCCTTCTTCCGCTCCAGTTGGGCCTTCAGCAGGGCCAGGTCGTCCGTCTCGCCGGTCGGGTTGTCCGGGTTCATGCGGGCCAGCTCGGCGGCCACGTACTCCCGCTTCGCCGCCTCCTCCTTGAGCGTCGGGTGGTCTTTGCCCAGGGTCTCGCCCAGCCGCTTGATGTTCAGGTCGAGCAGCCGCAGTTGCCCTTCCAGGGTGGCGGCGGAGGCGTCCGGGGACGGCCCGCGGGAGCCGGTGACGAGTTCGACCATGCGGACGCGGTCACGCCGGTCCGCCTTCGCCGACTTGAGCAGCTCCAGGTTGCCGCCCACCTCGGCCAACTGGCGGTCGAGGGCGGCCAGCTCCTCCCGCCCGCTCGCCCACCGGAGGGAGAGCGACTGCGGCTCCTCGGTGGTGATGCGGAACCGCTCGGTGCTCAGGTCCACCCGCTCCTTCGCCTGCTTGGTCAGCTCGCCGTCGATCACGTCCAGCTCGGTCTGCACCTTGTTGATGGCGTCCTTGACGGTGTCGTCGGTCGTCCGCTTCAGGTCCTTGCGGAAGGTGTCGATGATGGCGTCCAGGGCGAGGTGGGCGTCCCGCGGGTCGTCGGCGGTGAACCCGACCAGCAGGACCGAGTTGGCCAGCCCGGCGGACGTGTCCTTGCCGCGGGTGACGGACAGGGACGCCCGCAGGAAGTCGGCGGCGGCCAGCTCGTCCTTCAGCCGCTCGCGGAAGGCGGGGGACGCCTGCCGCATCAGGTCGGAGGCGGCGGCCGCCTTCAGGATGTAGTCGGAGACGATCGTCTCCTGCTGGGTGTTCACGTAGTCGTCCACGTACCCGGCGCGGCCGGCGGTGGCGTCGCGGGCGGCGTCCCGCTTGAGCACCCGCAGCTTGGCGTCCGACCGGTAGGTGGGCGAGCGGGACAGGTACAGGTACAGGCCGACCACCCCGCCGGCGGTCGCCCCGAACAGGGCGAGGAGGAGGATCAGCCACCACCGCCGGCGGACGGCGGACAGCACCGGGTTGGGGGCGGACGGGGCGGCGGGTTCGACGGACATGAACACTCCGGGATCGGACCGCCCAAAGTAGTAGGCACACGCCGTGTGCCGTTCTCTGAACGGCACACGGCGTGTGCCTACTACTTTCAGCAAGGTCAGACGGCGACGACGGTCTCGGCGTCGGGGTCGGCGGACGGGTCGACCGGGGCGACCAGGTCGGCGGTCAGCCGCTCCACCTGGCGGGCCAGTTCGGCGACGGCGTGCAGGGTGTCGGCGAGCGGGTGGTCGCCCCGCCGGCCGAACACGCTCAGCCGGCCGAGCACCTGCCCGTGCCCGACGAGCGGCAGGTCGGCCCGCCACCCGTGCGGCTGCTCCGCGGCGTGCCCGCGGGCCTGCCAGCGGCGGTGGTAGTCCACCTGCCAGCGGGGGGCGGTCACGTCCAGGTGGACGGCGGTGAGGGACAGTTCGGCCGCCGCCGCCGTCACCTTCGCCCACACCAGCTCCCAGTCGGCGTTCCCCTGCAACTCGGCTTCCACCTCGGTGGACTCCGGCCGCACCACCCCGGCCCGCAGGACCGCCCGCACCCGCGAGGCGAGCAGCTTCACCTCGGCCATGCCGAACAGCCCCCGCACCAGCAGCAGGGTGACCACCCCGCAGGCGGCGATGAGGGCGACGGCGTCGTTCTGCCAGTAGGTGGCCAGGATGGCCCCGCCGGCGGCCACGCACCCCAGCCCGCCGGCCACCAGCAGCACCCGCGGCTTGCTCAGCCGCCGCTGGAGCATGTGGTGCAGGTGCCCGCGGTCGGCGGCGGCCAGGCCGCGGCCGGTGAGGGTCCGCCGCACCACCGCGGCGGCCGTGTCCATGAACGGCAGCACCAGCAGGCCGACCGGCGCCAGGATGGCCACCGCCGCCCCGGCCCCCTTGACCGAACTGCGGACGCACAGGGCGGCCACCAGCAGGCCGATGAGGGTGCTGCCGGCGTCGCCCAGGTACACCCGCGCCGGCGGGCGATTATACCACAGGAACCCGAGCAGCCCGCCCACCAGGGCGAACGCCACCACCGCCGCGAACCCGTTGTTCACCGTCGCCGCCATCATCCCCAGCGCGAAGCACACGATCGCCCCGAGCGTCCCGAGCATGCCGTCCATGCCGTCCAGCAGGTTGATGGCGTTCACCGCCGCCACGAACCACAGCAGGGTGAGCGGGATGGCGAACACCCCGAACTGGATGTCCATCCCGAACAGGGTCACCGCCGAGACGGTGAACCCGCCGCACACCGCCGGCAGGGCGGCCGCCACCTGGCCGATCAGCTTGAACCGCGCCCGCAGCGGCCAGCGGTCGTCGATCACCCCGACCGTCACCATCAGCGCGGCCGACACCAGCAGCCACTCCCCGCCGGCCAGTTCCGGGAGCATCACCTGCCGCACGCTGTCCGACCCGAACAACCCCACCCCCACCGCCCCGAGCACGGCGAAGAACAGGGCCACCCCGCCGACCACCGGCACCGGGCGGTCCTGCAGCTTCCGCCGGCCGTCCGGGCGGTCGGTCAGCCCGACCCGGCGGGCGAGCGGGATGGCGGCGCCGGTCAGCACCAACCCGAACACCAGGGCGACGATGCACACGATCAGGCAGGCGGTGCCGATGGCCGATCTCCGAACAGTGTCCGTGAGGGCGCCGGGGAGGGGGCGGGAGAAGTTGTTTCAGCGGGTGCCTACCAGGGTAGCCCGGCGACGGCCGATCGTCCCGCAATTCATGTGAATTCGGTGAGAAACCGGAGCCGTTCCGCCGCCCGCTGCCCGGTGTATACTGACTGACGCAGGTTCAGCCCGCCCGGTTCCACGGACACCCGCCATGCGCACCACACTCGCGCTCGCCGTCTGCTTGCTCGCCCCGTTCGCCCTCGCCGCCGACCCCAAGAAGGGCGGGGTGAAGTCCGTCGAGGCCACGTTCGAGCCGGCCGAGGCGAAGCCGGGGCAGAAGGTGACTCTCAAGCTGACCGTCACGCTGGAAGACGGGTACTACACCTACCCTCTCGTGCAGACCGACAAGGCGGCCGCCGGCATGGTGAACAAGCTCGAGTTCCCGAAGGCGGGGGCGGTGGTGTTCGTCGGCGACCCGCTCGACCCGGCCAACCCGAAGACGAAGGCCGAGCCGGTCCTCGGCATCACAGAGATGTACTACTACACCGGGACGGTGGTGTACGAGCGGACGGCGGTGGTCAACCCGGCGGCCAAGGCGGGCGAGGTGACCGTCGAGTTGCCCAAGTTCCAGCTCAGCGTGTGCGACAAGGACAACTGCTTCCCGGCCAAGAAGCTGACCCCGACGGCCAAACTGAAGGTGACCGACGGCCCGGCGGTGGCGGTGGACAAGAAGTACGCGGCGGAGGTGGAGAAGGCGCTGCAGGAGAAGTAACGGGCGAGCGGCGGGCGTCAGCCCGCTGATTCGTACTCGAGTTCGGAATCAGTGGGCTGCCGCCCGCCGCTCGCCGTGTGGCGAAAGACATTCCCCCTCCGGCCGGTAAACTACTCCAGGCCCGCGGACACCCGCGGGCCTGTTCCGTTCCGGGTCCTCTCCCATGCGCTCCCTCGCCGTCGCCGTCGCCCTGCTGCTGCCCGCCGCCGCCTTCGCCGAACCGTGGACGACGTCGATCGAGTACGGCAAGGTGTCCGTCGAGGTAATCCCGGCGAAGGCCCGGCCCGGCGAGGTGGTGACAGTCAAGTTGACCATCACCCCGGCCGAGGGGTGTACCACCTACCCGTTCTTCGCCGACCAGACGAGCAAGAACACCCTGGCGCCACGGGCGGACTTCCCTCTGGTGTTCGTCGGCCCGTTGAAGAACCCGGACGGGGCGGTGCCGAAGAAGAGCGCGACGAACGAGTTCGAGCAGGTGTACAAGTCGGCCACGACCTGGGAACTGAAGGCGGTGGTGTCGCCGAAGGCGACCGCGGCCGCCGGACCGCTCGACCTGAAGGTGTTCCTCCAGATCTGCAAGGTGAAGTGCGACTACGTCCGGCAGGTGTCGATTCCGTTGGAGATCCTGGCCGGCGAGGCGAAGGCGGTGCCGCCCGAGTACGCCGGGTGGGTGGCCGCCCACGCGAGTGGGAAGCCGTACAAGCTCGATGGCACCGAAGGCCCGCCGGCCGACGGCGGCACCCCGCCCCCGCCAAAGCCGGCCGACCCGCCCAAGCCGGTCGCGGAGAAGAAGACGGAGAAGCCCGAGCCGGCCGGCCTCATCAAGAAGGCCCCGCCGACCCTGACCGATTACGCCGCACAACTCGACGACCTGGCCGGAAAGATCGGCACCCAGCCGGTGACCCGTGAGGGCGGGCTGGTCGGCCTGCTCGTCACGGCCGCGTTCTGGGGGCTGGTGTCGCTCGCCACCCCGTGCGTGTTCCCGATGATCCCCATCACCGTCAGCCTGTTCCTCAAGCAGAGTAACCAGAGCGCGGGCGGGGCGGCCCGACTGGCCGGGGTGTACTGCCTGACCATCATCCTGGTCCTCGGCCTGTCGGCGTGGCTGATGCTGTCCGTGTTCCGCGCGCTCAGCGTCAACCCGTTCATGAACGTCGCCCTCGGACTGCTGTTCGTGGTGTTCGCGCTCAGCCTGTTCGGCATGTACGACATCACCCTGCCGAACTTCCTGCTGCGGGGGGCGGAGGCCGGTCGGAAGCGGGGCGGGCTGCTCGGCACGGTGTTCGGGGCGGTGGCGTTCAGCATCGTCAGCTTCACCTGCGTGGCCCCGTTCCTGGGCGGGTTCGCCGGGCTGGTGGCGAGCGGGCAGTTCGCCCAGTGGGAACTGGTGCTGGCGGCGCTCACCTACGCCACCGCCTTCGCCTCCCCGTTCTTCGTCCTGGCCCTGGTGCCCAGCCTGCTCAAAGCCCTGCCCCGGTCGGGCGGGTGGATGGACACGGTGAAGGCGGTGATGGGCTTCCTGGAGTTGGCCGCGGCGCTCAAGTTCTTCCGCACCGCCGAACTCCGCTGGCTGCCGATGCCCACCTACTTCACCTACGACATCGTGCTCATCGGCTGGGTGGTGATCGCCGCCGCCTGCGGGCTGTACCTGCTCGGCGTGTTCCGCCTGCCGCACGACGAGCCGCAGGAGCGGATCGCCGTCCCGCGATTCCTCTTCGCCCTCCTCTTCCTCGGCCTGGGGGCGTACCTGCTGCCGGGGGTGTTCAAGGGGCACGACGGCAAGCCGCAGCGGCCGGGCGGGGTGGTGTTCGCCTGGGTGGATGCGTTCCTGCTGCCCGAACCGGGTGACGGCAAAGACGGGCTGCCGTGGGGGACCGACCTGCCGGGGGCAGTGAAGAAGGCGGAGCAGAGCCAGCGGCTGGTGTTCGTCGACTTCACCGGCACCACCTGCACCAACTGCAAGGCGAACGAGCAGACGGTGTTCCCGCGGGCGGACATCCACGCGGCGCTCATGAAGTACGAACTCGTGCAGATGTACACCGACGACGTGCCGGCCGAGTTTTACTCTTCCCCGTTGCCGACCTCCGCTCGCGAGGCCGAAGGGGAAGCCAACCTGAAGTTCCAGCGGAAGGTGTTCGGCAAGGAGCAACTGCCGCTGTATGTGATCCTGGAGCCGCAGGCCGGCGGCGGGGCGAAGGTGGTGGGGGTGTACGACGCGGGGCTGAACACCGACCCGGCCATGTTCGCCTTTTTCCTCAAAAAGCCGGTGGTGGGTATGTGACGCGGCCGCGAGCGGGAGGCGAGCGCGTCCGAACCGGGACGCGCTCGCCTCCGGCTCGCGGCTACACACTCGTTACCCCAGCACCCGGATGATCTCCTGCAACCGGGCCGAGCCGAGGCGGTCGAGCAGGGCCTTCACCGCCGCCACGTCCTTCATGTCCACCGGGCCGCTCGCCCCGCCCCGCTTGCCACCGCCGCCCCGCCGCTTGTTGATCTGCGACTTGTACGACGCCGCCATCGAGTACGCCAACTCCACCCCGTACTTCGACTTCACGTACTCCTGGATCTCCTTCGGCCCGGGGTCGCCGAGGGAGTCCATCGCCTCCTCCACCATCTGCCGCTTGTTCAGCCCGCTCGCGTCCGCCGCTTTCGCCTTCGCCATGTCTCGTCTCCGCCGGGGGTGGTGTGATGTGAGTGCCGCCGCCCTCCCTGATGACGGATTCAATGCAATGTAGTTGATGTGTGGTATGCCGACAGGGTGAAATGGTGAAATCGCGTTGAATTGTGCGGTCGGTGAAGCGATACAGGTTGAATCCGATTGACGATTGATGTGTATCGAACAGTGCGAACAAATACACCGCCGCCCGTGCCGCATGGTGAGCTCTGCTCGCTCCGTGAGCGGTCTTGGGAACCCGCTCGCGGAGCGAGCAGAGCACCACAAAAATACCGCCGCCCGTGCCGGGGGATTTGGCACGGGCGGCGGCTCGCAGGGGATCGGGTTTTGGAGAGCGGCGGGCGTGAGCCCGCTGATTCGTTAGGCGGTGACAGTCACTTGACCCAGGCAGGCGGCCCGGCGGTTCTCGATCACCTGGCGGTCGGCCTCGGCCCGCTCGCGGACCATCTCGGCCTTCACCATCGCCGTCAGCCGCAGCACAGTGGCGATGTCGAGCAGCATGCCTTGAACTTCGCTGGGAGTTTTGGTGGCGGCGGCGGTCCGGGCGGCTTTGACGGTCTGGGTCATGTTGGCACCTGGGGTCGGTGGTTGTTTGGTTCGGGTCGGCTGACGAGAGGGTCTAATGCTCGCCCCGTGCCAATCCCCGGCGGGCGGATTCGGAAATCTCGCCAGCCGGCCGAAGTGCCTGAAATCCGTGGCGCCTCTCCGCACTTGAATGTTTCCGCCCGGAACCCCTTGCAACGCACGCACCTGCAATTTCTACCCTTGAGAGATTCCGTACAATCCGCGGCGGCACAATTGACACGACCCGACCGACGACAGGTAACATTTGCACACCCCGGCCCTCCCGGTTTGCCGATTCAGAGCGTGTTCCCTCAGGTTCTGCCGTCGGGTACAATTTGCCCCGCCGTCCCGCGTGAAGGAGTCGCCGATGTTCCTGTCCGCCGCACTCGCCTGTGCCCTCGCCACCTCGCCGAAGCCGGCGGTGCGGGTGGTGCCGGACGTCACCTATTGCACCGTGGGCAAGGAGAAGCTGCAGCTCGACCTGGTGCTGCCGGCCGGCCCCGGCCCGCACCCGGTGGTGCTGGTGTTCCACGGCGGGGCGTGGACGGGTGGGAGTCGGAAGGAGTTGACCGCCCCGTCGATGTCCATCCACGGCATCACCCCGAACCCGAGCAAGGACGTCGGCATTCTGGAGAACCTGGCCCGGCGGGGGTACGCGGCGGCGACGGTGAGCTACCGGCTGGCCCCGAAGGCCAAGTTCCCGTCGCAGATCGAGGACGCCAAGACGGCGGTGCGGTTCCTGCGGGCGAACGCCAAGAAGTACGACTTGGACCCGGAGCGGGTGGGGGCGATGGGGTTCTCCGCCGGCGGGCACCTGGCGCTGCTGCTCGGCACCACCGACAGCAAGGCCGGGCTGGACGGCAAGGAGTACCCCGACCAGAGTAGTCAGGTGAAGTGCGTGATCGACTTCTTCGGCCCGACGGACATGAGTTTGTACGCCGAGTCGCAGGGGGTGGTGGAGTCGTTCATGGTGGCCTTCCTTGGGAAAGAGTGCCTCACCGACCCGACCTGTTTCAAACGCGCCTCGCCGATCGAGTACGTGAGTAAGTCCGCCGCCCCGACGCTGTTCATTCATGGGACGATGGACCTGGTGGTGCCGATCGTTCACACCGAGAAGATGTACAAGAAGATGAAAGAGGCCGGGGTGCCGGTGGGCATGCACAAGGTGCCGTGGAAGGGGCACGGGTGGGAGGACAAGGACGCCAGCCGGGAGGCGGCGGCCGCGGCCCTCGAGTTCCTGAACACCCACCTGGACCCGAAGGCGGAGAAGAAATGAGCCGGTCGAGAGACCTCACCCCCCGGCCCCCTCTCCGAAGCGGAGAGGGGGTGTTCAAGTGGGAGACGTTCTTGGTTCACTGGAACCGGGAACGCAGTGACCGGGTGGAACCACGCACACGGTCACTGCGTTCCCGGTTCCAGGTTGAACACCCCCTCTCCACTTCGGAGAGGGGGCTGGGGGGTGAGGTCTTCCGCCTCGCCCTGTTCCTCCTCCTGCTCGCCCTCGTCCCGCTCGTCGGCCACGGGTGCCACGGGGATGACGTGGATCACGAGCCGTCGGTGCCGCCGCCGGTCTACAATCACCCGTGAGGCGGTCGCCTCACCCGGCGAGCGTCGCCGGTGCCTTGATCCCTCGGAGGTGTTCCCATGCGGACGTGGCGTTTGCCGGCGGCGGGGGTGGCGGTCGCCATCATCGTGCTGGCCGGGTGCGGGCCGATCGACAACAGCCCGATGCCGACCGACGGGCCGAACCAGGTGGTGTACAGCGTGCCGGGCATGACCTGAGCCTCCTGACCGGCAACCGTGCAATCCGCGATTGCCACTCTACCGTGGGTAGAGAAAGCCACCATCAAGACCGACGCCGGGAAGAAGCAGGTGAGGTTTGCGGTGAAGGACGCGAAGGAGTTCAGTGACGACGCCGTCATCGCCGCCCTGAAGGAGAAGGGGAGCAAGTACAGCAGCGGGGCGAAACGGCTGACCGGGCCGACCGCCGACCCGAAAGGGAGCGACACCAAGACGAACTGACCGGCCCCCCGAACCGCCCCGTCCGGGGCGGTTCGCGTTTCCTCACACCAGCCGCCGCCATGCGACTCCCCACGCTCGCCGTCGTTCTGTTCGCCACGGCGGCGGTCGCCGCCGACCCGAAGGCGTTCCTCGATTCGCACTGCGCCGACTGTCACTCGGGGAAGACCACCAGCGGCGGGTTCGACGTGGCCAAACTGCCGGCCGACCCGACCGCGTCCCCCATGTGGGTGAAGGTGCACGACCGGGTGAAGGCGGGCGAGATGCCGCCGGCGAAGCGGCCCCGCCCGCCGAAGGCCGACGCCGACACGTTCACGTCCGGCATTTCCACCGCCATCGTCGCCACCCAGAGCAAGCAGGACCGGGCCACCGTCCGCCGGCTGAACCGCGCCGAGTACCAGAACACCCTGCGGGACCTGTTCGACCTGCCGGGGTTGAACGTCATCGACCTGTTGCCGGACGACGGGCGGGCGGACGGGTACGACAAGAGCGCGCGGGCGCTCGACGTGTCGCCGATTCAGATGGCGAAGTACATGGAGGCGGCCGACGCGGTGCTGGACGCGGCGATCGCCAAGTCGCTCCTGCCGCCGCAGTCGGCGCGGGTCCGCATGTACGCCAACGAGAACTACGACTTCGGGGTGGTCATCCCGAACGGCGACGGGGTGATGCTGAAGGACTTCAAGTACGACGACAGCCGCTTCCCGATCCCGAAAGACAGCTACGCCGGCGGCAGGTACAAGGGGCTGGCCGAGCTGGAGAGGTCGGGCCAGTGGAAGGAGCGGCCGGGCACGGCGGGGATGTTCCGCTGCCTGGGAGAAGCGTTCCAGGGGCGGTTCAGCCGGTGGGCGCCGAACGTGCCGGGCAGGTACCGCATCACCACCTCGCTCTGGTCGTTCTGGTGGGACAAGGGGGAGGTGAAGGCGTCGCCCCGCACGCAGGCCGGCGGCATCTACTTCGGCAGTCGCCCGCTCGGGTTCTTCGACGCACCTTCCCTCAAGCCGACCGGCCACCAGTTCGAGGCGTGGCTGGACGCCGACGACTACCTGAAGTTCGACGCCGCCTCCCTGTGGGAGGTGCACCCCTACCACCACAAGGACAAGGCGGCCGGGTACGTCGGGCCGGGGGTGGCCATCGACTACCTGGAGGTGGATGGGCCGCTGCACGACGAGTGGCCGCCGGCGTCGCACAAGCGGCTGTTCGGCGACCTGCCGCTGGTCGCTCTGAACAAGCTGCCGGCCGACGCCAAGAAGCCGCCGCGGACCCTGCCGAAGCGGGTGAAGACGCCCGACTCGTCGCACCCGCTCGGCCCGTACACGTTCGCCACCGTCCACCCCGACGACCCCGCCGCCGCGGCCGAGAAGCTGCTGCGGGCGTTCCTGCCGAAGCTGTTCCGCCGACCCGTCGAGAAGGCGGAACTGTACCGCTACGTCCGCGTCGTGACCGACCGGCTGGTCGCCGACGACCCGTTCGAGACGGCCATGCGGGCGGCGTACAAGACCGCCCTCTGCTCGCCCGAGTTCCTGTTCCTGCGGGAGCCGCCCGGCCCGCTGGACGACTGGGCGGTCGCCTCGCGGGTGTCGTACTTCCTGTACAACTCGATGCCCGACGACGAACTGTTCCGGCTGGCCGAGAAGGGCGACCTCCGCAAGCCGGACGTGCTGCGGGCGCAGGTCGAACGGGTGCTGAAGGACCCGAAGAGCGACCGCTTCGTGTCCGACTTCCTGGCCCAGTGGCTGGACCTGCGGGACCTCGACGCCACCACCCCTGACAAGAAGCTGTACCCGGAGTGGACGCCGTACCTGCGGCACGCCGTCGCCGGCGAGCCGACCGCGTACTTCCGTCGGATGATCGAACACGACCGCGCCGTCTCCTTGCTGGTGGCCAGTGACTTCCTCATGTTGAACCAGCGGCTGGCCGAGCACTACGGGATCGAGGGCGTGAACGGCACCACTCACCAGTTGATCGGCGCACCGGCCGACAAGCACCGCGGCGGGTTCCTGACACAAGCCGCCGTCCTGAAGGTGACGGCCAACGGCACCACCACCTCGCCGGTCAAGCGGGGGGCGTGGGTGACGAAGAAACTGCTGGGCACGCCGCCCGAGCCACCCCCGCCGGACATCCCGGCCGTCGAGCCGGACGTGAAAGGGGCGACCACCATCCGCGAGCAGTTGGCGAAGCACCGCGACAACGCCAGTTGCGCCGCCTGCCACGCCAGGATCGACCCGCCGGGGTTCGCGCTCGAAAGCTTCGATGTGGTCGGCGGGTTCCGCGACAGGTACCGGGCGACCGAGAGCAAGCGGCACGCCGACCTGACCGCCCTGTTCCCGTCGCACCGCACGCCCGAGGGCAAGTGGCACGGCACCTACGTCGTAGGGTTCACCGTCGGTCAGCCGGTGGACGCGAGCGGGCAGACGGCCGACGGGAAGCGGTTCAGCGGCATCGACGACTTCCGCAAGCTGCTGCTGAACGACCAGCGGGGCCTGGCCCGCAACTTCGTCAACCAACTGCTGACCTACAGTACGGGTGTGCCGATGCGGTTCGCCGACCGTGCGGCCGTGGACGCGATCCTCGACAAGAGCAACGAGTTCCGCACCCGCAAGCTGATCCAGGAACTGGTGCTCAGCCCGCTGTTCCTGGGGAAGTGAACTGGGCGGACAAGCGGGTGGGGTGAACCGACCGCCCACCAGTTAGCCCGACGCGCGAGCGAGGGGCGAACCGCCGAGGCGGACAGCCGTGCGGTGACGGCTGGCGGTTCGCTCGCTGCGTTTCGGATAGGTGGTCGGCCCCTCGCTCGCGCGTCGGGCTAACAGGTGACCGGTGCGAACAGGTTCCCCGCTTGTCCGCGCCGGTGGCTCAATACAGGGTGTCCCATGCTCTCTCGCCGCACATTCCTCCGCGGGGCCGGGGTCGCCCTCGCCCTGCCGGCGCTCGACGTGTTCGCCCCGCGTGCCCGTGCCGCCGACACGCCGGCCGTCCCGCGGCGGATGATCGCCGTCCAGACGAACATGGGCATCCTGCCCCAGCACTTCACCCCGGCCGAGGCCGGCACCGACTACAAGCCGACGGCCTACCTGGAACTGCTGAAGGACTTCAAGAGCCGCATGACGGTGTTCAGCGGCGTCTCACACCCGGACGTGGACGGCGCCCACGAGGCGGAAAAGACCTTCCTCTCGGCCACCCCGCACCCCGGCAGCCCGGCGTTCAAGAGCACCATCTCGCTGGACCAGTTCGTCGCCGAGAAACTCGGCCCGATCACCCGCTTCCCCACCTTCGCCCTGGACGTGAACGCGGAGGGCCAGCAGGGCATGTGCTACAGCCGCAGCGGGGTGCGGGTGCCGACCGAGAAAAGCCCCGCGAAGGTGTACGCGAAGATGTTCGTGCAGGGCAAGCCGGACGAGATCGACGCCCGCCTGGAGGATCTGAAGCAGGGCCGCAGCCTGCTCGACTTCGTGAGCGACAGCGCGCGGAAGTTGGACGGCAAGGCGAGCGCGGCCGACCGCGAGCGGTTGGACCAGTACTACACCGCGGTGCGGGAGTTGGAGGCCCAACTGGTGCTGGCACAGGAGTGGGAGAAGAAGCCGAAGCCGAAGGCCACCGCCCCGGCCCCGGCCGACGAGAAGGACAACCGCAAGCTGATCGACCGCATCCGCCTGATGTACGACGTCTCGCGGCTGGCGTTCGAGAGCGACAGCACCCGCGTGGTGACGCTGTTCGTGAACACGTTCAGCATCGTGCCCGACATCCCCGGCGTGAAGGACGAGACGCACGGCATCACCCACCACGGCGGGCGGCAGGAGGCACTCGACCAACTGTTCAAGATCGAGTCGGCGCAGTTGAAGGCGCTGAACGCCTTCCTCGCTGGTCTCGACAAGGCGAAGGAGGGCGGGGAGAGCCTGCTCGACCGCACGATGGTGCTGTACGGCACCCCGATGGGGAGCGCGAACAGCCACGCCAACACCAACCTGCCGGTGCTGCTGGCCGGCGGCGGGTTCAAGCACGCCGGCCACCTGGCGTTCGACCCGAAGAAGAACTACCCGCTGCCGAACGTGTTCGTGAGCATGCTCCAGCGGATGGGCATCGCCGCCGACAAGTTCGCCAGCAGCACCGGCACCTGCCGCGGGCTGGGGGTGTGAGGTGGTAGAATGGAAGACGCCACCCCTCGCCCCGGTGCCGCGTGAACCGCAAACACCTGTAAGCGCTCGCCAAAGAGCGGGTGAAGGACGCGAAGGCGCTGCTCGGCCGCAAGCGGTGGGCGGCGGCCTACTACCTGGCCGGGTACGCCGTCGAGTGCGGGCTGAAGGCTTGTGTGCTGAAGTTCGTTGAGGACACTGGTCTCATCTTCGGGCAGAAGGGAGGCCTGAAGCGTCTGGAAGACTGCTGGACCCACGACTTGGAGAAGTTGGTCGGCATCGCCGACCTGAAACAGAAACTGCAAGAAGCGATCCTGGCGAATGCCAAGTTCGACGAATACTGGGCTGTGGTAACGGGGTGGAGCGAGGTCAGCCGGTACGAGGCAAAGGACGAAAAGGAGGCCCGCCAGTTGGTGGAGGCGATCACCGATCCGGATCACGGGGTACTGAAATGGATTCGTACACACTGATAGACGAGCAGCTTGAAGCGGGGAGACAGTTCCTCGCCGCGCTACGGCGTGAAAACGTCCCGGTGGACCTCGTCTTCTGGCATCGTCCCGAGGAAGCCGCCCGGTGGTCATTCTGCATCGCCACCCCGCTCGTCGAGCAGGAAGGGTTGCTCGGGGCGGCCCGGAAGGTGGTGCCAGTACGGCGGTCGATGGGCGAAGATTTCGCCATCGACCCGACCGATGTCACAATCCTCAAGAGCAGTCACCCGTTGGTGCAAGCTCTGCTATCGAGGTACCCACGTCCGCCGAAACGCGCCGGGTGGGACGAGACGCCCTTGTTGGTCAACGGCTGGGAGATCGCATCCGAGCTGCCGCAGTGGTATCAGGTCTATCGGGATCTGGCGGTGGTCCCGGTCTTGGGGTAACCCCGGGCATTCACCACCGAGAAGCCCAATGTTCGGCCCGCTCGCCTCGCTCGCGGCACTCCTCGACGACCCGGCCAAGGCCGACGCCCGCCTGTTCGCTCGGATGGCCGCCGACACCCCCGAGTCGCCGGACTGGACGGTCGCCGTCCGTCCGGTGCTCGCCCCCCTCGTCGAGAAGAACGCCATCGCCCGGCCGGTCGTCGCCCGCGTGCTGGACATGCCGTTCAACGCCCTCGCCTTGCCGCACCAGACGATCGTCGTCGCCAAGTCGATGGTCGAGTTCTGCCGCGGGCGGACGGCCCAGTTGGCGTTCGTCCTCGCCCACGAGTTGGCTCACATCCACCTGGGGCACGCCGGCGACCGCACCCGCCTGAACGCCCTGGCCGGGCTGCTCGGCATGACGAACGTCGTGGTCGGGATGGTGACGCGGTTCCTGCTCGACCGGGCGTACAGCCGGGAGCAGGAGTTCGAGGCGGACGAGACGGCGGTCAAGTTCTGCCGGGCGGCGGGGTACCCGGCGGCGGCGGGGGCGGCGTTCATGGAGCGGCTGGCGTCGCTGGATCGCAGCACCGGCGTCGGGAACCTGCTCGACACCCACCCGCCGCTCGCCGAGCGGGTGTCGTTCCTGCGGTCGCTGGCGGCGACGGGGTGACGGGCCGGCGGCTCACCGCAGCCCCACCCCGCTCAGGCTGCCGCTCTCGGCGTCGGCGGCCACCCGCTTCCGCACGGCCGCGGTCAGGCCGGCGGGGTCGAGGCCCATGTCGGCCAGCAGTTGGTTCCGCTCGCCGTGCTCGATGAACTTGTCCGGGTAGGCCAGTCGCAGCACGTTCCGCGTGTCCAGGCCCGCCGCGTTCGCCGCTTCCAACACGGCCGACCCGAACCCGCCTTCCTGCGTGCCTTCTTCGACCGTCACCACCAGCGGCATGTTTTCGATCGCCCCGAGCACGGTGTCGGTGTCGAGCGGTTTGACGAACCGGGCGGAGATGACGCCGAAGTTCAGCCCGTCCTCGCGGAGGTTCTTCGCCGCCGCCACGCACGCCCCGGCGATCCCGCCGAACGCGAGGAAACAGCCGTCTTCCCCTTCGAGCAGCACTTCCGCTTTGCCGCGCTCGATCGCCTGCGGGGTGCTCGTCGGCCGCGGAAGAATCTCGGCGTTCGCCCGCGGGTAGCGGAGGCTCACCGGCCCCGGCTGGGCGAGCGCCCACTGCAGCATCGGCTCGACGTCCAGTTCGTCGGCGGGAGCCAGGCACGTCATGTTCGGGAACAGCCGCATGTACGGGATGTCGAAGTTCCCGTGGTGCGTCGGGCCGTCCGGGCCGACCACCCCGGCGCGGTCGAGGGTGAACACCACCGGCAGGTTTTGCAGGCACACTTCCTGGAAGATGTTGTCGAAGGCCCGCTGGAGGAACGTGGAGTAGATGTTCACGATCGGCTTCGCCCCGGCCTTCGCCATGCCGGCCGCGAACGCCACCGCGTGGCTCTCGCAGATGCCGGTGTCGAAGAACTGCTTGGGCAGCTCGGCCCGCACCTTCTCCAGCTTGTTCCCCTGGCACATGGCGGCGGTCAGCACGCACGCCTTGGCGTCCGCCTTCAGGGCGTTGTGGATGCTCGCCGACATGACGTCCGTGTACGTCTTGCCGCCGCCCTTCTTCACCCGGATGTTCGTGTTCCCCTCGCCCACGTCCTCGAAGATGCCGGGGCTGTGGAACGTCACCGGGTCGTCGGCCGCCTGCTGAACGCCGTGCCCCTTGTTGGTGAAGATGTGCAGAAGCACCGGCCCCTTCTGGCCCTTCAGATCCTTCAGGATCTTCCGCAACCCCTTCAGGTCGTGCCCGTCCACCGGCCCGAAGTAGCGGAAGCCCATCTCCTCGAACAGCCCGCCGCTCTTGAAGTACTTCTTCGCCGCGTCGCGGAGCGCTTCCAGGCTGGCACGGGCCGGTTCGCCGATGACCGGGATCGACTTCAGGATGTCGTTGATCGCCTTCTTCCCACCCTGGTAGAAGTCGGTCATGCGGTACTGGTCGAGGTGCTTGGCCAGCCCGCCGGTGCGGGGGCAGATGCCCATCTGGTTGTCGTTCAGCACCACCAGCACGTTCTGGTTCAGGCCGTGGATGTTGTTGAAAGCCTCGAACACCATCCCGCACGGCAACGCCCCGTCGCCGATCACCGCCACCGCCTTGTGGTCCGTGTGGCCGAGCAGGTCGTCGCCCGCCTTCAGCCCGGAAATGGTGCTCACGCTCGCCCCGGCGTGGCCGGTGCAGAACAGGTCGTAGGGCGACTCCGCCGGGTTGGGGAAGCCCATCAGTCCGCCCTTCGTGCGGATCGTCTGGAACTTCTCGTACCGCCCGGTGATCAGCTTGTGCGGGTAGATCTGGTGGCCGGTGTCCCAGATGAGGCGGTCTTTGCTGAAGTCGTAGTTCAGGTGCAGCGCCAGGCACAGTTCGACCACGCCCAGGTTGCTGGCGAAGTGGGCCGAGCGGGTGGTGAGCACCCGCACCAGCTCGTTGCGAATCTCCTGGGTGAGGTCGGCCAACTGCTCGTCCGTGAAGGAGTGCAGGTCGGCCGGCGACTGGATGGTCGGCAGGAGTTTCGGCATGGGAATCTCGGTCATATGAGATGCGGACGTCCGTTCCGATCAGGCGAGCGGCCCGCGTGAGCGGGCGGTTTCTGGTCAACAGCGGCCTGACGGCCGCCGCTCGCCGAGTCACCGATCACGGGTCACGACGAACTCCGCGAGTGCGGCCAGCGGGTGCGAACCGAGCCGACGGGCGGCGTCCACCGCCTGTCGGCCGAGGGCCTGGGCTTTCGCCCGGCTGCCCTCCACCCCCAGCACCCGCGGGTACGTTAACTTACCGCGGGCGGCGTCTTTGCCCACCCGCTTGCCGGTCGCCTCGGCCGAGCTTTCCACGTCGAGCAGGTCGTCCGTCACCTGGAAGGCCAGCCCGAAGGCACTGGCGTACTCGTCGATGGCGGCCAGGTGTTCGCGGTTCACACCTTCGGGCCGTTCCGCTTGTGCGGCGTAAATGCCAAGCCGAAGCGACGAGCGGAACAGGGCCCCGGTCTTCAGGCGGTGTATCGTTTCCAAATTCCCCTCTCCCCCCGTGGGAGAGGGGTTAGGGGTGATGGGGACGGCAATCCGCCCGTCCGCGATCAGGTCTAGCACCTGCCCGCCAACCATCCCGGCCGGGCCAGCCCCGCGGGCCAGTTCTACACAGGCAACCGCCGCCGTTCGCGGGCCGTAACTGTTTCCCAGCACCTCGAACGCGGCGGTCAGCAGCGCGTCACCCGCCAGAATGCCCATCGCCTCGCCGTATTTCACGTGGCACGTCGGCCGACCGCGGCGCAAATCGTCGTCGTCCATCGCCGGCAGGTCGTCGTGAACCAGCGAGTAGGTGTGAACCATTTCCACCGCACACGCCGCCGGCAGGGCTTGTTCGATCGTCCCGCCAACCGCCTCGCATGCCAGGATGCAGAGCAGCGGACGCAGCCGCTTGCCCGGCCCCATGAGGGCGTACTTGGTCGCTTCGGCGAGAACCGGCGGGCTGGTACCGACCAGTTCGTCGGCCCACTCCGCCAGCCGGCGGTTCACGGCGGCTTGCTTCGGTTCGAGGATCGCCCACACGTCGGCTGTCACCGTCCGCCTCGCCACGACCGGGGATTGTGATCTCCCTTCATATTAAGCGGGCGGTGCATCGGCCGTCGGTGGGCAGTGTACTTTGTCCGGCAAAGAGTGCAAGGGGAATGTGTCTTTGCGGGCAAGGGGATCAAGGGGATCAAGGGATCACCTCACCCGAGCGCAAGAATGTCGATTCGGAATCAGGCGAATGTGCGACAGCGGACATTGCTGCGAGCGGCGTCACTCCTTTCCCAGCACGCCATCGACCACCCAGCATCCGCGGGCGTGCGGGCCGAGGCCACGGAGGTGATTCAACACGTCGGCGCTGTCGCACCCCGCCTCTTCGAGCGCATCGGCGAGGATGGGCAGGCGGTCGAAGGCACGCTCTTCGTAGATGCCGGCCGCGAGCGCGACGGCAGTCTCGGACCGCCACGACGGAGCGAACGCGACCGGGCGGAACGGGTTGCCGAAGATGCAGCGGAGGAGGGCAGCTTGGGATTTCTTTTCGCGACGCGGATTCGGTTTGGCTTTGGCCAAATGGTCCGCAGACACATCAGCACGCTGCATGAGATAGCTGGTTGTCGCAATCGCCAGGGCTGATTGCCATGTTCCACTGATCGGAAATGGGTAATCGAAGGTAAACCAGGCTTGATGTTGCTTCTGCATTTCTGCTTGAGTGATCAACCCATCGGCAAACGCCTCGCTCGCCTCCAAGACCCGTGTATTCGCCTTGCCCTTCCGTACGCTCGGATGCCTCCTGCAACAGGCGCACGCGAACAGCCGCCATTTCCGGTGACTGACATTTCTTGCGACATGGCCGAGCATCGGCTCCGGATCGGTCGCCGCGAGCCAATCCGCTTCGGTCATCGCTCGCCCTCGGGTGGAGACCTCACCCCCCGGCCCCCTCTCCATGTCATGGAGAGGGGGTGTTCAACACCACAACCACCACATCATCGCCGGGAGCCTGCCGCCCCGTACCCCGCGCAAGCGAGCGGCGCAG
>CAYMHO010000071.1:0-5137 GCA_964390195.1 uncultured Fimbriiglobus sp. | reverse complement strand
CCCCGCCCCCCTCACAATGTATTGGTGGGGGGTTTTCCAAAACCAAAACCCCCGGTTTTGCGCCCACCCCCCGGGGAGCGCGCTACGGTTCGCGCTCCCCTGCGGGTCGCGGCAAACCACAGAACGCTTCCCCCTTGAACACCCCCTCTCCATGTCATGGAGAGGGGGCCGGGGGGTGAGGTCCGAGCAACCCCTCACTCCTCCGGCTTCCCGTTTCGTTTCGGCTTCGCCTTCTCGATGCTCGCGGTGTGGGCGAACGGTTGCAGGTCGGGTTTGCCGTCGTCGGTGACGCCGGCGAGCAGGCGAATCTTTTGCTCGGCACCCGTGAGTTGCTCCTGGCACATCCGCACCAGCAGCACCCCGCGTTCGTACTTCGCCAGCGACTCCTCGAGCGTGGCGGTGCCGTCCTCCAACTCGCGGAGGATGCGATCCAGTTCGGCCATCGCCTGCTCGAACCGCAACGGGGTGTCCGGTGGCGGGGTCATGGGAGGTCTCCGGACGGAAGCCGAACAACCCCACCCCCGGTTGCTTCGCAACCGTCCCCTCCCCAGCGGGGAGGGGTGGGGGTGGCTGGCGGTTCGGTAACGCTAGCGAGGCGGCTAACCACACCCACCCCTCCCCGCTGGGGAGGGGTCGCCAAGGGAACGTAGTTCCCCGGCGGGGGTGGGGCCTTGTGGTCGATATTCCCCACCCGGCGACTCACGTCGCCGGTTCACCAAGACTCACGCTCAGCACGCGGGTGATGATCTCGCCGGACGCCAGTTTCACGGTCAGGATTTCGCCGGCGGCTACGTCCTTCACGTCTCGCACCACGGCCCCGTCGCCGCGGCGGGTGAGGCTGTAGCCGCGTTTCAGCACGTTCAGCGGGCTGAGGGCGTCGAGTTGTTCCACCACCGCCGACAGCTTCTCCCGTTTGCGTTCGACATCGGCGACAGCGGCTCGGTTCAGGCGAACGGCGGTTTCGTCCACACGCTGGCTCAGCACGCGGATCAGGTCGAGCGGCTTGCGGAACGCCGGGCGGTCCGCCAGTTGGTTCAACCGCTGCCGGGCGAACGCGACACGGGTTTCGATCGCTTCCGTCAAACGGCCGGTCGAATCGGTCAACTGGGCCATCAGCTCACGGCGATCTGGCACCAGCATTGTCACGGCGGCGGACGGCGTTTCGGCCCGGCGGTCGGCGACGAGGTCCGCCACGGTCACGTCAATCTCGTGGCCGACCGCCGAAATCACCGGCACGCTGCTTTCGAAGATCGCGTCGGCGACCATCTCCTCGTTGAACGCCCACAGGTCTTCGGCACTCCCCCCGCCGCGGCCGATGACCACCGCATCGAGCGGCAGTGTTCGTAGCGTGTTCAACCGCGACAGAATCCGCAGGTTCGCCGCCACATCTTCCGCTGCCCCCGGCCCCTGCACCCGACTGGGCCGCACCACCACCTGCGTGAGCGGCCACCGCTGGGCGAGCAACTCCAGCATGTCGCGGATGGCGGCCCCGGTGGCACTGGCGATGAGGGCGATCCGCTTCGGGAATCGCGGGATCGGTCGCTTCCGCTTCGGGTCGAAATACCCCTTCGCCAGCAGCTTCTGTTTCAACTGCTGCAACGCCAACTCCGCCGCCCCGATGCCCTTCGGGTCCAGTTCCTCGACCATCAACTGGTAGTCGCCGCGGGGCGGATACACCGTCACCCCGCCGCGGGCGATCACCTCCAGCCCGTCCCGCGGGTCGAACCGCAGCCGCAGGTTGAACCCGCGGGGCATCATGCAGCGAATTTGGGCCTGCGAATCCTTCAGCGTGAAGTACATGTGCCCGGACGACGCCCGGACGAAGTTGGACACCTCCCCGCTCACCCACACCGACACGAAATGCTCCTCCAGCCGGGCCTTCACCGCGGTGGTGACGGCCGACACGGAGAGCGGTTTGACGCCGGCGGGCACGGGCATTTCGACGGACCGAGGGACGTGCCGGCTAAGGTAGCGAACTGTGCGGGTGTACACAACCGGGAATGGCGAGCGGCGGCCGTGAGGCCGCTGTTGTTGTGACCAACCAGAACAGCGGCCTCACGGCCGCCGCTCGCCTTCCTACTTCACCAGCCGCTTGCGGAGCTTGTCCAGTTGGTCCACCCAGTAGGCTTTGGTGAGCTCGGGCATCTCGCCGGTGTACCGCTCGGCCGGCAGGTCGGCGAACGCCTTCTCCATCCGCTCGAGCACCGGCTTCGCCCGGTCCGGGCGGTCGGTGGCGGTGTGCGCGCTGAACAGGAAGTTGAGGATGATGAGTTCCTCCACCTGCCCCTTGTACTTGTCGGCCAGCTTCGGCCCGTCGGCGGCGAGGGCGTCGAACTCCCGCATGTGGAAGAGGGTGTGCGGCAGGCGGATGTCGGCCTGCGTGCGGACGTACTTCTCCTTCGACTTGCCCAGCCCCTCGAACAGCTTGCGGGCCTCGGCCAGCTTGGCGGCGGCGTCGGCCGGCGGCACCTCGCCCTTGCCGTCCGGGCGGGCCAACTGGCTGAGGGCGATGGCCAGGAACATGCCCCCGCGGTCAGCGAACTCGCCCGCCGGGTACTCGCTCACCAGCCGGCGGAACCGCATCTCGGCGTCCGAGCAGTTGTACAGCCAGGGGAGCGTCTGCCGGCTCAGTTGCAGCTTGCCCAGCTCGTACAGCGCCTCCTGGTGGCACACCCGCTCGTCGGCCGAGGTGTACGTCTTGTTCGCCAGTTGGGTGAGCAGCAGGACGGCGTACTCCACCTGCTTGCGGCCGGCGGCGTCGGCCGGGGTGGCGGAGAGCGTCCGCTTCCCCTCGGCCGCGTACACCAGGGCCAGCTTGAGCGTCGCCTTCGTGCCCAGCGTCCCGCCGCCGTTCGCCACCTCGCCCAGCAGCTTCACCCCGTCGTCCAGCTTGTTCTCGGCGATGAGCGCCTCGGCCCGCTGGAACTGGGCCGACGCTTGCACGTCGGCCGTCGCCCCCGGCGCGCTCGACAACTTGGACAGAATGGCGTTGGCGCTGGCGGTGTCTCCCGCCGACTGGTACGCGGCCACGGCCTTCTGGTACAGGGCCGTCTTCTCGGCGTCGGGGCGGGTGTCGGCCAGCTTGGCGAACTCGGCGGCGGCCAACTTCAGCTTGTCGGCGGGGTCGGCGGTGTTGGGGGCGTTCCCCCACGCGGCCATCACCTCGGCCCACAGCTCGCGGTCGCGGCCGCTCTCGGCGACGGGCGAATACAGGTCGGCGGCACGGGCGGCGAAGGGGAACTTGCCGGCGGATTTGCACGCCGAGATGACGGTCTCGCACGCCCCACGCAGGTCGGCGATGCCGACGTGCGGGTTGTTCCACTCGCCCGCCGCCTTGATCCCCTTCAGGGCCGTCTCCAGGTTCGCCACCCCGGCGGTCGGGTCGAGGTCCTTCGCGGCCAACTCGGCCAGCCGCACGTTCGCCGCCGCTCCCACCGGGGTGTTGCTCTCGGCCACCTTCAGCAAACAATCCCGTGCCGCGACAGGGTTGTTCATCTGCATCAGCCCGCGGCCGGTCTCGTACCGCACCACCGCCTGCACCGCCGCCGGCAGGTTGGGCAACGCCTCCGCCGACTGGAACAGCTTGACCGCCTCGTTCACGTCGCCGTCCGCCTGGGCCAGCCGGGCCAGCCGCAGTTTCGCCTCCGCCTGCATGGCCGTCGCCACCGGGTCGGTGACCTCCTTCAGCCAGGAGCGGGCCTTGTCCGTCTCGCCGGTGGTGGCGCACAGGTCGGC
Organism: uncultured Fimbriiglobus sp.; assembly: GCA_964390195.1. Taxonomy (GTDB): domain Bacteria; phylum Planctomycetota; class Planctomycetia; order Gemmatales; family Gemmataceae; genus JALHQU01. Next base: position 1,402 of record CAYMHO010000071.1, on the reverse strand, counting down.
CAGCAGCATCTTGTACCGGGCGGCGTGGTCCGGGCTGCCGCGGGCCGGGCCACTCAGGTAGGCGGCCAGTTCGGTTTTCGCCCGCTTCACGTTCGGCGGGTTCACCCGCAGGCACACCTCGGCCAGCAGCCGCCCGCGCTCGCCCGGTTCCTCGCCCGGCGGGAGCACTTCCAACTGAGGCAGTAGCGCCGCCGGGTCGCCGACGCCCGCCCCCGCCGCCGCCTTCGCCGCCCGGAACGCCAGCTTCGCCCGGTCCTGCTTCTCGGCCAGTTTGCCGCCGTCGCACTCGGCGAAAAGGGCGTTCGCCCGCTTCCAGTTCTCCGCCGCCTGTTCGCCCGGCCCCTGCTCGGCCAGCAGCAGGTACGCCGACCCCTGGACGAACGCCACCTCGGCGTCGCCGTTCGAGCGGGTGCCGTCGTCCCCCAGTTTGGCCAGCAGTGCCTGCACCTCGGCCACGTTCACCGGCCGGCGGCCGAGCGTCTGCCGCAGGGAGTAGCGGTCCTGTTCGACGTTGCGGCTCTCGGCGAGGCCGTTCTGGGGGAAGTACCGCCAGGCCAGCACGGCCGCCGTCACGCCGAGGGCGAACACCGGCAGTTGCCAGTACATGCGACGTGGGCGGGGGGCCGAATCCGTGGCCATGGTGGGTTGTCCTGGGCAGAGGCGCAGCAGACCGGGTGGAAATGTCGCAAAGTGGCAGGCCGGCGGTCAAGGGCAAGTGCGGAATGGGGTGTCTTCGCGGCGAGCGGGAGCGAGCCTGGGTGTAACAATCCCAGGCTCGCTCCCGGCGCGCCATCCGCGTGTCAGTACCGCGGGATCTCGACCCGGGTGCCGCCGGCCGTGGCGCTCTCGTGGGCGCAGATGCCCACCTGCGTCCAGTTGGCGCTCGTCGGGGCGTCCGGGAACGCCGGCTGTTCGCCCAGCACGGCCATCAGGAAGTTGTGCGCCAGGTGCGGGTGAGAGCCGCCGTGCCCGCCGCCCTGCACGAAGCTCAGGTGGGTGGCGTCGTGGATCGCGCCGGTGAACTTGCGGATCGGGTCGGGCAGCCGGCCGGCGAAGTCGGGCACCTTCACCCGCCGCGGGATCTGGTGTTCCGGCAACCCCCGCATGTGCAGCACCGGGTCTTCGCCTTCCAACTGCTGCCACTCGAACGACACGTTGCTCGCCGTCACGTCGAAGCTCTCGCGGTACTGGCGGGCGCAGTCGTACAGGCTGCGGGTGACCTCCGCGACCACGTCGGTGCCGGCGATCTTGAACGTGGCCGACTGCACGGCGAACGAGCTGTTGTACTTCGGGATGTACTCCTCGCGGATGCGGCCGGAGCCGTGGCACACCACGCTCTCGGCCAGGGCCGGCTTGCCCGGCGAACTGAGGATGGCCAGGCACGGGCTGACGCAGTGGGTGG
>CAYMHO010000070.1:0-24833 GCA_964390195.1 uncultured Fimbriiglobus sp. | reverse complement strand
GGCCAGCTCGCGGGCGTCGGCAACGACCTCGCCCCGGAGTCGGTGCGGTTCGCCAGGGCCCTTGACCGCTCCGTGACGGGGTCGATGAACGAACTGGTGGCGTATGCCGAGATGCTGCTGGCCGATGGCGACCTGTCGGTGCCGGAAGTCGGCGTGCGGCTGAACGATCTGCTCCTGTCGGCGACGGCCGGCGAGGGCGAGAAGTACGGCACCCCGCGGGCGGCGTTCGCGGCACTGGTCGCCGGTTCGCGTTCGTGACCGCACCGGATACCGAGCCGGCCGCTTGTGAGACCCGACATGATCCCGCTGCACCGCGACCGGCACTTCACGTTCCGCTTCGGCGACGACCGGATCATCCCCCGCTTCCACCTCGACGGCGTCGCGGCCGGGGTGCGGGTGTCGGTGTTCCGGTTCGACCCCTCTACCGAAACGCGGCGGGGACTGCTCACCACGGCGACGGCCGGCGAGGGCGGGTGGGTGGACCTGCCCGAACCGCTCGTCGTGCGGGCGGGTGAAGGCTTCGTCGCCGTGCCCGAGGAGGACAACCCGTGAACCGAGTGAATTGCGTCGGCCTGCTGCTGGCTGTGCTCGTCGCCCCGTCCGTCCGGGCCGACGACACCGTCACGATCTCGGAGGCGAAGAAGGACGACAGCGGCGTCCTCGTTCACGAGGTCCGTTCCCCGTACCAAGCGAAGACAACGCAGATTCGGGTGCTGTTGCCCGAGAAGCGTGAGAAGGGCAAGACCTACCCGGTGGTGTACGTGCTGCCGGTGGAGGCCGGCACCGAGAGCCGCTACGGGGACGGGCTGAAGGAGGTACGGAAACTCGACCTGCACAACACACTGAAAGCGGTGTTCGTAGCCCCGACGTTCTCGCACCTGCCGTGGTACGCCGACCACCCGACCAAGCCCGAGGTCCGACAGGAGAGCTATCTGCTCAAGGTCGTCGTCCCGTTCGTGGACAAGACGTACCCGGTGAAGGCCGAGGCGGGTGGGCGACTGCTGCTCGGGTTCAGCAAGTCCGGGTGGGGGGCGTGGTCGCTGCTGCTGCGGAACCCGGACGTGTTCGGCCGGGCCGTCGCGTGGGACGCCCCGCTCATGCTGGACAAGCCGGGGAAGTACGGGAGTGGTGACATCTTCGGCACCGCCGACAACTTCGACGGCTACCGGGTGAGCACGCTGCTGGAAGGCAAAGCGGACAAACTCACGAAGGAGAAGCGGCTGGTGCTGATCGGGTACGGGAACTTCCGGGCCGAGCACGAGACGGCCCACGCCCTGATGGACAAGCTGAAGGTCGCCCACGAGTACCGCGACGGCCCGGACCGCAAGCACGACTGGCACAGCGGGTGGGTGAAAGAAGCGGCCGAACTACTCCTCGGCAAGTGACCAGACGAGCCACCATATTCTCAAGGGCGTCCGAGCCGGCCCTCAATCATCACCGATTCGACCGTCGAACCTCCTCGCCCCGACGGGCTCTCGTATCCGGTGGCACACGGCGAGCCGCGAAATCTCCAGCGGACTTGATTTTACTAAACCGTTTAGTTAATATACCTCACCCGAGGCACTCGGAGCGGTGGAGAATATGGCCAAGCGGAAGAGACCAGTGACGGAAGAACCCGCGGCCCGCCCGTCCAAACGGTCGGACATCCTGAAGGCGGCCCGCGACCTGTTCCTCGAACACGGGTTCGCCAGCACCAGTGTAGACGCCGTCGTCGCGGCGTCGGGGGTGTCGAAGCCGACCGTTTACAGCCACTTTTCGAGCAAGGAGGCCCTGCTCGAAGCGGTCGTGCGGGCGGAAGCCGAGCGGCTCGACCGACCGATCGAGTTCCGCCCCACGGGCGACCTCGTACGCGACCTCGAACGGGTGGCCCACGCCCTGACCGCCATGGCCCTCGCACCCGAAACCCTGGCCTGGGACCGCATGATGGCAGGCGAGGCTCGCCGCAAACCGGACCTCGGACGCATCTTCTTCGAGTGCGGCCCCCGCCGCGTCGTCGCTGTGCTGGCCGAGTTCTTCCGGCAACTCGCCAGCGGGGGGATCGAGATCCCCGACCCGGAGGGGGCCGCCGAGTTCTTCTTCGGCATGGCCGTTGGCCTCCCGCTGTTGCGAGCCCAACTGACCGGCGGGCCGGACCCGCGAGATGCCTCGCCGGCCCGCTGCCGGGAGGTCGCCGCCCGCTTCCTCCGGGCCTACGCCACGAACCGACCGGACCAACAGTGAGGGCAAGACCGTGCGTGTGGCAATCATCAGTCAGGACACCCGCGGCGGCATCCAGCCGTACCTCGGCCTCGGCCTCGGCCTGCGGGCGGCCGGGCACGAGGTCGCGGTCGTCGCCCCGGAGGGCTATCGCCCGTTCGTCGAGTCGACCGGACTGGAGTGCCGGGGCGTGGCGGGCGACATGCAGGCGTTGATGAACAGTCCCGAAGTCGTGGCCGCGATGGAGAAGGGGTTCTGGGCGACCCACAAACTGATGGTCAACCACGTCGGGGAGATGATCCGCACCACGGCCGCGGCGTGTCTGGAGGCGTGCACCGGGGCGGACCTGATCCTCGCCGGGTTCGGCGGGATGATCGTCGGCGAGTCGGTGGCCGAGAAGCTGGGCGTCCCGTTCGTGCAGGCCCACCTGCAACCGCTGGCGACCACGGCCGCGTACCCCGGCCTGCTGTCGCTGTCCTGGTTGCGGGGTGTCGGGCCGGCGAACCGGCTGTCGCACGCGATCAGCAAACAGGTGTTCTGGCAGCCGATGCGGCGGGCGGTGAACGCCGCCCGGCGGGACCTGTTCGGCCTGCCGCCGGTCCGATTCTGGGGGAACGTCGGGGCGGTCCGCCGGGCGGGCGAGGTGATCCTGTACGGCTACAGTCCGTCGCTCCTGCCCCGACCGAACGACGTGGGGACCGGGCACCACGTCACCGGGTACTGGTTCCTGGACCGCGACGCGGGGTGGACCCCGCCGCCCGCACTGGAGGCGTTCATGGCCGCCGGCCCGCCGCCGGTGGTCATCGGGTTCGGCAGCATGAGCAGTCGGGACGCCGAGGCCACTACCCGGCTCGCTCTCTCCGCCGCCAAGCAGGTCGGTCGGCGGGTGGTGCTGCTGGCGGGGTGGGGCGGGATGTCGAGGGCCGACCTGCCGGAGTGGGCGTTCCTGACCGACGCGGTGCCGCACGACTGGCTGTACCCCCACTGCTCGCTGGCGGTGCACCACGGCGGGGCCGGGACCACCGGGGCGGCGTTGCGGGCGGGCGTCCCCTCGGTGGTGGTGCCGTTCGCCGCCGACCAGCCGTTCTGGGGCTGGCTGGTGGCGTCGAAAGGGCTGGGGGCGTGCACCGGCCCCCGCCGCCGGTTGACCGCCGCCGAACTCGCCCGTGCGATCTCGACCACGCTGGCCAACCGGGCCGTACTTGAGAACGCGGCCGAGATGGGACGCCGCGTCCGCCGGGAGGACGGGGTCGGCGAGGCCGTCGCCGTTCTGGAGCGGATCGACCTCCGCCGCCCGGCGGCCGCGACGGCCCGCTGACCGCCGCCGAAGATCGTGCGAGCATAACGCCGAACTGCGGAGATCTGATGTCCGACCGCACGCCGCTCGTCCTTGGCACGCACCACGTCGCCGTCATCTGCTCGGACTACGAGCGGTCGAAGCACTTCTACGTCGTGGTGCTCGGCTTGGAGGTGGTCGCCGAAGTGTATCGGGACGCCCGCCGCTCGCACAAACTCGACCTGAAACTGCCCGACGGCACGCAGATCGAGCTGTTCAGCTTCCCGAACCCGCCGCCGCGGCCCAGCTACCCGGAGGCGTGCGGGCTGCGGCACTTGGCGTTCGCCGTCGCCGATCTGGACGCGGCGGTTCGACACCTGGAAGGGCACGGCGTTACGGTCGAGCCGGTGCGGGTGGACGAGTACACGGGGCAACGGTTCACCTTCTTCGCCGACCCCGACGGGCTACCGCTGGAACTGTACGAGCGGGTCGAACGGCCGCCGCCGGGCGGGTGACCGCTCACCGCTCCTGCCCTTTGCGGTACGCCAGCAGTTGCCCCCACGCACCGGGGCCGAGCGGCGACTTCTTCGCCCGGAACCCGTCCGCCGCGTACCGTTCGAGGGCGGCGAGGGCCTCGTCCGTGTGGCACTTGGTCAACTTCTCGGCCACATGCGGCGGCAGCGACTTGACCCGCACGAGGGCTTCCACCGTCGAGTCGGCGTTGACGATCCCCTTCTCGAAGTCCGGGTTGCGGGCGAGCAGGGCCAGCCGCAGGCACCCCACGACGGCGGGCAGGTCGGGATCGTCCTTGGGAAGCACCGCCGCCAGTGCCGCCAGCCCGCGGACCATGATGTAGTGGTACGCCGGTCGGGCGTTGTGGGCGTCGGCCCACCGGCCCGTGCGTGGTCCGTCGGTGAGTTGCCCCGGCAACAGGCCCAGTCGGGTCTTCTTCTTGGCGGCCGCGAGGTACTTGTCGTCGCCGGTGAGGCGGTACACCTCGGCCAGCAGCAGGACGCTGAAGCTGTTGTAGTTCCAGTTCGTCACCACCCGCCGCGTCGCCGCCCAGTCGGCCGCCCGCACCGCCGCCTTCTTGTACTTCTCGTCCTTCGTCGCCTCGAACAGCCGCACGAGGGCGGCCCCGGCCAGCCCGTTGTCGAACTGGAGCCCGCCGTCGTCGAAGTCCTCGACGGACCAGCCGTTCTTGATCACCTCATCGAGCTTGCCGTCCTTCTCAGCCTGCTGGTAGAACCGCTCGGCCACCTCGAACGGTCGGCCCGTCCCCTTCCGCACGGCCGGGAATGGGAACACGCCGGTCCCCGCCCGCTGCTGAGCCCACACGAGGAAGTCCCCGGCGTCCGTGGCGAACTTGAGCAGGTCGTCGGACTTGGCGGCCCCGGCCCGGCGGGCGGCGAGGCACCCTTCGATGACGGTGGCGACCTCCCGGAGGGCGTGATTGGTTTTCGTCGGGTCGAGGTCCACCGTCCACCACTTCTGTTTCCCGATGTAGCCGACATACGGGTCGAATGCGGCTGCCAGTTCGTCCGGGGCGAGCGGCCTAGTGTCCTTGGGGACGGGGCGGAACTGGTCGGCCGCCTCGGGCAGACCGGCCTGATCGCCGAGCAGTTCGACGGACCGCTTCGCCACCTTCTTGATCTCGGCCTCGTCCTCCGCCTTCATGGCGGCGGAGAGGTCGACGGCGGCCTGACGGAGTTTCTGCCGCGTGGCCGTGTCCAGTTTGGGTGTGTCCTGTGCCGACACGCACGTAGGGAGGGCGAGCAGCAGGAAGGCAATCACGGTTCGCATCGAGCAGCCTCACGTTCACGGCGGCGGACACCAGCCGGCAGAGTTCCCGTTCGAAGAGCACCGGCCACTCCGCCGAGTATGGGACGAGTTCCACGGGCTTCGGCACGCTCGCACCCTCTCCTCAGTCACACTCACGCGACACAGCCGCTCGCGGCTTCGGGTTCGGCACACCCCGCCGTGACGCCGTTGCCGATACCCGTAGGGCGGTGAGTTGCTCGGCGATCTGGGCCGCGTGCACGACCGCTCCCCTCCAGTTCACGCCGAACACTCGCTCAGTGCGGCGGCACCCGGATCTCGATGCCGTACCGCGGGGCGGCGGCCAGCAACCGCCCGACCTCGTCGGGCGTGGGCGGCGGGGCGGCCGTCGCCCCTTCGGCCAGTGTCACGCCGACCTCGAAGAACATGTGCTCCAGCCCGGCCGGGGCCACCGTGATCAGCATCCGGGCCGGGCGGTCGCTCTCGTTCTTGAAGCTGTGCGGCGTGCCGGCCGGCATCGAGGCGAACGTCCCGGCCGTCGCCACCACCCGCTCGCCGCTGACGGTGAACGTGATCTCGCCGTCGAGCACGTAGAACCCTTCCTCCTCCCGACTGTGCACGTGCGGCGGGGGGCCGCCGCCGGGCGGCACGACGGCCTCCCACTGGGCGTAGGTGCCGTTCGTGTCCTCGCCGGTCGCCAGGAAGCGGTACACGTCGCCGACGACGGCGACGGTGCGGCCTTCGCCGGGCGTCCGAAGGGTGTGTGGTCGAGTCATGAGCGGGTCGCTCGCCTCCACTCGTGGATCAAAAGTCCGATCCATCAGATTCGCCGGCCGAGGGGATCTTACCATTTTCCCGGTGGCACTCACCAGCGTGTGTCGGCACCGCCACGGTCAGGCGGCGATTCAAAAATGACAGGAGCGGTTTCGAGTACGAACGGGGCTACACTGCGGCTGATTCAAAAAGGTGGTTTTTGAAGTGGGCCGGTCGAGCCGGATGGCGTTCGATGTGCCACCGCGTCCGGTTACGGTCCTTTCGGATGGCGTTGGTGGCTCCGTAGCTCGCGTTCGATCACCCGCGCCGCCTCATCCACCGCCGCGGCCGCACCGTCACTCAGGCCCTCGCCGTACCCCAGGTCGTGAACGGGGATCGTCAGCAGCCGGGCGTCGGGGGAACGGCCGTACAGCGCTTCACACAGGCCGAGCAGCCACGACGGGTCGCCGGTGTGGTCGAGGGACGGCTGACGTGCCGAAGGGGCGAGCCGTTCCAAAGTCACCGCACCGGCGTTCACGGCGGCGTCGGCGAACAGCACCCGCTCGCACCAGGCCAACTCCTCGACGTGTTCCGGCAAGAGTTGGTGAACCACCAGCACGCGGCAGCCGGGGTGGTCGGCGAACCGCTCGACCAGCGCCGCCCCGGCGCCGTCGTCGCGGCGGAGCGGGTTGCCAATGCCGACGAGCAGCACGCTCACCGCTTCACCTCGGCGATCACCTCACCGCCCGTCCCGATCAACCGCACATGCAGCGGCATCTGCCCGTGGGCGTGCGTCGAGCAACTCAGGCACGGGTCGTAGCAGCGGATGCCGTGCTCCACCCGGTTGAGGAACCCTTCCGGAATGGCCGTCGTGTCGCGGATGTAGTGCTGGGCGATCTGGGTGATGGTGCGGTTCATCGGCAGGTTGTTCTGCCCGGTGGCGATGATCATGTTCACCGACTTGAGCAGCCCGTGCTCGTCCACCGTGTAGTGGTGGAACAGTGTGCCCCGCGGGGCCTCGCTGCAGCCGACCGCCTCCAGGTTGTTCACCCCCGCCTCGGACCGGTGCCGCGGGGAGCGGATCTCCGGGTCGGTCAGGTGGCGTTCCAGCCACTCGGTGCATGCGAGCATCTCGACCGCCCGCGCCAGGTGGTACAGGAACGCCGAGTTGGCCACCCCGCCGGCCCGCTGGCGGAACTCGGCCAACTCCGCGTCGGCGAGCGGGGTGCCGATCGTGGTGCACACGTTCAGCCGGGCGAGCGGGCCGACGCGGTACGCCCCGCCGGGGTAGCCGTGCGGCTTGTAGTACGGCGACTTCAGGTACGAGTCGTGTTCCACCTGCTCGGCGATGTGCGTGCGGTAGTCGGACGGGTCGATGTCGTCGGCGACCACCTTGCCGGTGTGGTCGGTGATCCGCAGCAGGCCGTCGTGGTGCTCCCACCCGTGGTCGGCCGGTCGCACCAGCCCCATGTACAGGCTCGGGTGGTTGCCGAACACCTCCACCTCTTCGCGGTGCGTGTCGAGGTACTGCTTGATGAATCCGAGGGCGGTATGTACCGTCGCCCGCGCTTCGGGCAACCGGCCGAGCAGTTCCTTGCACGTCTCCTCGCTCGCGGCCTCCCGCACCCCGCCGGGCACCGCCCACGCCGGGTGGATCTTCCGCCCGCCCAACCGCTCGATCACCTCCTGGCCGAACTGCCGCAGGCGGATGCCGGCCCGGGCGAGTTCGGGGTGCGACTGGATGACGCCGAACACGTTCCGCTTGGCCGGGTCGCTGTCGAACCCGAGGAGCAGGTCCGGGCTGCTCAGGTGGAAGAAGCTGAGGGCGTGGGATTGCAGGATCTGGCCGAGGTTCATCGCCCGGCGGAGTTTCACCGCCGCGGCCGGCGGGCGGACGCCGAGGATGCCGTCGCCCGTCTTCGCCGAGCAGAGCAAGTGGCTGACGGGGCAGATGCCGCACACGCGGGCGGTCAGGCTGGGCATCTCGCCGAACGGCCGGCCGACGCAGAACCGTTCGAACCCGCGGAACTCGACCACGTGGAAGCGGGCGTCGGCGATCCGGCCGTCGTCGCCGACAAACAGGCTGATCTTGGCGTGCCCCTCGATGCGGGTGACCGGATCGATGATGACTCGTTTCATGGCGACGCCTCGTGGTCGCCGGCCTCCGTGAGGCCGGCGAGCGTTTCTCACCCGAACCTGATGTGGTCCGCCGCGCGGCTGGGGGTGCGGGCGGCGAGCAGATCTTCGACGATCGCCCGGATGCGGGCGGCCGGCGGCGGGCAGCCGGGCAGGTGGTGGTCCACCGGAACCACCTCGTGCAGTGGAAGCACCTTGTCGAGCAGCACCGGCACGATCTCGCGGTCGTCGGGCAACTTCAGCCCGGTGCCGGCCGACTCCAGCAGGTACGACGTGCGGAGCACCTCCAGGCTCTTGCCCAGCGGGTTCCGCATGGCGGTCACGTTCCCGGTCACCGCGCAGTCGCCGAACGCCACCACCACCCGCGTCCGCTGGCGGATCACCTTCGCCATGTGCCGGTTCTCCTGGTTCGCCACCGCCCCTTCCACCAGCGCCACGTCCACCCCCGGCGGGTACTCCTTGGCGTCCGCCAGCGGGCTGTACACCAGGTCGATGCGCGGGGCGAGGTCGATCAGCCACTCGTCCATGTCGAGGAACGACATGTGGCAGCCGGAGCACCCGCCGAGCCAGACGGTGGCCACCTTCACACGGTCCATTTCTTCTCCCTCCGAGCCGTGACGAGGTCGCCCAACTTCTCGCGGTCCTTGGTCATCTCGGCCACCGTGCTGCCCTGCCGGAAGAGGGCGCCGGTCGGGCACGCCTGCACGCACTTGCCGCACGACGTGCACGTCACCGAGTCGCCCCACGGTTGGCCCATGTCGGCGATAATGTGGGCGTGCGTGCCGCGGCCGGCCACGTCCCAGGTGTGGGCGCCCTCGATCTCGTCGCACGTCCGCACGCACCGGGTGCACATGATGCACCGGTTGTGGTCGATGGCGTACCGCGTGTGGGTCACGTCCACCGGGCGGGCGGGGTTCAGGTACGGGTAACGGACGTGGTCCATGCCCAGGTCGGCGGCGGCCGATTGCAGCTCGCAGTTGCCGTTGGCCACGCACACCGCGCACACGTGGTTCCCCTCGGCGAACAGCAGTTCCAGGATCATCTTGCGGTATTCACCGAGGGTGTCGGTCTGCGTGCGGACCACCATCCCCTCGGCGACGGTGGTGACGCACGCCGCCTGCAACCGCCCGCGGCCCTCCACCTGCACCAGGCACAGCCGGCACGCGGCCGCCTCCGAGACGCCGTCCAGGTGGCACAGGGTGGGGATTCGGATGCCGGCTTCCTTCGCCGCGGCGAGGACCGACTCCCCGGCTTTGGCGGACACCAGTCGGTCATCAACGGTCAGGGTGACGACAGCCATGGGGGTCTCGGTGCGGGTGAGTGTCGTCGGAACACGGAAGGGTGCCGACGCGGTTGTCTCAAACCACGGTCAGCGGGATGGCCGACTTCCGCGGCGGGCGGGCGAACTCCTCCGGCTGGAGCAGCGCCTCGTACTCGGCGGCGAAGTACCGCAGGGTGCTGAGCACCGGGTTCGGGGCGGACTGGCCCAACCCGCACAGGCTGGTGTCCCGCACCAGGTGGCACAGCTCGATCAACTGGTCCAGGTCGTGGCGGGTGGCCTTCTTCTCTACCAGTTTCGTCAGCAGGCCGTGCAGTTGGACGGTGCCCACCCGGCACGGCACGCACTTGCCGCACGACTCGTCCGCGCAAAACTCCATGAAGAAGCGGGCGACCGCGGGCATGCGGTCGGTGTCGTCCATCACGATCATCCCGCCCGACCCCATGATGGAGCCGATCTTGCCGAGCGACTCGTAATCGATCGGCGTGTCCAGCAGGGCGGCCGGTATGCACCCGCCGGACGGCCCACCGGTCTGCACCGCCTTCACCGCCTTCCCGTCGGCGGTGCCGCCGCCGAGTTGCTCCACCACCTCCCGCAAGGTGGTGCCCATCGGCACCTCCACCAGTCCGGCGTTCTTCACCTTGCCGGTGAGGGAGAAGATCTTCGTCCCCTTGCTGTTGGACGTGCCGATGGCGGCGAACCACTCCGGGCCGTTCCGCAGGATCGCCGGGATGGTGGCGAACGTCTCCACGTTGTTGATGAGCGTCGGCCGGTCCCACAGGCCGCTCTCGGCCGGGTACGGCGGGCGGGGCCGCGGGGTGCCGCGGAGCCCCTGCACGGAGGCGATCAGGGCGGTCTCCTCGCCGCACACGAACGCCCCCGCCCCGATGCGGATTTCCACTTTGAACTCGAACGGCGTCTGGAAGATGGCGCCGCCGAGCAGCCCGGCCTTCGTTGCCTGCGTGATAGCCGCCTGCAACCGCTCGATGGCCAGCGGGTACTCGGCCCGCACGTAGACGAACCCCTGGTTGGCCCCGACGGCGTAGGCGGCGATGGCCATGCCCTCGAGTACCTGGTGCGGGGCGTCTTCCATCACCGAGCGGTCCATGAACGCGCCGGGGTCTCCCTCGTCACCATTGCAAATGACGTACTTCTGGCCGTGCGGCATCTTCGCCACCGTCGCCCACTTCAACCCGGTTGGGTAGCCGGCCCCGCCGCGACCACGCAGCCCGCTCGCCGTCACCTCGGCGACGATCTCGTCCGGCCGCCTCTGCAGCGCCTGGTAAAGCCCCTGGTACCCGCCGGCGGCGATGTACGACTCGATCCGCTCCGGGTCGATCCGCCCGGCCGTCGCCCGCACGACGCGGAGTTGCCTGGAGAAGAACGGCTGGTGCGGGTCGATCCGCACCGCGTCGCTCGTCCCGCCGGTCAGCGTCGAAACGACGCCGGCCGCCTGGTCCGCCGTCACCTTGCCGAACATGCCGCCGTCCGGGTGCGTCATCACCACCGGCCCCTCGCTGCACAGGCCGGGGCAGCCGACGCCGACCGCGGCCGCGCGGTCGGCCAACCCGTTCGCGTCCACCGCCGCTTTCAACCGCTTCAGCACCTCCTCCGAGCCGGACGCCCGGCACCCGCTGGACGTGCAGCAGCGGACCTCGGCCGGCTTCGCCCTCGCCCGCTCGGCGTCGGCGATCCGGAGTAGCTCGTCATGATCCATGCGTCCACTCCTGCACCCGGGCGGTGAGTTGGGCCGGGGTGACGTGCCCGGTCGTCGTCCCGTCGAGCACCGCCGCCGGGGCGATGCCGCACGCCCCGATGCACCGGGCGACGATGAGCGACACCTTGCCGTCGGCGGTCGTCTGGCCCGGTCTGATGTTCCCCATTTCGGCCACCGTGTCCACCAGTTTCTCCGCGCCCTTCACGAAGCACGCCGTGCCCATGCACACCACGCACGAGTGTTCGCCGAGCGGCTTCAGGCTGAACAGGTGGTAGAAGGTGGCGGTGCCGTACACCCGGCTGGGCGGCAGCCGCAGGGCGCGGGCGACGTGCCACAGGATCGGCGTGTCGAGGAAGCCGTACAGCTCCTGGGCCTTGTGCAGGACGGCGATGAGGGCGTCCGGCCGCGCCTGCTGTTTGCGGATGGCGGCGTCCAGGATCTTCAGCCGCTTGTCGACCGGGGCAGCGGTGGCGGGCATGGCGGACTCCTCCGCGGGGGCCTCGTTGCTTCTGTCCGCGGATAGCATATGCTGCCAGGGAGGAAAATACGACTTCAATGTCCACTTTAATCGTTCACACATCGCACGGAGGTCCCACCATGACCGGCCCTCGGGTCACGATCGAAGGGAACGAGGCGGCCGCACGGGTGGCGTACGCGTGTAGCGAGGTGATCGCCATCTACCCCATCACCCCGTCGTCGGGGATGGGCGAGTTGTCCGACCAGTGGGCGAGCGAGGGCAAACCGAACCTGTGGGGGACGGTGCCGCGGGTGGTCGAGATGCAGTCGGAAGGGGGTGCGGCGGGCGCCCTGCACGGGGCGTTGCAGGCCGGGGCACTGGGCACGACGTTCACCGCGTCGCAGGGCCTGCTGCTGATGATCCCGAACATGTACAAGATCGCCGGCGAGCTGACGCCGACGGTGTTCCACATCGCCGCCCGGTCGATCGCGGCCCAGGGGCTGTCCATCTTCGGCGACCACCAGGACGTGATGGCCTGCCGGCAGACCGGGTGGGCGATGCTGGCGTCGAACTCGGTGCAAGAGGCCGGCGACATGGCACTCGTCGCCCACGCCGCGACGCTCGAAGCCCGCATCCCGTTCCTGCACTTTTTCGACGGCTTCCGCACCTCCCACGAGGTGGCCACCGTCACCCCGCCGACCGCCGAACAGGTCCGCGGCATGATCCGCGACGACCTCGTCGCCGGGTTCCGCCAGCGGGCGTTGTCGCCCGACCACCCGGTCCTCCGCGGCACCGCCCAGAACCCGGACGTGTACTTCCAGGCCCGCGAGACGGTCAACCCGTTTTACAACGCCTGCCCGGCTATCGTGCAGAACGCGATGGACAAGTTCGCCGAACTGACCGGCCGGCGGTACAAGCTGTACGAGTACATGGGCCACCCGCAGGCCGAGCGGGTGGTCGTGATGATGGGGTCGGGCTGCGGGGCAGCCGAAGAGGCGGTGGAAGTGCTGAACGAGTCCGGCGAGAAGGTCGGGCTGCTGAAAATCCGGCTCTTCCGCCCGTTCGACCTGACGGCGTTCGCCGCGGCGCTGCCGGAGTCGGTGAAGGCGGTCGCCGTGCTCGACCGCACGAAGGAACCGGGCGCCCTCGGCGAACCGCTGTACCAGGACGTGCTCACGGCACTCCACGAGGCCGGCCGCACCGGCGTCGCGATCGTCGGCGGGCGGTACGGGCTGTCGTCGAAGGAGTTCACCCCGGCGATGGCGAAGGCGGTGTTCGACAACCTCAAGGCGGATCGCCCGCGGAACCACTTCACCGTCGGCATCGTGGACGACGTGACGCACCTGAGCCTGAGCTACGACCCGGCGTTCAGCACCGAAGACCCGGCCAGCGTGCGGGCGGTGTTCTTCGGCCTGGGGGCGGACGGCACCGTCGGGGCGAACAAGAACACCATCAAGATCATCGGCGAGGACACCCCCCTGCACGCCCAGGGGTACTTCGTGTACGACTCGAAGAAGTCCGGGTCGGTGACGGTGTCGCACCTGCGGTTCGGCCCGAACCCGATCCGCTCGACGTACCTCATCTCGCAGGCGTCGTTCGTCGCCTGCCACCAGTTCAACTTCCTCGACCGGTTCGACATGCTCGGGCTGGCCGAGCCGGGCGGCACGTTCCTGCTCAACAGTCCGTACGGGCCGGATGACGTGTGGGACCACCTGCCGCGGGCGGTGCAGGAAGTTATCCTGGCGAAGAATCTGAAGGTGTTCGTCATCGACGCCCTGAGCGTGGCGAAAGAGAACGGCATGGGCGGGCGGATCAACACCGTCATGCAGACCTGCTTCTTCGCCCTGAGCGGAGTGCTGCCGCGGGACGAGGCGATCGCCGCCATCAAGAAGGCGATCCAGAAGACCTACGCCAAGCGGGGCCAGCCGGTGGTCGAGCGGAACTGGGCGGCGGTCGACGCCACCCTCGGTCGTCTGTTCCAGGTGACGGTGCCCGGTTCTGTGTCGGCACCGACCGGTCGCCGCCCACTGGTGTCCGACCAGTCCCCCGAGTTCGTGCGGAACGTCACCGCCCGCATCATGGCCGGCGAGGGGAACACCCTGCCGGTGAGCGCCCTGCCGAACGACGGCACCTGGCCGACCGCCACCACGCGGTGGGAGAAGCGGAACATCGCCGCCGAGATCCCGGTGTGGGATCAGACGATCTGCATCCAGTGCGGCAAGTGCGTGCTGGTCTGCCCGCACGCGGTCGTCCGCGGCAAGGTGTACGACCCGACGCTGCTGAACGGCTCCCCGGAGTCCTTCAAGCACGCCGACGCCCGCTGGCCGGACCGCAAAGGGCAGGCCTTCACCCTGCAAATCGCCCCGGAGGACTGCACCGGCTGCCGGCTGTGCGTCGAGGCGTGCCCGGTGAAGAACAAGAGCGAGCCGCGGCTGAAGGCCATCAACATGGCCGTGCAGGCCCCGCTGCGGGACGCCGAGACGAAGAACTGGGACTTCTTCCTGAAGTTGCCCGAACCCGACCGGGCGACCCTGCGAACGGACTCGGTGAAGGACGTGCAACTGATGCGACCGCTGTTCGAGTTCTCCGGGGCGTGCGCCGGGTGCGGGGAGACCCCGTACCTGAAGATGATGTCGCAACTGTTCGGCGACCACGCCCTGATCGCCAACGCCACCGGCTGCTCGTCCATCTACGGCGGCAACTTGCCCACCACCCCGTGGGCGCAGGACGAGAGCGGGTGCGGGCCGGCGTGGTCGAATTCGCTGTTCGAGGACAACGCCGAGTTCGGCCTGGGTATGCGACTGGCGGTGGACAAACAGGCCGAGTACGCCCGCGAGCTGCTGGCGACGATGCGGGAGGGCATCGGGGCCGAGTTGGCGGACGACCTGCTGAACGCCGAACAGACGTCGGCCGGGGTGAAGCCGCAGCGGGAGCGGGTGAAGCGACTGAAGGCGAAGCTCGCCGACCGCACCGACCCGGCGGCGAAAGACTTGCTCGCCGTGGCCGACGCCCTCGTGCCGCGGAGCGTGTGGATCGTCGGCGGCGACGGCTGGGCGTACGACATCGGCTACGGCGGCCTCGACCACGTGCTGAACACGGCGGCGGACGTGAACGTGCTGGTGCTCGACACCGAGGTGTACTCGAACACCGGCGGGCAGATGTCCAAGTCCACCCCCCGGGGGGCGGTGGCCAAGTTCGCGGCCGGCGGCAAGCGGACGGCGAAGAAGGACCTCGCCCTGCTGGCGGTCGCCCAGGGCAACTGCTACGTCGCCCGGGTCGCCTTCGGGGCGAACGACGTTCACACCCTGACCGCCCTGCGGGAGGCCGAGTCGTTCCCCGGCCCGTCGCTGGTGATCGCGTACAGCCCGTGCATCGCCCACGGGTTCGACCTGAGCAAACAGCTCGAACAGCAGAAGGCGGCGGTGCAGTGCGGGCACTGGCCGCTGTTCCGGTACGACCCGCGGCGGAAGGCGGGCGGGCAGAACCCGATGCAGTTGGACAGCAAGCCGCCCAGCCTGCCGCTGAAGAACTACCTGTACAACGAGACGCGGTACACGGTGCTGGTGCAGAACGACCCGGCGGCGGCCGAGATGCTGCTGCACGAGGCCGAACGCGAAGTGGCCGACCGCTGGAAGCTGTACGAGAAACTGGCCGCCGGCGTGCCGCTGGCCGCCGCCAACGGAGGTGCGTCGTGCCCGACCTGACCACCCACTACCTGGGGCGTCCGCTCGCCAACCCGCTGATCGTGTCGTCGTCGCCGATCACACGCGACCTGGACACGGTCCGCATCGCCGAGGACAGCGGGGCGGCGGCGTTCGTCATGCACTCCCTGTTCGAGGAGCAGATCGAGGCCGAGTCGCTCGACCTGCACCACCACCTGGAGGCCGGCACCGAGTCGTACGCCGAGGCGACCACCTACCTCCCGGACATGCGGACGTACAACACCGGCCCGGACGGCTACCTGGAGCAGTTGCGGCAGGTGAAGGCGGCCGTCGGGGTGCCGGTGTTCGCCAGCCTGAACGGCACCAGCGTCGGCGGGTGGGTGCGGTACGCCAAACTCGTGCAGGACGCCGGGGCCGACGGCGTCGAGCTGAACGTGTACGACATCCCCACCGACCCGACCGCCACCGCCGCCAGCGTCGAGGACGGGCTGCTGGCACTCGTGCGGGCGGTGCGGGGCGAGATCACCATCCCACTGGCGGTGAAGCTCAGCCCGTTCTACACCGCCCCGGTGAACCTGCTCGCCCGCCTGCACGCCGCCGGGGCGTCCGCCGCCGTCCTGTTCAACCGCTTCTACCAGCCCGACCTGAACATCGACGAGCTGGACGTGGTGCCACACCTGAAGCTCAGCCACTCGGACGAGCTGCTCACACGGCTGCACTGGGTGGGCGTGGCCTACGGGCGGGTGCCGATCGACCTGGCCGTCACCGGCGGGGTGCACACCGCCCGAGACGTGATCAAGTGCGTGATGGCCGGGGCGGGCGGGGTGATGCTCACGTCCGCCCTCATCCGCCACGGGGTCGGCCACCTGACCCACATCCTGTCCGACCTGCGGCACTGGATGGCCGAGAGGGAGTACACCTCGATCGGCCAGATGCGGGGCGCCCTCAGCTTGCAGAAGGTGCCCGACCCGACGGCGTTCGAGCGGGGGAACTACATGCGGGTGCTGCGTCAGGGGGTCGGCCCGTCGTGGTGAGGCGACGGCTAGCCGTGCGGGGCGTCGTGCAGGGGGTCGGCTTCCGCCCCTTCGTGTATCAGTTGGCCGTGCGGCACGCCCTCACCGGGTTCGTCGGCAACGACACCGCCGGCGTGTTCATCGAGGTGCAAGGGCCGGCCGAGTTGGTAGCCGCCTTCCACGCCGCGCTGCTCGCCCACCCCCCGCCGCTCGCCCGCATCGACATGGCCGAGGTGTTCGATCTGCCGGTCGTCGCCGAACCGCACTTCGTCATCGTCGCCAGCCAGACCACTGCCGGGAGGAGCGGTTCGGTGCCGGCCGACGTGGGCACCTGTGCCCACTGCCTGCGAGAGTTGTTCGACCCGACCGACCGCCGGTTTCGGTACCCCTTCATCAACTGCACCCACTGCGGGCCGCGGTTCACCATCATCCGCGGCCTGCCCTACGACCGCCCGGCGACAACAATGGCCGACTTCCCGCTGTGTGCCGACTGCGGGCGGGAGTACCACGACCCGTCCGACCGCCGCTTCCACGCCCAGCCGTTGGCCTGCCCGGCGTGCGGGCCGAAGGTGTGGCTGGAAGTCGCCGGGGTGAAACGGGCCGAAGGTGATGACGCCGTCCGCGAGGCGGTGAGCTTGCTGGCCGACGGCGGCATCCTGGCGGTGAAGGGGATCGGCGGATTTCACCTGGCGTGCGTCGCGACGATCGCAGACGCCGTGACAAAACTGCGACAGCGGAAGGGGCGGAAGGACAAGCCGTTCGCCGTGATGGTGAGGGACGTCGAGCAAGCCCGGCGGGTGGCGGTGGTGAGCGCCGACGACGCGACGGTACTCACCAGCCCGGAGCGGCCGATCGTCATGCTCACCCGCCGGCCGTGTGTGTGCGACGGCATCGCCCCCGGCCTGAACACCGTCGGGCTGATGCTGCCGTACTCGCCCCTGCACTACCTCTTGCTCGCAGACCGGCCGCTGGTGATGACCTCCGGCAACCGCAGCGACGAGCCGATCGCCCGCGACAACGCCGAGGCCCGCGATCGGTTGGCCGACCTCGCCGACGCCTTCCTGATGCACGACCGCGACATCCACGCCGTGTGCGACGACTCCGTGGTGCGGGTGTTCGCCGGGCACGAGTACCCGGTCCGCCGCTCCCGCGGGTACGCCCCGCTGCCGGTGAAACTGCCGCGGGCGGGCAAAGCCGTACTCGCCGTCGGCGGGGAGTTGAAGGCGTCGTTGTGCGTCACCGCCGGCGACCACGCTTACCTGAGTCAGCACGTCGGCGACGTGGAAAGCCCCGACACGCTCGCAGCCCTCGACCGCGCCGCCGATCACCTGCTCAGCCTGTTCCGCGTGTCACCACAGGTGGTGGCGTGCGACCGGCACCCCGGCTACCTGTCGGCCGACTGGGCGGCCCGGTTCGCCGACCGCCGCGGGGTGCCACTGGTGCGGGTGCAGCACCACCACGCCCACGTCGCTTCGCTGTTGGTCGATGCGAACTGGCAGGGCGGCCCCGTCCTGGTCGCCTGCTTCGACGGCACCGGCTACGGCACCGACGGGGCCATCTGGGGCGGCGAGTTCTTTCTCGCCGACGGCGATCACATCCACCGGGTCGCCCACCTCAAGTACGTACCACTGCCCGGGGGGGATGCCACGATCCGAAAGCCGTATCGCGCCGCCCTGGCCCACCTGTGGGCAGCCAGCCTCCCCTGGGATGAGCACCTGCCGTGCGTGCAGGCCTGTCCGGCGGGCGATTTGAAGGTGCTGCGGCAGCAACTGGAGAGGAACGTGAACTGTGTGCGGACGAGCAGCATGGGCCGGTTGTTCGACGCCGTGGCGTCGCTCGCTGGGGTTCGCCACGAGGTGAACCATGAAGGGCAAGCGGCAATGGAACTGGAAACGGTGGCGGCCGGTGTGGCGGACGCCGAGCCGTACCCGTTCGGCCTGTCCGACTCGTCGCCGATCATCCTCGACCCGGCTCCGCTGCTGGCGGCCGTCGTCGCCGACGCCGCCGGCAGCATCCCAGCCCGGTTTCACGCGACCGTCGTCGAGACGATCGTCGCCGTCGCCCGCCGGGTGAACGCCTCGGTCGTCGGCCTCACCGGAGGGGTCTACCAGAACACGCTGCTCCTGAATGCGGCAGTGGAGCGTTTGCACGCTGTGGGAGTCCACGCCCTCACCCACCGGCAGGTGCCGTGCAACGACGGCGGGCTGTCGCTCGGTCAGGCGGTGATCGCCGGCGGGATAAGCTGACTGGAGGGGTGGGCGGGCATGCACGAACTGTCGCTGGCCGTGCAACTGGTGCAGACAACCGAGGACGCCGCACGCGAGGCGGGGGCGGCCCGCGTGACGGCGGTCGTGGTGCGGGTGGGCGACCTGTCCGGCGTGTCGGTCGACGCCCTCCGATTCGCCTACGACGTGGCCGCAGCCGGCACCATGCTGGAAGGGTCGCGGCTGGAGGTGCGACGGGTGGCTGTGACCGTCCGCTGTCCGCGGTGCGGCGACGTGGAATTGCCGGGCGTGCAGAGCTTCCGCTGCCCGGCGTGCGGCACCCCGACAGGCGACGTGCGGGCCGGCCGCGAGCTGGAACTCGAGTCGCTCGAAGTGGAATGACACCCGGAGGCTGCCTGATGAGTACGCCGCGCATCCTGGAGGTCCGCAGGGGCCTGTTGAAAAAGAATGACGAGATCGCCGCCGGGCTGCGGTCTCGGTACACCGCCGCCGGCACGTTCGTCGTCAACCTGGTGTCCAGCCCCGGCACCGGGAAGACGATGTTCCTCGAACGCACCCTGGCGGCCCTGCGGGAACGCGGCCACCGCCCGGCGGCACTGGTGGGCGACCTGGAGACCGATAACGACGCCGTCCGGCTGGCGCGCAGTGGTGCCCCGGTGCGGCAGATCAACACGCACGGCATCTGCCACCTGGAAGCCGACATGGTCGGCCGCCACCTCGACGGGTGGCAGCTGGCCGAGTTCGACTTCCTGTTCATCGAGAACGTGGGCAACCTGGTCTGCACCTCCGGCTACGACCTGGGTGAAGAGTTGCGGGCGGTGCTGCTGTCCGTCACCGAAGGGGAAGACAAGCCGCTCAAGTACCCGACGCTGTTCAACACCGCCGACGTGGCGGTCATTACGAAAGCCGACCTGGCCGGGGCGTGCGAGTTCGACCGGGTGACGGCGGAGCGGAACATTCTCGCCGTGCGGCCGGGGCTGCCCATCCTGGCGGTGTCGGCCAAGACGGGCGACTCTATGGGCGAGTGGCTGGCGTTCCTCGAATCCCGCCGCCGATCGGAGGGTTGAGCATGTGCCTCGCGGTGCCCGGCCGGGTGGAGTCGGTGTACGACGTCGAAGGCGCCCGCACGGGGAAGGTGAACTTCGGCGGGGTGCTGAAGGAGGTGTGCCTGGCGTACCTGCCGGACATCGCCGTGGGCGAATACGCCATCGTCCACGTCGGGTTCGCCATCAGCAGGATCGACGAGGCGACCGCCCTGGAAACGCTCCGCACGTTCGAGTCGCTCGGCCTGTTGGACGAGGAGTTCGGGGGGGCGGAGACGTGAAGTACCTGACCGAATTCCGGGACGGCGGACTGGCCCGGAAGTTGGCCGCCGAGGTCCGCTCCGCCGCCACCCGCCCGTGGGCGATCATGGAGGTGTGTGGCGGGCAGACGCACTCGATCATCCGCAACGGCATCGACCAACTGCTGCCCCCCGAGGTCGAACTCATCCACGGCCCCGGCTGCCCGGTGTGCGTCACCCCGGTGGAGTTGATCGACAAGGCCCTCGCCATCGCCGCCACGCCCGGCGTCATCTTCTGCAGCTTCGGCGACATGCTCCGGGTGCCCGGCACCGCCGGCGACCTGTTCGCGGTGAAGGGCCGCGGCGGGGACGTGCGGGTGGTGTACTCCCCGCTCGACGCGATCAAGCTGGCGAAGGAGAACCCCACCCGGCAGGTGGTGTTCTTCGGCATCGGGTTCGAGACGACCGCCCCGGCGAACGCCATGGCCGTACACCAGGCGAAGCGGCTCGGCCTGGTCAACTTCTCGGTGCTCGTGTCGCACGTGCTGGTGCCGCCGGCCATCGACGCCGTCATGAGTTCGCCCCACAACCGCGTGCAGGCGTTCCTGGCGGCCGGGCACGTGTGCAGCGTGATGGGCTTCCACCAGTACCTGCCGCTGGCGGAGAAGTACCGCGTGCCGATCGTGGTCACCGGGTTCGAGCCGCTCGACCTGCTCGACGGCATCCGCCGGGCGGTGCGGCACCTCGAAGCCGGCACTCACACGGTGGAGAACGCCTACCCGCGCGTGGTCACGTTCGACGGCAACCGCCCGGCCCAGGCGATGCTGGCCGAAGTGTTCGAGGAGACGGACCGGGCGTGGCGGGGCATCGGCGTGATCCCGAAGAGCGGCTGGCGACTGCGGGGCGAGTACCGGGCGTTCGACGCCGAGGGGCGGTTCGCGGTGGGCGGTATTCGCTCGGTCGAGTCGCCGCGGTGCCGTAGCGGGGAGGTGCTGCGGGGCACGCTCAAACCGCACCAGTGCGAGGCGTTCGGCAAGGACTGCACCCCGCGGACCCCGCTCGGGGCGACGATGGTGTCGAGCGAGGGGGCGTGTGCGGCGTACCACAACTACGGCCGGCTGGTGGACCTCGGAACGGAGCGCCTGCCTTGTCCGGTGTGACCCTCGACAACTGGGCCTGCCCGCTGCCGCTGCGGGACTACCCGCACGTCGTCATCGGGCACGGCGGTGGGGGGAAGCTGTCGGCCGAGCTGGTCGAACACCTGTTCGTCCCGGCGTTCCGGGACACTGCCCTCGACCAACTCGGCGACGCCGCCGTCCTCCCGCCACCCGCCGGCCGGCTGGCGTTCACCACCGATTCCTACGTCGTCCGCCCGCTGTTCTTCCCCGGCGGGTGCATCGGCGACCTGGCGGTGAACGGCACGGTGAACGACCTCGCCGTGACCGGCGCGAAGCCGCTCTACCTGTCCGCCGGTTTCATCCTCGAAGAGGGTCTGCCACTGGCTGCCCTCGGGCGAATCGTCGAACGGATGGCGGCGGCGGCGCGGGCGGCCGGCGTGCGGGTCGTCACCGGCGACACGAAGGTGGTGGAGCGCGGGCACGGCGACGGCTGTTTCATCACCACCGCCGGCGTCGGGGTGATGCCGGACGGCGTGAACCTCGGCCCGGACAACCTCCGCCCCGGTGATGTGGTGATCGCGTCGGGAGCGATTGGCAACCACGGGGTCGCCATCCTGAGCGTGCGGGAAGGGCTGGAGTTCGAGACCGTCATCGAGAGTGATACCGCCGCGTTGAACGGACTAATCGTGGACATGCTCACCGCCTGCCGCGACCTGCGGGCGATGCGGGACCCGACCCGCGGCGGGGTGGCGGCCACCCTGAACGAGTTCGCCGGCCGGTCGAACGTCGGCATCCTGATCGACGAAACCCGCGTGCCGATCGACGACCAGGTGCGGGCGGCGTGCGACCTGCTCGGCCTCGACCCGCTGCTGGTGGCGAACGAGGGGAAGGTGATCGCCGTCGCCCCGGCGGCGTCCGCCGAGAGGCTGCTGGAGGCGATGCGACATCACCCGCTCGGCACGCGGGCGGCGGTCATCGGTCGCGTCACCGAGCGGCACCCGAGAATGGTCGTCGCCCGCACGGCGGTCGGCGGGAAGCGGGTGGTGACACTCCCCGTCGGCGAGCAACTCCCCCGCATCTGCTGAGCGGTTCGCTACCTGGCAGACCCGTTCTCCGGTACCGCCGAGACGTGTTCCCGGCCGCGTTCGACCGGCGGATCGATCGTGTCCGGTTGCCCGCTGGTTGCCGCGGGCGTGCGACTGAAGCTGACGCACGCCACCACCGCCAGCGCCGCCACCACCCCGGCGACACTCACCTGCAGGCCCCGCACCTGCCGCGTCAGTCGGTCGATTCTGCGTTCCATGTCGCCGTCGAGTGGTTCGCACATGACTGCACCGTTCGAAGGGACCCGACGAGAAGCGGCGGGCGAACGGGCTGTCCTGTCCGCCGCCGGCCGAGATCCGGGCAGCGGCCACTTCGGCCGCACTCCACCGTCCGCGGCCCGTGTCGCCCGTCAGGGGACCGCGTCGAAGCGGGCGACGACGACGGTCACGTTGTCCTCGCCGCCGTTGCGGTTGGCCTCGTCGATCAGCCGCCGGCACGCCGCCTCCGGGTCGGCCTCGGCACCCAGCACAGCCGCGATCGCCTCGTCGGAGACCATGTCCGTCAGCCCGTCGGTGCAGAGTAACAGCACGTCGCCGGGGTGCAGGTCGAGCAGGTGCACCTCCGCCCGCACCCCCGGCTCGGACCCGCCGAGCAGGTTGGTCACCACGTGCCTCCACGGGTGGTGGTCCTGCTGGCTGCGGGTGATCATCCCGGCGCGGACCATGTCGGCGGCGAACGTGTGGTCGGCGGTCAACTGCCGCAGCTTGCCGGCCGAGAACAGGTACCCGCGGCTGTCGCCGGCGTGGGCGACGAGCAGCCGCCGGCCGGACGCCACCGCCGCCGTCATGGTGGTCCCCATCCCCCGCCACTCGGGGTGCCGGCCGACCTCGTCGAACAGCCGGGCGTCGGCCTGCCGCAGGGCGGTCTGGAGTTCCCGCAGGGCGTCCTGTCCGCCCCCGGTCGGCACGGCGGTGAACCGGCGGAAGGTGTTCAGCAGGAACTGCTCGACCGCGTCGGTGCCGAGGCGACTGGCCACCTCCCCGGCCGCGTTCCCCCCGACCCCGTCGGCGACCAGGAAGACGTGCCCGCGGTGGCGGCTGTGGGCCTCGTCCGGTTGCGGGAAGTTGGTGTGCCGGACGATGAGCGTGCGGGCCAGTTCGCCCACCACGAACACGTCCTCGTTGTTCACCCGCTGCCGGCCGGGGTGACTCAGGCCGAAGCTCGTCACGGCCAGCGGGCGGGCGGGCGCGGCGGGTGCGGTCATGGCAGGCTCCTCCCGTCCGGTCAGGATTTCGGCAGGAGGTTCAGCGACCGCTTCCCGCCCTTCTCCGGCGGGGGTGGTGCGGGCGGAGTCCAGCCGACAAACCGGGCGAACGTGCTGGTCTTCAGGAACGAAACCATCTGCTCGCGGACCTTGAGCATGTCGAAGTGGAGCGGGCAGTGGGGGCCGGTGCCGCAGTACTCCGGGCCGAACGGGCAGCTCACGTTCTGGTCGATCCGCTCGAAAAGGCTCACCACATCGTACAGAGACACCGCCTCCGGCGGGCGGGCCAGCCAGTACCCGCCGCCGGGACCGGGCGAGCCGTTCACGATCCCGGCCTGCGACAGGGTGGTGAGCACCTTCGCCACCACCGGCTGCGGCAGGTGCCGGTTGCCGGCGATGTCGGCCGAGTTCAGCTTCACCCGCTTGGCCGGGTCGTACACCTCGGCCAACCGACTGACGGCGGCGATGGCGGTCTGGGCGGTCTTGCCGTAGGGCGTCATGGGGGTGCTCGGTCAGTGCGGTTCGTTGGCGGCCACACCCTTCTCGTACCGGGTGTACACGTACACCGGCACGGGCGAATCCCCCAAGTGTTTCTTAACGAGGGGGAACACCACTTCCCAGGCCAACCCGCCCACCCCGGTGGCCAGCCGCGGCAGGGCCAGGCTCTTCACCTCGCCCGCGTCCAGTTCGTGCCGCAGCCGCTTCAGGCAGTGGTTGACGGTCGCCTCGGTCGCCGGGCCGGGCTGCCCGCCGCGGCCGGAGTCGTCGTCCTGGGTGAGCAGGCAGAAGATCCGAACGCCGCCCACCCCGCCCCACTCCCAGATCTCGCCCGGCTTCGGGTGGCACTGGTGGGCGTAGTGGCGGAAGTCCTTCGCCATCACCGGGTACTTCTCCCGCAGGGCGAGGGCCAGCCCGTGGGCGAAGTGGTCCGCGGGGGCCACCCCGTGGGCGATCGCCTGGCACTTCGTCAACAGGATGTCACCGTGCACTTCGTGAATCATGACACACTCCTTCCGGGGTGGGTGAATTTCGTCACAGGGCGGAGGACACGTCGGCGACCGGGTGGTTGAGTGCCGGCGTGGCCGTCATCCGGCTGGTGAACACCGCCACCGTCACCTTCAGCATGGCGGTCAGGAGCAGCAGGCCGAGCGCCCAGATGCCGGCGGTGATCTTCCACTCGGTCTCGCTCGGGGCGTACTCGACCACCTCGTGCAGGGTGGACGGGATGAACCCGGGGATGATCAGGCCCATCCCCTTCTCGATCCAGATGCCGACGATCACCATCCCGCACGCCGCCACCCGCGTCCACCCGCGTTCCAGGGCGGCCGGGGTGAAGAACAGGCTGGTGCCGACGAGGTTCAACGCGATCGCCGTCCAGATCCACGGCACCAGCCCGTTCTTCCCGTGGTCGCCGAAGAACAGGTAGCGGGCGGACGACAGGTGCGCCCCGCCGGCGTAGAAGAGGGTGAACAACTCGG
Source organism: uncultured Fimbriiglobus sp. (assembly GCA_964390195.1). GTDB lineage: Bacteria > Planctomycetota > Planctomycetia > Gemmatales > Gemmataceae > JALHQU01. The sequence continues at coordinate 154 of CAYMHO010000070.1, read as the reverse complement.
ACGCCAGCATGAGCAGGTTGACCACCGCCGCCACCCGGATGATCTGCACCAGCAGGCGGGCCGGGCCGGGGTTCATCGGCAGGTCGGTGCCCACCCTTACTACCCGCAGGACGATCAGGATGAACGCCGGGCCGGACACGAACGCCGACGCCAG
>CAYMHO010000069.1:0-24856 GCA_964390195.1 uncultured Fimbriiglobus sp. | reverse complement strand
GCAACAGCGAGCTCGCCACCACGTTGATCGCCACCGACACGTTGGTGGCGAACACCAGCCGGTGCGGTTCGGTGCCCAGGAACTCCGCCGTGCGGGTGCGGCTCTCCCACAGGAGCGGCGGCACCTGACGGACGAAGAAGTCGGTCGGCCCGGCGGCCAGCCGGCGGCGGAGTTCCGTCACCCGGTCAAACACCGGCGTCGGGGTGGGACCGAACGACCCGGTGTTCAACATGGTGACGGTCGGGTCGAGCGGGACGAGTCGGCGGGCGGCGGACCAGTCGGGCATGAATGTGTTTTCGCCGCGACCGACAGGGAGCGGAGTCCCTCGCTCCCTGTCGGTCGCGGCGAAGAGAGGGACACGCCCCTTGCTGTCCGGGGCGGGAATCACTTATCTTGTCCGAATCTGCCGATACCGGCCGCACTTCATTCCCGTTTTCCCGCCGAGGTAGCCGATGGCCCGGTCCGACGACGTGCCCTACCCGCCCACCCCGGAGGACGTGCCGGAAGGGTACACCGACTTTTCGCCCGAGTACCGCGCCAAGCAGACGTGGATGCTGGTGTGGGTGTACGTGGTGTTCATGGTGTACCTGGGCATGGTGTTCGCCTCGCTCACGGCCACCGTCTGGTTCGTCGCGGCCGGCTTCCAGGGCAAGTGGTGCTGCTGCCTGCCGTTCCCGCTGGCGGTGGTCACGCTGGGCGTCTTCATCTACCTGCTCACCGGCTTCTTCGCCAAATCGGAGGTGGAGGAGAAGGAACTGATGGTGGAGGTGACGGAGGACGATCACCCGCGGCTGTTCGCGTTCATCCGCCGCCTGTGCGACGAGATCGGGGTGGACGAGCCGTCGAAGGTGCAACTGGTGCCCATGCCCACCGCTGCGGCCGTCACCCGCCTCGGCCTGGTCAACCTGTTCACCCCGCCGAAGCGGGAGCTGATGGTCGGCATCGGGCTGATCAACGTGCTCAACCTGAGCGAGTTCAAGGCGATCGTGGCGCACGAGTTCGGTCACTTCGCCCAGCCGTCGCAGTCGCTCGCCTACGCCTCCCGCTGCCTGATCATCCTGAGCAACCTGGCCGACGGGGCCTCGGCGGTGGACCGGTTCGCCGCCCGCCTGAAGCAGAAGGGGAACGTGTTCGGGTGGCTGCTGCACGCGGCGATGTGGCTCATCCGCTCGCCGTTCATCCTGGCTTTCAGCATGTACGGCAAGCTGCGGCACGAGTCGCGGCGGGAGGGGGAGTTTCACGCCGACCGGGTGGCGGCCGCGTTCGCCGGCAGCAACGCCATCGTCCACGGCCTGTTCCGCTGCAGCTACGCCTTTCAGACGTACCAGATGGCGCACAACGACCTGTTCAAGGCGGCCGACCACAAGCTGTACACGTCCGATTTGTTCTACCACCAGCACGCGGCCGGCGACATCCTGCGGCGGCAGAAGAAGGACCCCGAGTTCGGAATGCCTCCCAAGCTGGACAACCCGTACCACGGGAAGCGGGTGCAGGTGTTCAGCGAGGAGGACGCCGAGGACCACCCGGCCGACGACTACCACCCGCCGGACTACGAGCGGGAGGAGCACGTGAAGTCGCCGTTCGTGGCGGCCGACGAGGACACCCGCAGCGCGTGGATCCTGTTCGACAGCCCGGTCGAGCTGCGGGAACGGCTGACCTACAAGATGTACCGGGCGGGCGGGCTGATCAAGAAAGGCACCGCCCTGGACGACCCGAAGGTGGTGCAGAAGTTCATCGACGACGAACACCACGAGACCACTTACGACGAGCGGTACCAGGGGGCGTACGACAGCGGGCGGCTGCTCAACCCCGGCGACCTGGACGACCTGGACGAGCTCATCCGCAAGGAGCCGTGGGAGGACGCCCGCCTGGCCAGCGTGTTCGAGAAGCTGTACGCCGGGCTGGAGGAGAAGGTGGAGGAGTTGAAGGACATCAACGACGAGCTGCGGCGGCTGCGGAAGGAGAACGACGGCAGCCTGAGCAAGAAGCTGAAGCGGAAGATCAAGGACCTGGAGAAGGACCGCGAGGACATGAACGACTGGTTCCGCACCCTCGACCGGCGGGTGTACCTGGTGTACGTGCAGATGAGCTACCGGGTGAACACCGACGACTACTACGAGCTGATCAACCGGTACCGCTTCCACATGGCCATCCAGGGCATCTTCAAGACGGTGCGGTACCACTACGAGCAGTCCGACCTGCACATGAACGTGTACTTCGCCCTGGAGAAGATGAACGCCCCGCCGCACGTCAAGAACGCGCACGTGACCGAAACCCTGTACACACTGCGGGAGGCCCGCAAGGCGCTCAAGTCGGTCCTGCGGGAGGCCCGCGAGATCAACATGCCGGCGATGAAGAACTTCGAGGAGGGGGAGCGGCTGGCCGAGTTCCTGCTCGACCAGGACCTGATCCGCGAGGCGAGCGAGAGCGGGGTGAGCATGAAGTGGATCATGAAGCTGTTCCGCCAACTGGAGCAGGTGGAGCGGAAGGTCTCCCGCCTGCACTTCAAGAGCCTCGGTCAGATCCTGGCGTTGCAGGAGAGCGTGGCCGCCCGCCACATTTTCGTGGGACGCGCCGCCCCGCCCGCCGGAAATACACATCACCAGCCGATCGCACGGAGGCGACGGAATGACGGCGACGACCCCCACGCGGGCGGTGCAAACGGCTGCCCGCCTAGACCCCCGTTCCGACGCCGAACTGCTCGGCCGCTTCCTCGCCACCGCCGACCAGCCCGCCTTCGCCACCCTCGTGCAGCGGCACGGGCCGCTGGTGTACGGCGTCTGCTGGCGGGCGCTCGGGCAGTCCGCCGACGCCGACGACGCATTCCAGGCGACGTTCCTCGTGCTGGTCAAGCGGGCCGCGGCCATCCCCTGGCGGGCGAACCTCGGGCCGTGGCTGTACGGCGTCGCCCACCGCGTTTCCGCCAAAGCCCGCTTCCGCCGCGACCGCCGCTTCGCCCTGGAAAAGCAGGTGGATGCCATGCCCCACCCCGAAACAGCCCCCGCTGAACCGGACGACCTGAACCGGCTATTCGACGAGGAACTGGCGAAGCTGCCGGAGGAGATGCGGCGAGCGGTGGTGCTGTGTGAACTGCAAGGGCTGACTCGGGCGGCGGCGGCGAAGCAACTCCGCGTCAGTGAGGGCACCCTCAGCAGCCGACTGGGGCGGGCTCGGAAGAAGCTGGCGGCGGCGCTGACCGCCCGCGGGTTCAAACTCGCGGTGCCGGCGGCGGTGGGGGTGTCGAGCGGGTTGGCGGCAACAACCGTGCGAGCGGCGACGGACCCGACCGGGGTTGTCCCGACGGGGGTTTCCTATCTGGTGCAGGAGGCACTGACGGCGATGACCATTTCCAAGTTGAAACTCGGCGTAGTGCTGGCGGCGGTGGCGGTGGGCTGTACCTGGGCGGCGCTGGCGGCCGACCCGAAGCCGGTGACGCCCCCGGCGGAGAAGGCCGAGGGGAGGATCGTCCCACCGGCCAAGGCCGACCCGGCCAAGCCGGACCCGAAGCCGGACCCGAAGCCAGTTGCGACTGCGGTGGCAACGGTGAACGGCCGGGATGTCTCGCGGGAGGAGTTCGGCGAGTACCTGATCCGCAAGCACGGGGCCAAGGAAATCGAGCTGTTCGTCAACCAGAGGATCATCCAGGACGCGGCCGCCGAGAAAGACATCCGGCTGCCGGCCGACGAGGTGGTAACTGCGTTCGAGGCCGACGCGAAGGGCATTGGGGTGAGCCGTGCGGAGTTCGTGAAGTCCGTGCTGCCGAAGTACGGGAAGACGGAGGACGAGTGGTGGACGGACGTGCTCACCCCACGGCTACTGCTGGCCAAGCTGCTCGACGGCGAGGTGACGGTGACGGACGAGGAATTGAAGCGGGCGTTCGAGACGAAGTTCGGCGAGCAACGGAGGGTTCAGTTCATGAGCGGGGGGAAGAAATTGGCAGACTCACAAGGGACTCTTGGGGCGATCGCACCGATCGGCCGGTACACGACGACCGACGATGCACAAGCCCTGCACGACGCCATCTTCAAGTTGAAGCTGAACGAGATCAGCGACCCGATCGACACCAAACAGGGGCAATTTACGGTGCAATTGCTGGAGGTCATCCCGCCACAGAAAGGCAAGAAGTTCGAGGACGAGAAGGCGGCGTTGAAGGTGGAGGTGACGCGAGTGAAGGTGCAGGACGCGATCCCGAAGCTGTTCGAGAAGCTGAAGAAGGAGGCGAAGCCGGTGTTCCACATCAAGCCGGAGCCGAAGAGGTTTCTTTGGCCAGGGCCTAAGATGTGAGCCCGGGCGCCGGGCGCCGCGGGCGCGCGCGTCCGACCTCCGACGCGCTCGCCTGCGGCTCGCGGCTACCTCAGTTCGGCCTGAGCTTTCATCGCGGCGGCGATCACCTGCAGCTCCCAGTTCGGGTCTTCACGGTGGTACGGGAACACCACCCCGCGGCTGCTGTTCACGATCGCCCCGGTGCCGTCCGCCCGGTAGCCCGCCTTCACGTCCGCCGCCGTCCCGCCCTGGGCGCCGTACCCCGGCACCAGGAACCACACGTCCGGGATGGCCTCCCGCAACTCCTTCAACTCGGCCGGGTTGGTCGCCCCCACCACCGCCCCCACGTCCCACTGGCCGTCGTTCCACTTCGTCACCGCCTCCGCGACGTGACGGTATAGCGGCTTGCCTTCACACGTCAGGTTCTGGAAGAGCCCTCCGCCGGGGTTACTCGTCCGCACCAGTACGAAGACCCCGCGGGCCGGCGTCGTTTTCCGCCCGATGGTCAGGAACGGCTCGATGGCGTCCGACCCGAGGTACGGGTTGAGGGTCACCGCGTCGGCGTCCCACGTCGGGCCGAATGCGGCCTCGGCGTAGGCGGTAGCGGTGCTGGCGATGTCCCCCCGCTTGCCGTCCAGGATGGTGACGAACCCCTTCTCCTTCGCCAGCTTCAGCACCGTGTCCATCGCCTCGAACCCGCCCCCGCCGAGCAGCTCGAAGAACGCCGCCTGCGGCTTCACCACCCCGCAATACGGTCGCACCAGGTCGAGGATTTTCAGGCAGAACCGTTCGACCGCGTCCACCGGGGGCAGGTCGGCGAACGCTTTCGGGAGCATGTCGATCCGCGGGTCGAGGCCGACGCACAGCGGGCCGTACCGGGCGACAGCCTCCGCGAGTCTGTCGGAAAAGGTGGCCATTCGAGATGACTCCGGGCGGTGAGTTATCTTACGGGCCGATGCCGTGTCCACCCGGACCCGTTACGCCAAATCGAACGCTTGCGGTAGAATTTGCTATCGCGTTCACCGCCTCTCCCGGAGTCCGCCATGCCGCCGTTCGACCCCGCCGCCCTGGCCGCCGACGCCAATGCCTTCTGCGAGGCCATCCGTCCGGTCGAGGAACTCTGCTACGTCGAGCACCGGTTCAACGACCAGTTGGTGCCGCTGGCGAAGCAGCACAACATCCTTGGGATGAACATCGACCCGGCGTACGGCGGACGCGGGGCGGACGCGGTCAGCTACTTCAAAGCACTGGTGCGGATCGGCCGCGAAGGCACCGGCGTGCGGACGTTCTTCTCCGGCCACCTGAGCATCGGCGCCTACCCCATTCAGACGTGGGGGAGCGAAGCGCTGAAGCGGAAGTACCTGCCGGCGGCGGCGAAGGGGGAGCAGGTGTTGGCGTTCGGGCTGACCGAACCGGACGCCGGCAGCAACCCCCGCGAGATGACGAGCACCTTCACCAGAACGGCGGACGGGTACAAGTTGAACGGGGTGAAGTACCTGATTTCCAACGGCGGGATCGCGGACGCGATCGTCGTATTCGCCTACCCATCGGGGGTGGCGGAGGGGCCGGGCCGGCGGATTTCGGCGTTCGTGGTGGACACCAAATCGCCCGGCTTCAACGTCGAGAACCTGACCGCCAAGATGGGCATGTTCAGCAGCAACACGGCCATGTTCGAGATGGCCGACGTGGCGATCCCGGCGGAGAACCTGCTCGGTGAGGAGGGCGACGGGTTCCGCATTGCGATGGGTACGCTGGTGAGCGGGCGGCTGAGCGTAGCCGCCGGCTGCCTGGGGGTGATCGAAGACTGCCTGGCGGAGGTGCTGGAGTACGGGCAAGCCCGCTCCCAGCACGGCAAGCCGATTGCCAAGCACCAGTTGGTGCAGGAGCACATCGCCCTGATCGAGATCGCCCGGTGCAGCAGCGAGCCGCTTCTGTTGCAAGCGTCCGCGGCGCTCCAGGCGTTCAAGGAGAACCCGACCGACAAGAAGCTGGCCGGAGAGGCCGACCTGCTGGCGGCGAAGGCCAAGTTCTACATCACCAACGCCGCGTGGGAAGCCGCCGACCGGGCGGTGCAGGTGTTCGGCGGCCGCGGGTGGAGTACCCTGTACCGCCCCGGCCGGCACCTGATGGACACGCGGGTGTGCCGCATCTACGAAGGCACCGACGAGATCCTCAAGTTGAAGATCGCCAGCAGCCTGCTCGGGAAGGAGTTCGAGGCGTTCAAATGAGCTGACCCACCATGCCCTCCGCCCGCGTGCCCGAATTCCGCCCGAGCGTGAACGGATTCCCGTTCCCGAACTGCTTCCCGTGCGACCGCCCGTTCTTCCTGTTCGACACCCCGCTCGGCCCGGTGCAGTTCGCCGACGCCACCCGCGGGCTGTGCGGGGGGATGATCTTCACCGCCATTGACCTGTTCGAGGCCGGCGTGCGGTCGCTCCCGAGCGAGTCGACCGACGGCCTGTTCCGCCACTTCTGCCAGCGACTCTTCACCAGTTGGGGGATGCCGTTCACCTGGGTGAAGTACCTGGACTGGCAGCGGCGGCCGGACGGGTCGAAGTTCGTGTCCGGGGTGCGGGTGCGTCGCGGGGTGTCGAGCCTGATGATCGAAACCGAGTGGCCGAAGGTCCGCGAGCGGTTGGAAGCGGGCAAGTTGGTGCCGCTCGGGCTGGTGAAGCAAACGGGGTGGAGCGTTCGCAAACTCGGGCTGAACCACCAAGTGCTGGCCTACGGGTACGACCTGCACGGTGACGACCTGACGGTACACATCTACGACCCGAATTACCCCGGCGACGATTCCGTCACTTTGAAATGGAACCTGGCCGACCCGGACGAGCCGCGGCGGGTGACTCACAGCCGCGAGGGGGACAACGTCCGCGGGGTGTTCTTCACCGAGTACCACCCGCCGCGAACGCTGCCCGTGTTCGGGTAGTGTTCTGCTCGCTCCGCGAGCGGGTTCGGAATGCCGCTCGCAGAGCGAGCAGAACACTTCACTTCCCGATGCAGAAGCGGCTGAAGATGCGGTCGAGCAAGTCGTTCGTGTACACCGCCCCGGCCATCTCGCCGATCTGGTCCAGTGCCGCCCGCAATGCCAACGCGAGCAACTCCGGCGGATCGTCGGCGACGGTGTGGCGGTGGGCGTTCCGCAGGTGGGTCATGGCCGACGCGACGTGCGCACGACACCGTGCCTGGCTCGGGGCGAGCGGCGAACGGGCGAAGGTGGCGGCTTTCTCCGCCAACAGTTGACGGAGTTGAACGACACCGTGCCCTGAGACCACCGACACGAGACAGGACCTGCCTACTTCCCTTGACCCCTGTAACAAGTCCGCTTTCGTGCGAACCAGCACCGCGTCTTCGCTCGGCGGGCGCCCCGGTTCCGCGTTCACGGGCACGCACCACAGCACCACGTCTGACCGGTCGGACTGCTCGCGGCCAAGTTGCTGAGCCTGCCCTTCGATCGTATCGGTCGCGGCCTGCCAGCCGGCCGTGTCGATCAACTCGGCGGGTACGCCGTTCAGGTCGAGCCGAGCGATCAGGTAGTCGCGGGTGGTGCCAGGCACGTCGCTCACCAGTGCCTTGGCGTTCCGGGTGAGAGCGTTGAACAGGCTGCTCTTACCGGCGTTCGGTTCGCCCACGAGGGCGATGCGAAGTGTCCGCCCGCTGACGGTTCGCCCTTCGAGCTGACGGTTCAGGTTGGTCAGGTGGGCGAGCGCCGCTGTCAGCCGCAGGAGTGTGTCCCGCTTGGACACGAACTCGATGTCCTCGTCCACGAAGTCGAGAGCGGCCTCGATGTCGGCGAGCAGGTTGAGCAAATCCGAGCGGAGTGCGGCGAGCGGCTGAGTCACCCCGCCGGCCAACTGCTTCAGCGATCCCTGTAAGTCGGCTTCGGTGTCGGATTCGATCACCGCCAGCACCGCCTCGGCCTGGGGGAGGTCCTTCTTCCCCGCCAGGAACGCCCGCAGGGTGAACTCGCCCGGTTGGGCCGAGCGTGCCCCGGCGGCGAGCAGATCGGCGATCAGTCGTTCCACGAGCGGCGGGCTGGAGACGGTGTGAATCTCGGCGAGGTCCTGGCCGGTGTACGTGTTCGGCCCGCGGAAGAAGTACAAGTCGGCCGGCAGCGGGGAGTGGACGCCGGAGAGGGTGAGGGAACACGGGGTTAGCCGGGAGCCGACGGCGAGCACGCTCGCCGTCGGCTCCCGGCTGATCACACTGTTCACCACCTCCGCAGCCCGCGGTCCGCTGACGCGGACGATCGCCCGCACCCCTGGTCCGGGGGCGGTGGAGAGGGCCACGATGGTGTCGTCGGGGTGGGGCGTCATCGCAACCGGCCTCGGGTCAGAACATCAGCGTGACCAGCCACGTTACCACCCCCGCCAGCACGCCCCCGAACACCACCCCGAACCCGACCCGTTGCCAGCCGACGCTCGACATCGGTCCGGAGCCGAACACGGCCGCCAGCCCGAGGTAAATGGCGAAGAAGGCGAGCGGGGGGAACATCAGGCTGAACACCGAGCAGAGCATGAACCGGCGGGCGTACTGGTCGCGGTCGATGCGGTTCGGGTCGGGCTGGGGGTCGGTGCCCTCGGCCGACGCGGGCGGGGGCGGGTCGTGCGGGTCGGCCTCCGCCGGGGCCGCTTCGAGCGCCTGCCGGGTGAGTTCCTCGTCGGTCAGCGTGGACCGATCGAACCCGTCACGGTACAGCGCCTCGACGACCGCCAGGGCTTTCTCCTCCAGGTCCTCCGTCACCTGCACCTTCACCCCGTTCACCGCGTTCGCCAGCAGCCACTCCATCGACACGATCTCGCGGTCGGTGACGACCGCCGGGATGCCGGCGTCCTCCAGGGCGGCCTTCACCAGGTCGGCCTTGTACGCCACGTCGAACGCGGCCACCGTCCGGTACCGCTGGCTCATCGACTCCCCTCCGGGTGTGGGTGCTGGCATTGTACCGGCGGCCGCGTACCATGCCCCCATGACCGCCGGCACGCCCCCGGAACGCGACGAGTGCATCGAGCAGGCGTACTTCTTCCGCACGCTCCGCGAGCGGGTGCAGACCGAGAACGCCGCCCAGGACGTGCTCGCCTCAATCGCCGAGGAGGTGCTCACCACCACCCGCCTGCCGATGGCCGTCCAGTTCCTGGCCACCGAGATGAAGCACACCGGCCAACTGGCCAGCGGGTTCGCCAAGCTGCCGCACTACTTCACCCCGTTCCAGCGGTTCGTCGTCAGGGCGTCCGACGAGGACAAGCGGAAGTTCCCGTTCCTCACCGCCCTCCAGGTGCTCGAACGCGAGGCGACGTACAAGGCCGGCACGCCCACCCACGCCGGCCTTTTCGTGTACCAGTTCGAGGCTATCACCCGCAACCGCCTGGGGTACACCGACGGGCTGGTGGCGATGAGCGAGGAGCCGTTCTTCACGTCCGACTGGCAGGAGAACGCGAACATCGTCCGCCGGCAGGTGGGCATCGTCGAGTTCGCCGAACTGGTGTACCTGCGGTCGGTGCAGTATGTGACCGACCGCCGGCGGCAGAACCCGGAGTACACACCCAGCCTGCCCCCGCTGTTCGGCGAGAAGGAAGGGAAGATCGCCAAGGCCAGCCGCGGGAAGGACCCGCTCTTCCTGTTCGCCGCGTTGCAACGACAGTTGGCCTACCCCGAGGTGCCGAAACCGGCCCGCAAGGACGACGCCGGGGTGAAGCTTGAGCAGCTCGAGAAGAAGGTGCGGGACATGGACACGCGGCTCCGCATCCTGGAGGCCGAGGCCCGCGGCACCTTCGACCCCACCCAGTTCGGCAAGCCGGACATGTTCCGCGACATCAAGGACGACGACCCGCCACCGCCCACCTGAGCCGCCATGATCGAACTCGAAGGCCTGTCGAAATCATTCACCGGAGCCGACGGCAAGCCGAAGGCGGCCGTCGAGGACGTCTCGTTTTCGGTGCAACCGGGCGAGGTGTTCGGCCTGCTCGGGCCGAACGGGGCGGGCAAAACCACCACCCTGCGGATGCTCTGCACGGTGCTGAAACCGACTGCCGGGTTCGCCACCGTCGCCGGGTTCGACGTGGTCACGCAGGCCGCCCAGGTGCGGCGGCACATCGGCTTTCTGAGCGCCAACACCGGCGTGTACGACCGCATGACGGCGTGGGAGATGGTCGAGTACTACGGCCGGCTGGCTGGGATGAACGGCCCGAAACTGACCGCCCGCATGGACCACCTGTTCGACAGCTTCCAGATGACCGAGTTCAAGCACGTGGTGGGCGGGCGGCTGAGCACGGGCATGAGGCAGAAAGTGAGCATCGCCCGTGCCCTCATCCACGACCCGCCGGTGCTCATCTTCGACGAGCCGACGGCCGGGCTGGACGTGCTCGTCCAGCGGGCGGTGTTGCAGAACATCGCCAAGCTGCGGGCCGAGGGGAAAACCATCCTGTTCAGCACGCACCACTTCACCGAGGTGCAGAAGTTGTGCGACCGGGTGGCGATCATCGCCAAAGGGAGGCTGATGACCCAGGGCACGCTCCCGGAACTGAAAGCCGCCCACGGCTCCGACGACCTGGAAGAAATCTTCTTCAGACTGGTGTCGTAAGCGCCGGTCGGGTGGAGTGAGTCACAGTCCCACCACTTCCCCAACACTCCCTCCATACACAAGCGGCGGCGAGAGCGTCCCCTCCCCCGCCTCCCGTTTTTGCTACACTAAGCGTTCACGTTTGGGGCGACCGGGCACGGCCCGCCGCCCCGGTCTGCGGCGGAGCGTCCCGACTCGTCGTCGGCGAGCCGAACCGCGGCACTCTCACCCCCACATGACCGCCCCCTCCAATCCCGCCCACGGCGGGAAACACCACCAGTCGTTCTGGCTGTGGGTGATGTGCCTGACCGGGGTCGATTACTTCTCCACCCTCGGGTACCAGCCGTCCATCGCCGTCCAGAACGCGGGACTGCTCACCCCGTTCGCCACGGTAGTGCTGGTGCTCGTCACCCTGTTCGGCGCCCTGCCGGTGTACCGGTACGTCGCCGGCCGCTCGTTCGAGGGCCAGGGGAGTGTCGGCATGCTGGCTCGCCTGGTCAGCGGGTGGGCGGGCAAAATCCTGGTGCTGGTGCTGCTCGGGTTCGCCGCCACCGACTTCGTCATCACCAAGACCATGTCCGCCGCCGACGCGGCCGTCCACATGATCGAGAACCCGCACTGGGAGAAGCTCGGTCTGGGCCACGACGACCACCACTGGCCGTGGCAGCAGATCGCCGTCACCATCGGCCTGCTAGTCCTCCTCGGCGGGGTGTTCCTGAAGGGGTTCAAGGAGGCCATCGGGCTGGCGACGGTGCTGGTCGGCATTTACCTGCTGCTGAACGTGGTCATCCTGTGCAGTTGCGTCAGCTACCTGGCCACCCACCCCGAACGGTTCGACCTGTGGGTGGCACGCCTGCAGGCCGGCGAGTGGCACCTGCCGCACAACCCGCTCGGCGGCACCGGCGGCGGGTGGGTCGCGATGGTCGTCATCGCCCTGATCGTGTTCCCCAAACTGGCCCTCGGCCTGTCCGGGTTCGAAACCGGGGTGGCGGTGATGGGGCTGGTGAAGGGCAAGCCGACCGACACCCCTTCCAACCCGGACGGACGCATCCGCAACACCCGCAAGCTGCTGCTCGCCGCCGCCCTCATCATGTCAGTCCTGCTGCTCGCGTCCTCCGTGGCGGTCACCGTCATCATCGAGCCGGACCAGATCACCGCCGTATCGGCCGACGGGCACCTGCCGAAGAACGCCGACGGGAAGGACCTGCACGAGGTGGCCGAGTGGCCGAAGAAGCCGGCCGCCGGGCGGGCGCTGGCCTACCTGGCCCACGGCGAGGGGCACAGCAAAGAGGTGTCCCCGCTGTTCGGCGACGTGTTCGGCACCGTCTACGACGTGAGCACCATCGTCATCCTCTGGTTCGCCGGGGCGAGCGCCATGGCCGGCCTGCTCAACCTGGTGCCACAGTACCTGCCGAAGTACGGCATGGCCCCGGAGTGGGCGCGGGCCACCCGCCCGCTGGTGGTCCTGTTCACCGGCATCAACCTGGTCGTCACCCTCATCTTCAAGGCGAACGTGGACGCCCAGGGCGGGGCGTACGCCACCGGGGTGCTGGTGCTCATCACCAGCGCGTGCGTGGCCACCGTCATCGACCTGTACCAGACCCGCACCGGCCGATGGTATCGGCGGGTGTCGTGGCTGTTCGCCGCCATCACCGCCGTGTTCGTGTACACCACCGTGGCGAACGAGATCGAGAAGGGGTTCCAGGGGCTGACCATCGCCTCGGTGTTCATCGTCACCATCCTGGTCACCAGCTTCTGGTCGCGGTTCGCCCGCAGCCGCGAGTTGCGGTTCGCCGGGTTCAAGATGGCCGACCCGACTTCCATGCTGCTGTGGGACGCCATCCGCCACATGGAGTTGAGCATCCTGGTGCCGCACCGCCCCGGCCGCCGCACCCTGGCCGAGAAGGAGCAGGCCATCCGCCGCGAGCACCGCATCCCGCGAGACCTGATGGTGGTGTTCGTCGAGGTGGACCTGGCCGACGCGAGTGAGTTCGCCCCGCAGCCGGTGATCGCCGTCAAACAGGAGCAGGGGCGGTACGTGCTGCACGTCACGCAGGCGGCGAGCATCTCGCACACCCTGGCCGCCCTCGCCCTGGAGATGGCGAAGGTGGGCCGCCCGCCGGAGATCCACTTCGGCTGGACGGACGAGTCGCCGGTGAGCGGGACGCTCGGGTTCCTGCTGTTCGGCGAGGGGAACGTGCCGTGGATGGTGCGGTCGCTCCTCCGCCGGGCCGAGCCGAACCCGGACAAGCGACCCCTCATCATCATCGCGGGGGCGTGACGGCGGGTGGCGAGCCCGCTCGGCACGCCGGCACCGACGACCCGGCCCCTCCAGCGGTTAACCCGGAGCGGTCCGCCACTCGGCCCAGTCGCGTTCGATCAGGTCCGCGAACCGGCGAGCAGATTCCAGCAGCCAGCCGGCCGGCCGACGGTTCAGGTCGGCGAGGACGGCCGCAGCCACAAGCGGGGTGCCCAGGTGGACGTTCGCCGTCTCGGCCCCCATCGCCGACAGCAGGCGGTTGACGTTCACCTCCTCCAACAGGTCGAGTTCGATCTTGCTCGACCGCGGGGCCAGCCGGCGGGCGACCCAGCCGTCCGTCTGCCGATAGAACGGGTCGTGAGAGCGGACGGCGGCACCGACCGCCTCCCCGGTGCGGCACGCCACATCCTTCCCCAATGCCCACGCGGTGGCCGGCGGGGCGGTCGCTTTCGTTTCGCGGCAGACCCACCCGCCCCGCCACTCGGCCAACGCCACATACCTCGGGCGGCCCAGGCTCCCGACGCCCGCCTCGGGTCGTGGGCGGAGGGCGAAGTCGGTCAACCCCGGCGGGCGATCGACGGCGAGTGCCGCCCGTGCGGTCGGCGGCGGGTCGGCTTCCGGCAGGCGGAGCAGCTTGGTCAACTTCGCCCAGAACTTTTTCGGCTCGCGGTCGGCGGCCATCGCCATCCCCCGCAGCTCGGGGTGGTGCTCCTCCAGCACGAACGGCCGGCCCTCGGCCTCCATCGTCTCGCGGTAGCCGGTCAGGATCCGCTCGCACGCGTCCGGCAGTTTCACCTTCAGAGACCCGCCCCGCTTGGCGAACCGCACGCTCGCGGCCAGCCGCACGAGGTCGTGGGTGTACGGCAACTCGTCGCACTCGTCGAAGTCGTTCACCCCCCAGCACAACCGCCCGTCGCCGTCCCGCCAGGTGCCGAAGTTCTCCAGGTGGGTGTCGCCGACGGCGAGAACGGTCGGGGCGTCGGCCAACTCTCCCGCGCCCGCCGCCCACCGCTTCACCCACAGGTAGTAGGTCGCGCGGAAGAACGGGAACGGGGTGTCCGCATCGCACATGACACTGTGTTTGAAGGCGAGGTCGGCGGCGACGAGCGGGTGCGGGATCTGCGCGGCCAGCCAGCCCTCGTAGTCGCGGGTGTGTTCGACGGCGGACATGCCGGGCATCCCCTACGCGGACGTTGCACCCGTCCAGTGTAAGATCACCTGTCGGTCCGAATCCAGCACGAAGGCTCCATGACACCCACCCTCCCCCGCTCGGCCGGCGTCCTCCTGCACCCGAGCAGCCTGCCCGGCCCGTTCGGCATCGGCGACCTCGGCCCGGAGGCGTACCGTTGGGTGGAGACGCTGGCCGCGGGCAAACAGTCGTGGTGGCAGGTGCTGCCGCTCGGCCCGACCGGCTACGGCAACTCGCCGTACCAGTCGTTCAGCGCGTTCGCCGGCAATGTGAACCTGCTCAGCCCGGAACTGCTGGTGCGGGACGGCCTGCTCCCGGAGGGGTTCTTCGGCGGGACGACGTTCCTCTCCGACCAGGTGGACTTCGACCGCGTGGCCCCCGCGAAGGCGGCGATGGTCCGCGAAGCGTGGAGCCGGTTCGGGTCGCGCCATCACCCGCTGAAAGGCGAGTTCGACCGCTATCGGGAGAAGGAACAAGCCTGGCTCCCCGACTTCGCCCTGTTCATGGCCATCCGCGAAGCGCTCGGCGGGGTGTCGCTCACCGAGTGGCCGGCGGACGTGCGGCGGCGGGTGCCGGCGGCGGTAGCGGCCCTGGAAACGAAACTGGCCGGGGAGGTGATGGTCCACACCTTCGGCCAGTTCCTGTTCGACCGCCAGTGGGGCGAGTTGAAGCGGTTCGCCAACGCCAAGCTGGTGAAGCTGATCGGTGACGCCCCCATCTTCGTCTCGGGCGATTCGGCCGACGTGTGGGCGCACCCGGAGCAGTTCCTGCTGACCCCCGACGGCGAGGCGAACGTGGTGGCCGGTGTGCCGCCGGACTACTTCAGTGAAGACGGGCAACTGTGGGGGAATCCGTTGTACGACTGGGACGCGATGGCGAAGGATGGCTACCGCTGGTGGGCGGCGCGGTTGCGGCGGCAGTTCGAGCAGGTGGACCTGATCCGCCTCGACCACTTCCGCGGGTTCGCGGCGGCGTGGCACGTCCCGGCTGGTGAGAAGACCGCGAAGAACGGCAAGTGGGTGGACGGCCCTCGGGCGAAGCTGTTCCAGCAGCTGAAACAGACCCTCGGCGTACTGCCCATCATCGCCGAAGACCTGGGCCTGATTACCCCCGACGTACACGAATTGCGGCAGACGAGCGGGTTCCCCGGCATGCGGGTGTTGCAGTTCGCCCTCGGTGGGCCGGACAACCCGTACTGGCCGCACAACTACGAGCCGGACACGGTGGCTTACACCGGCACCCACGACAACGACACGACGGTCGGCTGGTGGGCCGGGCTGAAAGAAGAGGACCGGAGGCGGGTGAGCGAATACGTCGGCCACCCGGTGAGCGAACCGCACTGGGACCTGATCCGCATGGCCTGGGCGAGTGTGGCGGTACTGGCCGTCGCCCCACTGCAAGACGTGCTCGGCCTCGGCGGCGAGGCACGGATGAACGTGCCGGGGGTGGCGGCGGGCAACTGGGGCTGGCGGTTCCGCCCGGACCAGTTCCGGGCGGGTGTGATCGAGCGACTGGGCGAGTGGACGGTGCGGTACAACCGGGTGCCCAAGTAGGGTGGCCGACTCTCTCCGGGAGTCAGTCGCCCTGTCGCTCTCGGAGAGAGCGACCCACCCTACTTGATCAACTTCCCGTCCAGTTCCACCCGGGCGATGGCGGCCACCCGCACCCGCGCCCGCTCGGCATAGTTGCTGTTCGGCGCGGCCACGATCACCTTCTCGAAGTAGCTGGTGGCGTCCTTCATTTTCCCCTTCTGCTCGAACCCCTCGGCGACCGCGAAGTACGCGGCGGCGAACCTGTCGTCCAGTTGCTCGCCGGCCTTGCTCAGTTTCTCCGGGTCCGCCTTCACGGCCGCCACCAGCCCGACCGCCTCGTCGGCGGCCGGGGTGTTCGGCTGGGCCGCCGCCACCGCCTCCGCCCGCTCCAGCACCTCGGCATACCGTCCGTCCTTGAACGCCTCTTTCGCCAACGCCAGCGAGTCTTTGCCCACGTCCGCCACCGCCGCCTTCGGGTCCGGCTTGGTGCGGCTGGTCAGCACGGCGTCGGCGTTCGGTTTCAGCTTATCCTTCTCCTTGTCGGCGGCGGCGATCAGCCCGAACGCCTTGTTCGCGTGCTCCTTGAACTGGTCCGGCCCGACGTACCCGGCCAGGTAGGCGAACACCTTCCCGTCCGCCCCGGCGATGACGGTGGTCGGGTACATGGTCACCCGCATCGCCCGGCAGAACTCGGCCTCCTTGTTCGCGTCCACCTTCAACAGCACCACCTTCCCGCCGAGCATGGCCAGCACGTCCCTGTCCACGAACGTGGTCGTCTCCAGCTTGCGGCAGTACACGCACTGGTCGGTGCCGACGACCACCATGAGCGGCAGTTTCTTCTCTTCCGCCTCCTTGCGAGCGGTGGGGTAGTCCGTCCGCCATTCGACCGGGTCGGCGGCGACGACGGGGGCGGCGGCCGTCAGCAGGGCGACGGCGGCGGCGACGGCCCGCAAGTGGGAATGTGGCATAGCGATCCTCGGCGGGGCGACCGATCGGCCGCCCCTCGGGATGGATGTGCGTCCTGGCGAAAGCTTCCTTCCGTGTAGTCGTAAGGGGGAATCCGTCTCCGACTCGCTCCTTGCTCCTTCCGACTTGCGACTTCCCGCCGTCAGGCGCGGGGGTGTGCCTTCTGGTACGCCTCGTTCAGCCGCTTGGCGGTCACGTGGGTGTACACCTGCGTCGTCGCCAGGCTCTTGTGGCCGAGCAACTCCTGCACCCCGCGGATGTCCGCCCCGTTGTCCAGCAAGTGGGTGGCGAAACTGTGCCTCAGGGTGTGCGGGGTGGTGCGGGGGTCGAGGCCGGCCCGCTTCAGGTGCTTCTCGACCAGCCGCCCGACGCTGCGGGTCGTGAGGCGGGTGCCGTTGCGGTTGAGGAACACGGCGTCGGTCACGCGGCTGGCCCCCGTGAGGACTTCCGGGCGGTCGGCCATCCACGCCCGCAGCGCCGCGATCGACGGCGCCCCGAGCAGGGCCAGTCGCTCTTTCTTCCCCTTCCCCCGGATGGTCAGGATGCCGTCGGCGAGCGCCACGTCGGGCAGGTTCAGACCGACCAACTCCGACACCCGCAGCCCGGCCGAGTACAGCACTTCGAGAATCGCCCGATCCCGCCGGCCGAGCCACGTCGCCCCGCCGGGCACATCGAGCAGCCGCAGCACCTCTTCGAGCGTGAGGAAGTGCGGCAGTTTCTTCTCCTGCCGCGGGCCGCGCAGCCCGACCGCCGGGTTCGTTTCGAGCACCCCCTGGCGGCACAGGAACTTGCCGAACGTCCGCACCGCCGCCAGCCGCCGGGCGACGGTCGATTTGGCGTACTTCTGCCCGTGCAGCCACGACACGAACGCCCGCAGGTGGCGGGTGTTCCAGTCGTCGGCGGTCAGGGACTGCTGCTTGGTCAGGTCGCGGAGGAACTGCAGCGCCTGCGACAAATCTTCCCGGTACGACTTCACCGTCTGGGGCGAAGCGTTCTTCTCGAGTCCGAGGTGGGCGAGGAAGTCGGCAAGGGCCTGTTCGAGCGTCAAGAGATCGACCTCGGGGCCGTCACATCCTGGACGTGGGTGAGTCTTCGGCCGCGGCCGGCAGGGCCTGCTGGCGTGCCCGCTCGGTGAGCACCGCCGCGTCGAACCAGTTCAGACTGACGGCCGGGTCGGCCGCCTGATCGCGGATGACGGCGATCGCCTCCGCCCGGCTGTCGTCGTCGTACACGAACACGAACCGTTCCGCCCCTTTGACGAGTGCGAGCACGTTCAAGTCGCGCATGACGTCGGCCTCCGAGCCGTGATGCGGACTCCATCGGGCGTCGCGTGAGGGGAACTGAGCGGAATTGTGGACCGGCGGGCGGACGGGGGGCGGCGGGGGGCGGTACAACCGGACCAGACGGAAAGCGTTGCCGTTTCAGGGAATTGCTGGCCCGGCCCGAAAGCGGTTGGTATATTCCCCCCACTTCCACGGGCGTCCCCTTCCCGGCACGCCCCCTCCCGGAGTCCTTCCCCTCATGACGACCTCCGCGGCCCCAACTGGGCCAACCACCGGTCAGTCCGTCGGGCTGAACGAGAAGTTCCTCTTCTGGGCCAGCTTCTTCACACTCATCGCAGCCGGCATCGGGTTCTCTGTCCGCGGGTTCATCCTGAAGGACTGGGGTACGGACTACGGGTTCACTCAGACTGAGTTAGGCGGTATCAGCGGCGGTGGTCTGGTCGGTTTCGGGGTGGCCATCATCTTCTTCAGCTTCTTCGCCGACCGCTTCGGCTACGGGAAGTTGATGCTGGTCGCCTTCCTGCTGCACAGCCTGTCAGCGGTGGTGACGTTCGCCGCCACCCCGATCTGGAACGCCACCCACGACAAGTCCCTGGTGTTCATGTGCCTGAACGCGGGCATGTGGCTGTTCGCTCTTGGGAATGGCACCTGCGAGGCGGTCATCAACCCGCTCACCGCCAGCTTGTTCCCTCGGAACAAGACCCACTGGCTGAATATCCTGCACGCCGGCTGGCCGCTGGGCCTCATCCTCGGGGCGGTGGCTGGTCTCGGGTTCAAGGGGATCGGCGGCCGCATCCCGTGGGAGGCGAAACTGGCGGTGTTTCTCATCCCGGTGCTCATGTACGGGCTGATGATGTTCAACCGCACCTTCCCGAAGTCGGAGGCGAAGGCGTCCGGCGTCTCGACGACGAGCATGCTGGTGGCGTTGCTCGCCCCGCTGCTGTTCTTCCTGTTCCTGCTGCACGCCCTGGTCGGGTATGTGGAGTTGGGCACCGACGGTTGGATCACGAACATCACCACCCGCGTGCTGGACAACGAGACGTACGCCCTGCTGGCGTTCATCTGGACAAACCTGCTCATGTTCGTCCTGCGGTTCTTCGCGGGGCCGATCGTCCACAAGATCAACCCGCTCGGCCTGCTCTTGGGCAGTGCCGTCCTGGGGACGCTCGGCCTGTTTTTGCTCGGCCAACCGTTCACCAACACCGTCTGGCTGTGGGTCGGGGCCGTTACCGTCTACGCCCTCGGCAAAACGTTTTACTGGCCCACCCTGCTCGGGGTGATCTCCGAACGGTTCCCGAAGGCCGGGGCCCTTGCCCTGGGCATCAGCGGGGGCATCGGCATGTTGAGCGCCGGGTTGCTCGGCACGCCGGGCATTGGCTACCAACAGGACCTGGCCGGGGTGGAGAAACTTCGGGCCGAATCGGAAGACACGTACCTGCGGTACGCATCCCGCGACGACAAGGGTGAACTGAAGCCGGACGGCTTCCCGGTCGTCACAAGTGTCATGCCCACATTCGCCCCGCCTGTCGCCGGGTTGGACAACGCCAAACTGAAAGTGTTCGACGACTACAAAGGGAACCTGATCGCCGTGTGGAAAAAGTGGGAGGAGAAGAAGCCGGCGGAGGCCCCCTACCTGCTCGGCCCTGAGTACGGGACCGTCAAGGAGAAGGTGACGGTGGACGGGAAGGAGGTTGAGAGGTCGGTCGTCAAACTCGTGATTGATGGCGGAATGAAGTCGGTGCCAGTCGAATTCGTCTCCGCCGAGCAGTACGTCGGGCTGGAGGCGAAAGGGAAGGCGGAGAACAAGCCGGTGCCACCGCTTCTCCAGACCACCTTGCAAAGCGACCTGGCGACCATTCAGAAGGAGAAGGCGGCCGGCCGCCCGCCCGCGGGCAAATTGGAAGAGAACCTCCAGGGGCAGCAGAAGTGGTGGGAGGAGAAGGGGCAGCCGAGCTTCACCGCGGACGAGAACAAACTGGACACCGCTCGCGTTCACGGAGCGAAGACCGCCCTGCTCTGGACCTCTGCCGTACCCGCAGCCCTGGCAATCGGGTTTCTCATTCTGCTCGGCTACTTCATGATGAAGGGCGGGTACAAGCAGGTCCACCTGGAGGAACACGGCGGGAACGCCGAAAAGGCCACCCCGCAGTAACCCTGACGCACTTTCTTCCGGTCGATCCTGGATGGCTTCGGCTGGGGTGTGGGTTGCGGCCGGAATCAGTCTAACCCCCCTCGCGACACCCCGGCGTGACCCGCCGGGGTGTCGTCGTAGAATGCCCGGATGCCTCCGCCCCGCACACTGGTGGTCCTCGGGTGCGGCACCTCGATGGGGGTGCCGATGATCGGGTGCGACTGCCCCGTCTGCACCAGCACCAACCCGATGAACAGCCGCACCCGGCCGTCCGTGCTGTTCCACCTGCCGGGCGGCAACCTGCTGGTGGACACCGGCCCGGAGTTGCGGATTCAACTGGTGCGGGAGCGGATTCGGGACGTGAACGCGGTGCTGTACACGCACTACCACGTCGATCACCTGTTCGGCCTGGACGACGTCCGCGTGTTCCCGTGGAAGCACAAGCAGCCGATGCCGGTGTATTGCACCGACGACGTGGAGGAGGTCATCCGCTCGGCGTTCAGTTACGCCTTCCACCCGCCGCCGGATAACGCCCCAAGCTTCGTACTGCCGCAGCTCGTCTTCCGCCGCATCGATAGCCAGCCGTTCGAGGTACTCGGCGAGACCGTCACGCCCGTCCCGCTGATTCACGGGCGGTTCAACGTGCTCGGTTTCCGCATCGGCGACCTGGCCTACTGCACCGACGTGAACAAGATCCCCGACGCCAGTTGGCCGCTGCTCGTCGGGCTGGACACGCTCATTCTGGATTGCCTGCGGCCGGGCGAATCGCACCCTTCGCACTTTGGCCTGGATGATGCTTTGCAGGTCGTCGAGCGGGTGAAGCCGAAGCGGACGTACTTCACCCACATGTCGCACAAGTGGGACTGCGACCACCTGCCGCCCCTGCCGCCGGGGGTGGCACCGGCGTTCGACGGCCTCCGCATCGAGTTTTGAACCATGACCGACCTGATGAGCCACTTGAAGTCGCACGGCCAGGAACACCTGCTGACCGGATGGGACGGGTTGTCTCCTGAAGAGCGGGAGTCGTTCACCGCCCAACTGCGGGCGATCGATTTCACCAAGATTGCTGAGCTGTTCGCTCAGAAGGACGAACCCGGCGCGAGCCTGCCGCCGCGGGATCGGATCGCTCCACTGCCGGTCGAGCTGCCGGCGGCGGCGGCAGTCGAGATCGGTGAAGCGGCCCTGCGGCGGGACGAGGTGGCGGTGCTGGTGGTGGCCGGCGGGCAGGGGTCGCGGCTGGGGTTCGAGCAGCCGAAGGGGATGTTCCCGGTCGGCCCGGTGAGCGGGGCGACGCTGTTTCGCATCCACGCCGAGAAGGTGCTGGCCCTCACCCGCCGGTACGGCAAGCCGGTGCCACTGCTGGTGATGACCAGCCCGGCCACCCACTCCGAGACGGTGGCGGACTTCGAACAGGAGAGGAATTTCGGACTGCCGTCGGGTCAGGTTCACTTCTTCCAACAGGGGACGATGCCCGCGGTCGAACTGGCGACGGGGAAGTTGCTGCTGGAAAAGCCGGGGCAACTGGCGCTCAGCCCGAACGGGCACGGCGGCACGCTCACGGCCCTGGCCGACAGCGGGCTGCTGGCGAGGCTGAAATCGGCCGGCATCAAGCACGTCTTCTACTTCCAGGTGGACAACCCGCTGGTGAACGTGTGCGACCCGGCGTTCGTCGGCCGGCACATTCAGGCCGACGCCGAGGTGTCATCGAAGGTGGTGTTCAAGGAGCGGCCGGAGGAGAAGGTGGGCGTGCTCGCCCAGGTGGACGGGCGGTGTGCCATCATCGAGTATTCGGACATGCCGAAGGCGATGACGGAAGAGCGGGCGGCCGACGGCACCCTGGCGTTCCGGGCGGGCAACCCGGCCATCCACCTGTTCAGCGTGCCGTTCCTGGAGCGGGTGACGTCGGGCCGTCAGCGGCTGGCGTTCCACTTGGCCCGCAAGAAGGTGCCGCACTGGGACTCGGCGAGCGGGCAGACGGTGAGCCCGGACGAGCCGAATGCCCTCAAGTTCGAGCTGTTCGTGTTCGATGCACTACCGATGGCCGAGCGGTGGCTGGCGGTGAAGGCGAAACGTGAAGACGAGTTCGCCCCGCTGAAGAACGCCGACGGGCCGGACTCGCTGGAGACGTGCCAGGCGCTGATGGTCGGTCAGGCCCGTCGGTGGCTGACCGCGGCCGGGGCGACGGTCGCCGGCGACGCGGCGGTGGAAATCAGCCCGCTGTTCGCACTCGATGCGGCCGCGGTGAAGATGAAGGTGAAGCCCGGAACGGTGGTGAGCGGCCCGACGTATTTCAGCGAGACCTGACATGCTGCACGTGATGGTGATGGCCGGTGGTGGCGGGACGCGGTTCTGGCCCCGCAGCCGGAACGCCCGGCCGAAACAGTTCCTCACCTTCAGCGGGGAGCGGTCGCTGCTGCAAGGCACGATCGACCGCACCGCCGCGGTGGTGCCGCCGGACCGCACCTGGGTCGTCACCGGGGCGGCGTACGTGGACGAAACCGCGAGGCAGTTGCCCGAGTTGCCGGCCGGTCACATCGTCGGAGAACCGTGCCGCCGCGACACCGCCCCGTGCGTCGGCCTCGGGGCCGCACTCATCGCCGCCACCGACCCGGACGCCACCATCGTCGTCACCCCGGCGGATCACGTCATCGAGCCGGAACGGGAGTACCACCGGGCGCTGCTCGCGGCCGAGCAGTTCGCCGACGAGCACCCGGACTGCCTGTTCACCTTCGGCATCCGCCCGACGTTCGCCAGCACCGGGTACGGGTACATCCACCGCGGGGCGAAGGCGGGCGACCGCAACGGCGTGCCGCTGTACGCGGTGAGCGCGTTCAAGGAGAAGCCGTCGGCCGAGGTGGCGGCCGGGTTCGTCGAGAGCGGGGAGTACGACTGGAACAGCGGCATCTTCGTGTGGAAGGCGAAGACCATCCTGGAGCAGTTGAGGGTGAACCGCCCGGACATCCACGCGGCGTGCCTGACGATCGCCGACGCCTGGAACACCCCGAACCGAGACGCCGCCTTCCGTGACATCTACGAGGGCATCAACGGCACCAGCATCGACTACGCGGTGATGCAGGAGGCCGGCCGGGCCGGGCTGGTGCGGGTGCTGCGTGCCCCGTACACCTGGGACGACGTGGGCAGTTGGCTGGCCCTCGAACGGCACAACCCGCAGGACGCCGCCAGCAACACGGTGCAAGGGGCGGGTGTGCTGCTGATCGACACCAGCGGGTGCGTGGTGTCGGCCGACGCCGGGCACCTGATCGCCACCATCGGGGTGTCGGATCTCGTCATCATCCAGGCCGGCAAGGCGGTGCTGGTCGCCCGCAAACAGGACGAAGGGCGGGTGAAAGAGATCGTGGACAAACTGCGGCATAGCGGGCACGAACACTTATGACCGCGAGCGGGCGACTGCTGGCACTCGACGTGGGCGATGTTCGCATCGGCATCGCCATTTGCGACCGCGACCGGGTGATGGCGTCGCCCTACGACCAGTACACCCGCCGCTCACCGGACAGGGACGGCGAACACTTCCGCCAGATCGTCGCCGCCGAACAGGTCGTCGGGTTGGTCGTCGGCCTGCCCATCAACATGGACGGCACCGAGGGGCCGAAGGCCGTCGCCTACCGCAAGTACGGCGAGTGGCTGGCAGGCGTGCTGAACCTGCCGGTCGCGTTCTTCGACGAGCGGCTGACCACCCACGCCGCCCAAGGCATGTTGATCGACGCCGGACTGAGCCGCCAGAAGCGGAAGGAGCGGCTGGACAAGCTCGCGGCGACTCTCATCTTGCAGGCGTATTTAGACGCCCACCGTTCGTAACCGCGCGAACTTCCGCACTTCGGCCGGCGTCCTCACTTCAACACACATCATCCGAGAGGAACCGCCGTGCCCAAGCTGAACCAGATCAACGCCGTCGTGAGCGGCCGCAAAGG
Source organism: uncultured Fimbriiglobus sp. (assembly GCA_964390195.1). Taxonomy (GTDB): domain Bacteria; phylum Planctomycetota; class Planctomycetia; order Gemmatales; family Gemmataceae; genus JALHQU01. The sequence goes on along the minus strand of CAYMHO010000069.1, from coordinate 747 downwards.
CGAGGTCGAGAAGGCCGTCACCGAGCTGTACAAGCTGATCCAGAAGGACCAACTGTTCGCCGGCCGCGAGCGGACCTATCGTCCGCTGGACGAGGTGAACGGGCAGAAGCTGCCGCCCGAAAGTCAGCGGGTGCAGCAGCGGGCCGACGACCTGATCCGCCAGGCGGTCGCCAAGTGGACCGACCTGTGGAACCTGATCTGCACCCAGGACACCGGCAACCAGCAGGCGAAAGCGGACCTCGTGGTTGACGGCCAGACCCTCCTGACCGGCGTGCCGGTCACGTTCCTGCTGTTCCTGGACAAGCAGGTGAACGACCTGGAGACGTTCGTGAGCAAGCTGCCGACGCCCGACCCGGCGGAGGAGTGGAGCCACGACCCGAACAGCGGGCTGCTGCGGAGCAGGGCGACCGAGAGCCTGCGGACGAGCAAGGAGCCGACGGTCATCGTGAAGTACCAGGCGACCGAGGAGCACCCGGCCCAGACGGAACTGTTCACCAAGGACGTGCCCGTCGGGACGTGGACGCAGATCCTGTACAGCGGGTGCCTCCCGACCGACCGCAAGAACACCCTGCTCGAACGGATCAAGAGGCTGCAGGACGCCATCAAGCACGCCAAGGAGCAGGCGAACCTGCTCGAGGTGCAGAAGCAGAAGGCCGCCGAGGCGGTGTTCAACTTCGTGTTCGCAGTGTGACTGACGAGCCGCGACCGCCAGGGAGCGGGGGTTGGCATCCCCCGCTCCCTGGCGGT
>CAYMHO010000068.1:17554-24971 GCA_964390195.1 uncultured Fimbriiglobus sp. | reverse complement strand
CGAACGGGGTGGTGACGGGCGGGAGGGTGTTGGTCGGCAGGTACGGCATGGCCGCGCCGGTGAGCGAGTTGGTCTGCGTCAGGGCCGAGTTCGGGTCAACGTCGTCCTGGAAGTAGAGCTTCACCACGCTCACCCCAGCCACCGACCGCGACTCGACCGACTGCACCCCGGCCGACTGGTTCACCCACCGCTCCACCCGGTCGGTGATGGTCCGCTCCATGCTGCGGGCGGGCATCCCGTTGTAGTACGTCAGCACCTGGACGGCGGGCGTCTTGAACGACGGCAGGATGTCCACCGGGATGGACACCACCGCCACCGCCCCAAGGATACAGATGAACAGGGCTAGAACGATGACGCCGTAGACGTTGTTCAAGGCGAGGCGAATCAACCCCATGCCGGGACCCCGGTTCGGTGCGTGGCGTGTCACCTCCAGGAGTAGCAGATTCGCCCGCCAGGTGGAACGAAAAAAACCCTGAAATATCAGCCGATTTCTCGGTTCGGCTGGTCAGAATGTGAACTCGTGTGCAGAAGTTGCACAGGGGGCGTGCGGGGCGGTCGTCATTTCCACACGGTCGGTTTCGTCACCGCCGTGAGAACACGCTTGGCATCTACTTCGCGTTTCGCCCCTCGCAACAAGTCGGCGTTAGCCTCGGCCACCCACAGGTACTCCGCGGGCTCGATGTGCCGAACCGCTTGGCGAGCAGTTGATACCCCGCTCCACCTGATCAGCCCCTTCCTCGCACCGACCCGATGCGACCTCGGCCCGCCCGCACCGGGCCACCGCCTCGACGACGAGCGGGTGACCCTTGCCGAGCTTCGCCTCCCGGATTTCGGGAACCCGCTTGACGCCGGCGCTCGCCTCTTTGGTCATCCCGGTGGCGAGTTGGACTTCGGCCAGTGATTCGACGGCGGTGTAGGCGAGGGTTTACAACTTGTCGTCAGAACTCTCCTCCGCCTCCTTCACCGCCCGAACCAGATCGGCGGCGGCGGTCTTCAAGTCGCCTGTCTTCCGAGCTTCCACCCCGCTGCTCACACGGCGGACGATGGCTGCGGGATCGGCGGCGAACAACGTGCCCGCGGCGAGCAACCACAGATCGCCGGCGACGTGATAACGGGTGAATAGGAGCATTTCGGGACCTCGACAACCAGTACCACTCAGGTCTGCTGGACGAGGCGACAACTTGTCCGCACGCAGCGACAAGGCGAACAGCAGAAGGGCCGTCCCGCGCGCAGATTTGACGACTTCGGCCTCACCCCCTGGACTGGTGGCCGGTCCGGGCAAACTCGACGAGAGCCGTTACCGCTTGGTCGGCGATTGAGTACAGGACGCGACTGCCGTGCCGCGTGTGACGAACCAGATGGGCCGCCGACAGCACTCCCAGGTGTTTCGACACGTTCGCCTGTTTGAAGCCGGTGGCGGCCACCAACTCGCCCACGGCCTGGGGGCCGGCGGATAGGCGGTCGAGCAGGGTCACCCGAACTGGCGAGGTCAGAGCACGGAACACGCGGGCGATAGCGACGAGATCGGAGCAGGGGCCGGCGGTCATGGCGGGCTCCCGGCGGGAAGTGAGCGGTCAGGGGCCGGTGGTGGGGAAGCGTTCGGCCCACTTGCGGCGAAGGGCGTCGCGCAAGCGGGCGGACATCTCCGGCGGCACCGGGTACGGCTCGCCGTCCTTATACAGGCGGATCGTATTCCGGATGTTGTCCACCACGATCTGGCACGGGTTGCACCCGGCCAGGTGTTCGGCAAACTCCCGGCAGACCGCCGACAGCGTCTCCCCGTCCACGTACTCGTTGAGCGCCCGCAGGATCTCTTCGCACGACATGGCCGGCGGTTGCGGTTCGGTCATGGCCGAGACTCCTGGGCCAGCAGGTGGTGGGCGTGGGGGCGGACGCGGGCGCCGTCGTCTCCGAGGGTGGGCGTGAGTTTCTCGCGGAGGGCGAGTCGCGCACGAAGCAGCCGCACCTTGACGTTCGCCTCGCTGAGGCCGAGCAACTCCGCCGTCTCTTTCACCGAGAACCCTTCCACGTCCCGCAGCACGAACACCGCCCGGTACTTGTCGTCCAACTCGGCCAGCGCCCGGTCGATCAACTCGCGGGTCTCGTGCCGGCTGGCCAGTTCAATGGCGTCGTTCCGCCACGGGGCGATGTACTGCGGGTGGGGAAGGTCGGCGTACCCCTCGTCGGCCTCGGCCAGTGGGACGGTTGGATGCCCCCGCCGCTTGCGGAGCAGTTTCAGGGCGTGGTTGGCGGCGATCCGTAACACCCACCCGGCCACCGCCGTTTCCCCGCGGAAGTCGCCCAGGTGCTCGATCAGGCTGAGGAACGTCTGCTGAGTCACGTCCTCGGCGTCGTGGGTTTCACCCAGGATGCGGAGGGACAGCCCGTACACCCGCGGCTGGAGCCGGCCGACCAACTCCTCGAAGGCCGCGAAGTCGCCCGCCTGCGCTTGTCGCATCAGGGGGCCGTCTGGGTCGTCGGGGGTGGGGTCGGACTGGCTCACCCGGTCACTGTACTCCCGACCGCTCACTTGGCCTTCTCGAACCCGGCCTTCACCAGGTCGGCGTACCCGTCCTTCAGCGGGCGGACGTCATACCCCTGCTTCTTCAGCAGGTCGGCGGCGGTCAGGCACCGTTTTCCCGACCCGCAGTGCAGGTACAGTACCTTCGCGTCGCCCAGCTTCTCCTTCAACTTCTCCGCCGTCACCCCGGCCTTCAGCTCCGAGAGCGGTAGCAGGGTGGCGTCCTTCAGGTGCCCTGCCGTCCACTCGTTCTCCTCCCGCACGTCCACAATCACCGCCTTCTTGTCGGCCACGCCCTTCTTGACCGCGTCGAGGGTGTCGGTGGTGTGGTCGGCGGCACAGGCCACGCTCACCACCGACACGGCGGCCGGAATCACCCAGGCGAACTGACGCATCGTACTCGTCTCCGTGGAACGCCCGCCGGTTGGGGGGTGCGGGAATGATCCACCATTCCGGCCAGCGGTTACAGAGTTTTTTTTCCCGTCGGCCGGCTGTAACCGGCCGGCCGCTGGCGGATCAGTCCGGTGGACGCTCCTCCGAGGACAAGCACATGTCGAACGTGAAAACGGTGACGACTGAGGACTTCGGGTTCGAGGTGATGAACGCCGCCAAGCCGGTGGTGGTGGACCTGTACGCCGACTGGTGCGGGCCGTGCCGGGCGCTCGCCCCGGTGCTCGACCGCATGGCCCACGCCTACGCCGGGCGGGTGAAGTTCGTGAAGGTGAACGTGGATGACGAGGCTCAGGTGGCGAGCTACTTCGATGTGGCCAGCATCCCGACACTGCTGGTGTTCGACCGCGGCAACCTGGTGCACAGGTCGAGCGGCATGCCCGACCCGCGAGGGTTCGTCGCCCTGCTCGACCGCCTGGCCGGTCGCGGCGTGGCCGCCAGCTGACCCCCTACCCCCAACGTGAGGTCTGACCATGAAGCTCGAGAACGCTCTCCGCGGTGTGGCCGGCGTGGTGGTGCTGCTGTCTGCCGCACTCGCCACATGGGTGTCCCCCTACTGGCTGCTGCTCACCGCCTTCGCCGGCGTGAACCTGCACCAGTCGGCGTTCACCGACTGGTGCCCGATGAAAACTGTCCTGAGCCGGCTCGGCGTCGGTCGGGTTCGGCCGAGGAACGTGTAACCGAACGGCGACCTCGCGGATCAAGCCGATAATCCCACCCTGTCGAGAGGGCTACTCGTGTCCGCTACTCCTCCCGCAATCACTCGCCCCGGCCGCAAGATCCACCGAATCACATGCGTCGCGGCCGGCGGGCTGGCCCTGCTCGGCGGGGCGCTCGGGCTGTTCGTCAGCCCGTGGTTCCTGACCCTGGCCATTGGCGGCGGGGTGTGGCTGATCGCCGCCGGCCTGTGGGGACGCAACCCCGAGTCGTCGAACGCCTCCTCACCCGCTGCGCCCGTCGACCCGGTGATCTGATTCCCCTATCACCTGCGGAGAGCTACCATGACCCCTCTCGTTTCACTCGTTGTTGCCTTCGCACTCGCGGGTCCACCGACCGACCCGCCGAAGCCGGGGTGCTGTGGCAAGTGCTGTTGCCAGCCGGCCAAAGCTGACCCGAAGCCGGCGGACAAGGAGAAGAAGGCGGAACCGGAGGCGAAGCCGGCCGACCCGCCCGCCCGCGGTCCATCGAACGAGATGGCCGCTGACCGCGACGTGTTCCACTTCCTGCTGTCCAACCACAAGAATGTCACCCGCACGGTGAAGAACCGCGACGACGGGGTGGAATCCGTCACCGAGTCGGACAAGAAGGACGTGGCGGCGAAGATCCAGGAGCACGCGGTGGCGATGCACAAGCGGGTGAAGGACGGCAACGGCATCCGCCTTCGTGACCCGCTGTTCGCCGAGATCTTCAAGCACTACGACAAAGTCGAGATGACGGTGGAGAAGACGGAGAAGGGGGTGAAGGTGACGGAGACGTCGAAGGACCAGGAGGTGGTGAAGTTGATCCAGGCGCACGCCGAGGTGGTGAGCAAGTTCGTGAAGGACGGGTTCGACGAGGCGCACAAGAACCACCCGGTGCCCGCCAAGGACGAGAAGAAGGGCGACAAGAAATGACCACTTCACCCCGGAGGAGTCGTACCGTGGAAACCGTCATCCTCGCCGTCGGAATCGTGATCGTCTGGTTCGTGTTGCAGATGTGGGTGCTGCCCAAGATGGGCGTGAGCACTTGAATGGCCGAGTCGTGCACGCCGCGGTCGCGGCCAGATCACTCCGAAACGGAATCCCAATCCCTGCCCACTCCCGGTGAGCGATGACCGCCGACGCCCCGCCCCGATCCGCCGCCGCTCGCGTGTTCGGGGTGCTGAAAACCGTGGTGTTCGTCACCGCCGCCCTCGCCGGGCTGGGGCTGTTCCTGGCCTGGATGGGCGGGGCGTTCCACGAGAAGGTCCACCCCGGCGTCGAACCGGTCGAAAAGGCGTCCGCCACCGGGCGGACGCTCGTCGTCGCCGAGCGGACGACCGAGGCCGAGACGATCACTGCCGTCGGGTCGGTGCAGCCGAGGAAGCGGACGGACGTGTCCAGCCAGTTGCTCGCCACCATCCGCGAGGTGAAGCCGCGGCCCGGCGACGCGGTGAAGGCCGGAGCGCCAATCATCACCCTGGACGACCGCGACCTGCTCGCCCAGCAGCGGGAGGCGTCCGCCGCCCTCACCGTCGCCGAGGCGGAATTCGCCTCCCGCTCCCGCGACTACGAGCGGGTCAGGAACCTGTCCGCCGTCAGTGCCGACGAGAAGAGTAAGGCGGAAGGGGCGTACAAGGTGGCCGAGGCGCAGGTGAAGCGGGCGAAGGAGGCCATCGGCCGGGTCGACGTGCTGCTCACCTACGCCAAGATCGCCGCCGGCACCGACGGGGTGGTGGCCGACCGCTTCGCCGACCCCGGCGACGTGGCCGCCCCCGGCAAACCGCTGCTCAGCATCTACGACCCGAACGACCTGGAACTGCACGCCAACGTGCCCGAGAGCCTGGCCGCGGGCATCAAGCTTGGGCAGAAACTCTTGCTCCGCATCGACGCCAACAACCTGTCCGTCGACGCCAGCGTGCGCGAGATCGTCCCGCTGGCGCAGACTGCCAGCCGATCGGTGGTGGTGAAACTGGCCCTGCCAGTGCAGACCGGCAGCCCGACGCTCCCCGGCATGTTCGGGCGGCTGGTCATCCCCGTCGGCACGGCCGACCGCGTCTGGCTGCCGGCGGCCGCCCTCCAGCAGCGGGGGCAACTCGACCTGATCGAGGTGGAGGACGGCCACGGCCACCTCACCCGCCGGTTCGTCCGCCTCGGCCGCGAGACCAACGGCAAGGTGGAAATCCTGTCCGGCGTGGCCGCCGGCGAACGGGTCGCGTTGCCCGCCAAATAACTCACCAGACACACCGCCCATGTCCACCACCAAAGCCGACGGCGGGGTGATCTCCCGCGTCATCGAAGCGTTCCTGAACGGCAACCTGTCGGTGCTCGTCATCCTGGTGATGCTCGGGTGCGGGGCGGCGGCGCTGATCCTGACCCCGCGGGAGGAGGAGCCGCAGATCGTCGTCCCGCTGGCGGACGTGTACGTGACCGCCCCCGGCCTGAGCGCCGAGGAGGTGGAGCAGCAGGTGTCCACCCGGCTGGAACGCCTGCTGTACCAGGTGGACGGGGTGGAGTACGTGTACAGCATGAGCCGGCCGGGGCAGGCGATCGTCACCGTCCGCTTCTACGTCGGCGAGCACCGCGAGAACAGCCTCGTCAAGCTGCACAACAAGATCGCCATGAGTACCGACCAGGTGCCGCCCGGCGTCACCGGGTGGGTGGTCAAGCCGGTCGAGATCGACGACGTGCCGTTCGTGAACGTCACCCTGTGGAGCAAAACGGCCGACGACTTCACCTTGCGGCGGGTGGGCGAGCAGGTGGAAGTGGCCCTGCAAGGGGTGCCCGACACGGCCCGCACGGAGGTGGTCGGCGGGCGGAAGCGGCAGATGCGGGTGCTGCTCGACCCGGAGCGTATGGCCTCACGACAGGTGACCGTGTTGGACGTGAACCGGGTGCTGGTCGGGGCGAACGTGAACGTGCCGGCCGGGGTGATCCGGGCGGACAACCGCGAGGTGGCCGTCGAGAGCGGGCCGTTCATCGGCTCGTCGCAGGAACTCGCCACTCTGGTGGTCGGGGTGTTTGCCGGCCGGCCGGTGTACCTGCGGGACGTGGCCACCTTCACCGACGGGCCGGAGGAGCCGGCCAACTACACCCGCATCAGCTTCGGCAAGGGGGCCGGGGAGCACGCGCCGGCGGGCGACTTCCCGGCCGTCACGGTGGGCGTCGCCAAGCGGAAGGGGAGCAACGCCGTCGGCGTGTCACAGGCGATCGAGGTGAAGGTGGAGGAGTTGAAGGCCGACGTCATCCCGCACGACGTGGAGGTGCGAATCACCCGCAACAACGGCGAGAATGCGAAGGAGAAGGTGGACGAACTGATCCGCGAACTCGGCCTCGCCATCGTCATCGTGTCGGCGCTCGTCATGTTCGCCCTCGGCTGGCGGGAGGCTTTGGTCGTCGTCACCGCGGTGCCGCTCACCTTCGCCCTGACGCTGCTGGTTAACTATCTGGCCGGGTACTCGATCAACCGCGTCACCCTGTTCGCCCTCATCCTCGCCCTCGGGCTGGTGGTGGACGACCCGATCGTGGACGTGGAGAACATCTTCCGCCACTTCGGGCTGAAAAAAGAGCCGCCCAAGAAGGCGGTGCTGACGGCGGTGAACGAGGTCCGCCCGCCCATCATCGTCGCCACCCTGGTGGTGATGGTGTCGTTCCTGCCCATGCTGTTCATCACCGGCATGATGGGGCCGTACATGCAGCCGATGGCGCTGAACGTGCCGGTGGCCATGTTCATGTCGATGGTGGTGGCGTTCACCGTCACCCCGTGGCT
>CAYMHO010000068.1:0-17454 GCA_964390195.1 uncultured Fimbriiglobus sp. | reverse complement strand
TGCCGGTGGCCATGTTCATGTCGATGGTGGTGGCGTTCACCGTCACCCCGTGGCTGAGCTACCAGGTTCTGAAGGGGGTATACGGCAAGGGCGGGCACGCCCCGGTGCAGACCGACAAAACGCTGACGTATCGCATCTACAAGGCGGTGCTCACCCCGTTCCTCAACAGCCGGCTGGCGGCGTGGGGGCTGATCGCGTTCGTCGCCCTCCTGCTGCTCGGGTCGATGGCCCTGCCGGCGCTCGGGTACGTGCCGCTCAAGATGCTCCCGTTCGACAACAAGAACGAGTTCCAGGTGCTGGTCGACCTGCCCGAAGGCTCGACGGTGGAGCAGACGGACGCGGCCCTCAAGGACCTCGCCGACAGCGTGCGGACCGCCCGGGAGGTGAAGGAGGTCGTGAGCTACGCCGGCACCGCCTCGCCCATCGACTTCAACGGCATGGTGCGGCACTACTACCTGCGGCAGGAGCCGCACCGCGGCGACCTGCGGGTGAACCTGATCGCCAAGGAGGACCGCGAGCAGCAGAGTCACGCCCTCGTGCTGCGGGTGAGGGACCAGTTGAAGGCGGTGGCCGACCGGCACAACGCCCGCATCAAGATCGTCGAGGTGCCGCCCGGCCCGCCGGTGCTCAGCACGCTCGTCGCCGAGGTGTACCCGAAGCCCGGCCGCAGCTACGACGAGGTGCGGGCGGACACCCGGCACGTCCGCGGGCTGTTCAACAAAGAGAAAGACGTGGTGGACGTGGACGACACGTTCGAGAAGGAGCGGTCGCGGTACGTGTTCCGGGTGGACAAGGAGAAGGCGTCGCTGTCCGGGGTGAGCACGGAAGACATCGCCAACACGCTGCGGGTGGGCCTGCAAGGCATGGCCCCCGGGGAAGGGAGCGTGCAGCACTTCCGCGCCGGGGCGGCCCACCTGCCGCGGGAGTTGAACCCGCTCACCATCCTGCTCCAACTGCCGCCGGCCGAGCGGGCCAGCCTGACGAACCTGACCCGCCTGGGGGTGAAGACCGGCACCGGCGAGATCATTCAGGTGGGCGAGTTGGGCGCGTTCGTCGAGGCCCCGGCCGAGCAGACCATCTACCACAAGAACCTGCGGCGGGTGGGGTACGTGTACGGTGACACCGCCGGCCGCACCCCGGCCGAGGCGATCATTGGCCTGATGTTCAAGCTGAAGGACAGTCCGACGCCGAACGGCTCCGAGGTGGTGTGGACCGGAGAGGGGGAGTGGAAGATCACACTCGACGTGTTCCGCGACCTGGGGCTGGCGTTCGGCGGGGCGCTGCTGCTCATCTACATTCTCATGGTCTACCAGACGGGCAGCTACCTCATCCCGCTGGTGCAGATGATCTCTATCCCGCTCACCGTCATCGGCATCATGCCGGGGTTCTACCTGCTGAACGTGTCGATCGGCAGCACCGTCGGCGGGTACGCCAACCCGATCTACTTCACCGCCACGGCGATGATCGGCATGATCGCTCTGGCCGGGATCGCCGACCGGAATGCGATTTTGCTGCTCGACTTCATCCAGCACGTCCGCGCCCGCGGGGCGACGCTGAAGGAAGCCCTGATCGAGTCCGGGGCAGTGCGGTTCCGGCCGATCCTGCTCACCGCCGGCGCCGCAATGCTCGGGGCGTGGCCGATCACCCTTGACCCGGTGTTCAGCGGGCTGGCGTGGTCGCTCATCTTCGGGCTGGTGGTGTCCACCGCGTTCACCCTCGTGCTGGTTCCGGTGGTGTACTGGATGCTGTACCGTAAACAGGACACGGTGGTCTCGTTAGCCGAAACTCCGCCCGAACCTTCGCCCGCCCCCAATCAAGAGGTGTCGTGATGCGCCCCCTGGTCGTCGTCGCCCTGCTGTTGGCCGTTCCCTCCGCGTTCACTCAGGAGAAGAGCGTCAAGCCGGGGATTAACGACGCGTTCAAGAACCCGGACGTGGAGAAGTACAAGGGCACCTTCGAGGGGGAGAGCCGGGAGGTGTACGTCCACCGCGAGAAACTGGTGGCGGCGTGCGGGCTGAAGCCGGGCATGGTGGTGGCCGACGTGGGGGCGGGGACCGGCCTGCACACCCGCCTGTTCGCCAAGGCGGTCGGCGACGAGGGGCAGGTGTACGCGGTGGACATCTCGGCCAAATTCCTGGAGCACATTCAGAAGACGAGCCGCGAGGCGAAGCTGAAGAACGTCACCCCGGTGCTGTGTAACGAGGATGCGGTGGATTTGCCGAAGGGGTCGGTGGACGTGGCGTTCGTGTGCGACACCTACCACCACTTCGAGTTCCCGCACCGCACCCTGGCCAGCCTGCACCGCGCGATCAAGCCGGGCGGCAAGCTGGTGATCGTCGACTTCAAGCGCATTGAAGGCGTGAGTTCGGCGTGGACGCTCAACCACGTGCGGGCCGGGCAAGAGGTGGTGGAGAAGGAGGTCGCCGCCGCCGGGTTCGAGAAGGCCGACGAGGTGAAAGACCTGCTCAAGGACAACTACCTGGTCGTGTTCACCCGCTCGATGGACGAGCCGAAAAAGGACGCTCCCAAGGCGGAGCCGAAGAAGGAGGAGAAGAAACCGGCGGCGGTGTCGCCGGTGGTGCCGGGGTACGGGGCGGTGGTCGAGATCCCGAACGCGGTCGAGCTGCCGCAGAAGGACGGCAAGGTGGTGTTCGACGTGACTGCCGTCAAGGACGCGGCCAAGCCGCCGGCCGGGCTGGAACGGGTGGCGACACTGCTCAACCTGGCCGGGGCGTTCGGCCCGAGCGTGAACACGAAGGTGACGGTGGTGCTGCACGGCGATGCCACGGTCGTTGCCCTGGACGACGCGGCGTACAAGGCGGCCACCGGTCAGCCGCACCCGGCGTCCGACCTGCTGGCGAAGTTGACCAAGGCCGGCGTCGAGGTGCAGGTGTGTGGCCAGTCGCTCGCCCGGAAGGGGCTGGACGCCCGCGGGGTGCGGAAGGACGTTCAGATCGCCGCCTCGGCCGTATCGGCGGTCATCAACTGGCAGGCTCGCGGGTACGCTTACATCCCCGCCCACTGACCCCTCTCCCACCCGAGCGAGTTCGGTTCCCAGTAGTGACGTGCCGGGGTCGGGGTAGTCGCACCGGCACACCCTCTTGACCCGCTCGGCGGTTATGCAGACGGCCCGCCATCCGCTCACCGCGGCCTCCTCCAAGTCGATCCTTGTCGGGTAGACGCGGTTCGACCAATAGTACTGCCGCAGGTCCAGCTACGGCTGCCCGGCCGTGTTCAACTCGGGCGCGTACGGCGGAAGGGTGACAGTTGTACCGCCGGCGGAACGGCATCGAGTGGGCGTTCGGGAACGCCGACGCGTTCGACGGCGGGCTGGGACCGCTGCCCAACCCGAGGGCGGCGACTGGGGCGTGTGCAGCAGTGGGTGTGGTGTAAGTTGGTCATCAACGCCCACCGCATCCACTGCATCCGCGAGCAGAAGCAGTAGATGCAATAGGTTGTTTTTCCTTGGAATCCGTGTCAGCACGGGTTCGGTTCACCCGCCGGTCAACTGGGCGACGAGAGTCGCCCGCTGTTCGGCACTCAGGCTCGCCACGAACGCGGCGAGCGGGTCGGGTTCTACGACTGCACCGGATTTCGCACCGCCGGTTGTCAGTGTGGTCTTATGTTCAGGAGTTTTGGCGGCCGGTTCGATTCCCGCCGCCTCCACTCAAACGCCACCTGTTAGCCCTCGCAGGTGGCGTTTTTTCGTTAGGTTTCCGTTGATTTCTCTCTCGTGGCACTCTGATAAGTTCGGCGACACCGACGCCCCGCTGGCCGGGCTGTGATCCCCAGTTCCCCCCTCACCCCTCACCAGACGAGTACCGCCTCTCCGAGTAGCGAGGTCGACTGCATGGCGGCGACAATTGCCGTTGCCGTAGACGAACAGCAGTTCGAAACTTGGAAGGATTGCGACGTGCTGCCGGGCTGATACCTTGGCAGCATGGCTGCCGTGACCCAACTCCTGGACGCCGCGGCCGCGGGCGACCCGACCGCCGCGGCCGAGTTGCTCCCGCTGGTCTACGCCGAACTTCGACAACTGGCCGCGGCACGGCTGGCGGCCGAGCGGCCGGGGCAGACCCTCCAGCCGACCGCCTTGGTCCACGAGGCGTACCTGCGGCTGGTCGGCCCTGGCCCGAACCCGGTGTGGAACGGCCGCGGACACTTCTTCGGCGCTGCGGCCGAGGCGATGCGCCGCATCCTCGTCGAACAGGCGCGTCGGAAGGGGCGATTGAAACGTGGCGGTGACTGCACGCGGATGGAACTGCCAGCCGACGTGGCGGCGGATGAAGCGGAAGTCGATGTGCTCGCGCTGGACGAGGCGCTCACCCAACTCGCCACCGACCATCCGGAGAAAGCGGAGCTGGTGAAACTGCGATTCTTCGCCGGAATGACGTCGGTGGAAGCCGCCGCCGCCCTGGGGGTGTCCACCGCCACCGTCGAGCGGCACTGGCGGTACGCGCGGGCGTGGCTCGCCCGTCGGATGGCAGCCGATTCGTCCGAGAATCCGTGACGGGTTCCGGGCGTGGATGTCGCACTGGGTTGGAACGGCAACGGTTTCGGCAACCGGCCGGCGAGGAGGGGGCGATGGAGCGGGCAGACGAATCCGTGTTCGCGGCGGCAGTCGAGATTTCCGACCGGCAGGCACGGGCGGCCTTTCTGGATCGGGCGTGCGGGACAGATGAAGCTTTGCGACGGGAGGTGGAATCTCTCCTGGCGGCTTACGACGCCGGCACCCGGTTGGAAGTGCCAGCCGTGCTCGCGGATGCCGGCGACCGGACCGAAACGTATCTGCCGGCGGTGGAAGGGGTGGGCAGTACCGTCGGGCCGTACCGGCTGATGGAGCAGATCGGCGAAGGCGGGATGGGGCTGGTGTTCGTCGCCGAACAGACCGCCCCGCTCCGTCGGCGGGTGGCCGTCAAGTTGATCAAGCCGGGGATGGACTCTCGGGCGGTGCTCGCCCGGTTCGAGGCCGAGCGGCAGGCGCTGGCGCTCATGGACCACCCCCACATCGCACGCGTGCTGGACGCCGGAACCACCCCGACCGGGCGGCCGTACTTCGTCATGGAGTTGGTGAAGGGGGCCCGCATCACCGACCACTGCGACGCCAACCGGCTGACCGTACGTGAGCGACTGGGACTGTTCGGGCAGGTGTGCCGGGCGGTCCAGCACGCCCACCAGAAGGGGGTCATCCACCGCGACCTCAAGCCGTCGAACGTGCTCGTGGCGGTTCACGACGTGGCCGCGGCGGTGAAGGTGATCGACTTCGGCGTGGCCAAGGCGGTGGGCACGTCCCTGTCCGACAAGACCATCTACACGCGGTTCGCCCAACTGATCGGCACGCCCCTTTACATGTCCCCCGAACAGGCCGGGGAGAGCAGCCTGGATGTGGACACCCGCACGGACGTGTACTCCCTCGGCGTGTTGCTGTACGAACTGCTCACCGGCACCACCCCGATCCTCCCGCAAGCACTGCGGCAGGTCGGCCCGGACGAGATGCGGCGAGTCATCCGGGAAGACGATCCGCCCCGCCCGAGCGCGCGGGTGAGCACCCTGGACGCCGCCGCACTCACCACGCTGGCCGACGCCAACAAGGCCGACTCGCGACGGTTATCCCAGCAGTTGCGCGGGGACCTCGACTGCGTGGTGATGAGGTGCCTGGAAAAGGATCGCGAACGACGGTACGACTCGGCCGCCGCCCTCGCCGCCGATGTCGACCGCTTCCTGACCGATCAGCCTGTCGTTGCCCGCCCACAGTCGGTCGGCTACCGCGTGCGAAAATTCATCCGCCGGAACCGGGCGAAGGTGATCGGCGCCGGGGTCACTCTGGGCGTGGCTGCCCTGGTCACCCCGGTCGTCATCTGGCAGGCGAAAGAGGCCGCGACCGCTCGTGATCGGGCCGATGAGGGAGACCGCTCCGCCCGGCTGAAGCGAGAAGAGACCGAGCACCTCGTCACTCACCTGCTCGGCACCGAAGTGGCCGCCCGTCGACGGGCGAAAGACTGGGGGCGTGCGGAAGAGGGATTGAACCGGGGGCGAGCGTTGCTTCAGTCCGTTGACGGGAGCGAGGAACTCCAGATCGACATCCGTGAACAACTGCGGGACGTACGGACGGCCGCCAGCCTGCGAGACCTGTCACCACTCCACTTCGGGATCAACAACGACTTCCTGGCCTCCTCTCGGGGCGATGGTGACTACCACCAGACGTTCCGCGCCTTCGGGATCGACGTCGAGGCACTCCCGGCGGAGGAGGCGGGCCGTCTGCTCTCCGCGCGCACCATCCGTGACGAGTTGGCCGCGGCTCTCGTCGACTGGGCGGTGATCGTGTCGGGTGGCGTTGACCACCCGAATCGGGCAGCACGAGTCCGGCACCTGATGGCGGTGGCACAGGCGACCGACCCTGACCCGTGGCGCACAAAGATCCGTGAGGCCGTCAAGGCCCTCGACGCCGACACGCTCTCCCGGCTGGCGAAATCGGCCGAATTGGACACCCAACCGCCGACCACCCTCTGCCTCCTCGGGATGACCCTGCGGGAGGTGAATCGTCCCAAGGAGGCCCTCGCCGTCCTCACCCGCGGCCAGCGGCAGTATCCGGCCGATCTCGCTCTGAACCTCGAACTCGGCTACTCGTTGACCGTCGCGAACCCGCCCCGACACGACCTCGCCGTCGGGTACTTTCGGGCTGCCGTCGCCTCCGCACCGGACGCCGGGGTGGCTCACTTCGCGCTGGGCGACGGCCTCTATTTCAGCGGCAACTCGGGGGAAGCGATCGCCGCTTACCGCCGGGCGGGGGAACTGAACCCGCGGCACCTCGGGGCGTTTCTCAACCTGGGAAACACCCACCTCGATCTCGGACAACTGGATGAGGCCACGGCCGCCTACCGGAAGGCGAGCCGAATCAACGAGCGAGACCCCCAACCGCACTTCAATCTGGGGAACGCGCTGCGGGCGGGGGGGCGGTTGGAGGAGGCGGCCGCCGAATACCGCCACGCGCTCCGCCTCAAGGACGAGTACATCCCCGCCCGGTGCAACCTGGGCCTCGTGCTCGCGGAGATGGGGCAGTTGGATGACGCCGTCGCCGAGTTGCGGCTCGGCCTTCGGCAGAACAAGGGGTGGGTCGACTTGTGGTCGGCACTGGGCACGACACAGTTCAAACAGGGGAATTTCGAAGACGCCGTCGCCAGCTTGTGGGAAGGGGTCCGCCTGAACGGGAAGAATAGCGAACTGCGGCGGAATCTGGGCGTCGCGCTGTACCACAGTTGCCGACCGGACGAGGCCGCGGCGGAACTGCGGGAGGCCCTCCGCCTGGGAGAGACGGACGCCGTCGTTCACCAGTACCTCGGGATGGCGCTGAGCAGTGCGGGCAAGTACGACGACGCCGTCGCGGCGTACAAAAATGCCATCAGTCTGGACCCCACGGATCGCAGCGTTCACCACAACCTCGGCCACACGTTGCAGAAGAAGGGGGACACGGCTGCCTCGCGGGCCGCCTATCGGGAAGCGGTCCGATTGAAAGAGGAACACCTCAAAGGGTTGAGCGCGGAGAAACCGCCCGACCCGGACAAGATTCGGTCGGCCCAAAGTTCGTTGGCAGCAGCACTGCAAGGGGCGGGCGAGTTCGACAAGGCGGAAGCCCTCTTTCACCAGGTGCTCGACTCGGCCGAGAAGCGGCACGGGAAGGACACGGTCGAGGTGGCGGACGCCCTGGGCGATCAGGGGGACAACCTGATCGATGCGAAAAGGTTCTCCGAGGCTGAGATGGCCTTTCGACAATCGCTCAAGCTCCGCGAAGACAAATGGGCGGACGGCTGGGAGACGTTCCGCACCACCGCCGCCCTCGGAGTGGCTCTGCTCGGGCAGAAGAAAGCCGCCGAGGCAGAACCGTTCCTCACGAAGGGGTACGCCGGGATGAAAGAGCGGTCCGCGAAGTTGTCGCCGGACGCTCACGAGTACCTACTCGAAACGGCGGAACGGCTGGCCGACCTGTACGAGGCAGCAGGGAAGGCCGACCTCGCCAAGGAGTGGCGGGAAAAGGCGATCCGACCCAAACGCTGACGGCCGACATTTTTCGTGATGGCAGTTCGGGGGCAACGGCGCACTGGGGGTGACGGCACACCGAAACCCCGAGTGAGAATGCCCATGGCCCTGCGATCCTGGCTCCGGCCCGCCACCTCCCCCGCCAGCGCCCGGCCGCACCTGCGGGCCACGCTCGAAACCCTGGAAGACCGCGCTGTTCCTACCGGGTTCGCCCACGCGTTCGGTGCCGAGATGGTGAGCGGTGTCGGCAGCTCCGCGCTGGATGCCGACGGGAACGTGTACGTGTCCGGCGGGTTCCAGGGGGCGATCGACCTCGACCCCGGTCCGGCCACTCGTTCGCTCACCAGTGCCGGCGGGGACGACTCCTTCGTGGCGAAATTCGCCCCGGATGGCACCTTCCTGTGGGCGCGGCAGGTCGCAGGGCCGGGGGCAGGCGTGTCCGCCAATTCCGGGGCCTGGAACTCCGTAGCCGTCGCACCGAACGGGACGGTCGCGTTCGGCGCCGCGTTCACCGGTCCGGCCGAGATCACCGGCGTGAACGCGGACGGGAGCACCTATTCCTACCACGGCGGTGTGAACGCGTCCGGCGAACCGGACGCCCTGGTCGCGACACTCTCGTCGGACGGCACTGTCAGGTGGGTGCGGACGGTGGGCGGTGCCGGGGCGACCCTCATGCCTCGGCCGATCGGCGTGCTGCCTGACGGTGCTGTTCTCATCGGCGGGGGTTTCACCGGTACCGCCGACTTCGATGCGGCCGCCAGCTATCCCGGCAACCGCGACGTACTCATCTCGGCCGGGAGCGACGACATGTTCGTCGCCCGCCTGAACGCCGACGGGTCGTTCGCCTGGGCCCAGCGGGCGGGCGGCACCGGCACCGAGAGTGGAATCCTGTCGGTCGACTCGGTCGGAAACGCCTACCTGTGGGGCCGATCGAACTCGCCGACGATCGCCTTCGGCTCGCAGACGATGACCCGGAAGGGCGGGTACGACGCCTACGTCAGCCGCATCGACTCCGCGACCGGCGACTTCCTCTGGACCCGCCAGATCGGCGGCAGCGGGGCGAGCGTCGGGTACGGCGGGTCGGCCGCCTACCACGACCCGAACGCGACCGACCCGAACGCCGGCAACGCCGTATATGTGTCGGGGAACCTGTACACCGGGTACGGGTCGGCGTCGTTCGGCCCCTCCGGTCCGACGGTCACGCGGACGGACGGGTGGGACGGCTACCTGGCCAAGTACGACGGCGACGGCAACCTGCTGTGGGCCAAGCAGCTCGAAGGGTGGAACCACGTCAACACCGCTGTAATGACGACCGACGCCGCCGGCGACGTGTACAGCCACGTCTACCTGACCGGGACGGGGGTGGTCGACTTCGACCCCGGTCCGGCCGAGGCACTGGTCGACCAGCGGTCCGGTGCGACCACCGACGGCTACCTGCTGAAGCTATCGGCCGCCGGCGACTTCCGTTCAGTTCGGCCGGCCGGCCGGTTCGCCATGCCGGCGGTCGGTGCCGACGGATCGGTGAGTGTGTTCGGCACCTACGACGCCGCTACCTCCGGTTTCGACACCGGGTCTGGTCAGGTGACGCTGCCCTCCCCGGCGGGAGACGCCCGAGACTTTTACCTCGTGAAGGTCGACCAGGACGACCGCGGCGGGGTGTTCGGCCGGGTACTCTACCCGAGCGGCTACCCGGTGGAGGGGGCGACGGTCACGCTCAAGCAGAACGGACTCGTCGTCGCGACCACCACCGCCGGGGCGTTCGGGGAGTACTCGTTCCGCCACATGGCCGCCGGCACTTATTCGGTCGAGGCCGCGGGCGGGTCGCTCACCGTGTCACTCACTGCCGGGCAGTTCCTGAGCGGACGCACGGTCGTCGCCACCGCCCCCAGCGAGGGGACCAAGTTCTTCGTCGTCAACGACGGCACCACCGATCGCACCTTCCAGTACGGGGCGGTCGGTTCGACCAACGCGAACACCGCCCTGGCGACCGGCAACACCGCCCCGCGGGGGGCCGCCAGCAACGCCCAGGGGACGCGGGTGTGGGTGCTCGACGCGAACAGAACGGTGTACGTGTACTCGCCGTCGGGATCGCTGCTCGGATCGTGGACGACCGGCCTGTCGAGTAAGGCGGTGGTGGAAGGGATCACCACCAACGGTACGGACATCTGGATCGTGGCCGCGGAGGGACGGGTCGGCCGGTTGTACAAATTCACCGGAGCGGCGAGCCGGCTGAGCGGGACGCAGAAGGCGGCGAGCAACTTCGCCCTCGCCACCTACAACACGAACCCGAAAGGGGTGGTGACCGACGGCAGCTCGTTCTGGGTGGTGGACGACTCCGCAACCGACACCGTGTACAAGTACACGCTCGGCGGGTCGCTGCTCGGCGGGTGGCGGATCGACCCGGCCAACGGCAGCCCGACTGGCATCACACTCGACCCGAACAACGTGGGCCACCTCTGGATCGTGGACAGCGCCGCCCTGAAGGTGTTCCAGTACAGCAACGCCGCCACGTTCCCCGGCGACTACCTGATCGCCGACCGCACGTTCGCCCTCACTGCGGGGAACACCAACCCGCAAGACATCGCCGATCCGCCCTCCGACGAACTGGCGATCTCCTTGGCACCCCTGTCGTTCTTGGCCGGCCCCTTCGGCCTGATCGGCCATCAGTCCTGGGTGGAACCCCACCAGGGTGATGCCCCCGCACCCGCACGGGCGGGCCGAACCGAGGGGTTGGCGTTCCTCTCACGAAAAGACCCGCGCGCCTCCGGTACTGGCCGCTGACGACTTCGCGGGGGGAGATGACACCACGAGGGTTGGAAGTGCTGGTGTGGGTGTCAACTGGCCCACCTTGGCCGAGGATGTCCTGTCCCGCTGGAGTGTTCGGATCTCCAGCGACTGAACCACCGAGGGGCCGAGTTCACGTCTGTGTCTGGGAACGCGGATGACCTCCGAGTCCGGCGCCACCCCGCCGTCGTTCGGCCCGAACGAACTGCCGCCCAACCGGACGTGAGCTTCAGAGACGCCGTTCGGTACGGGCGGCAGGAGAGCTATGGCGTGCCAATGGAACTATGCCGAATTGTGTCGTTCTGTGGGCACCAGGATCGCGTGACGAAGCGAACTGTTCTGATCTCGTGTCTGAATCCAGTGTGGAACGCCAGCGGCGATTCACTTGGCACACATGATCGGGATTCGAGTTGGGAGTTGCCTTGTGCTAGCCCTTCCGACCCCGAACGGCGGGAGATTGACGGCATCTGGCGACTAGCGATACCCTCAAGACCAATCCGAGTTGACCCGCCTGACGGCGGACGCGTCCCTCAGGTGAGGATCGCCTCGATCGCCTTCCCGTGGTCGATGTCGAGCCGCTTGCGGCCGGGGATCTCCAGGCGGCGGGAGTCCAGCCCGAGGCGGTTCAGGATGGTGGCGTGGATGTCGGTCACGTAGTGCCGGTCTTCGGTCGCGTGGAAGCCGATCTCGTCGGTCGCCCCGTGCACCACCCCGCCCTTGATGCCACCGCCGGCCATCCACACGCTGAACCCGAAGATGTGGTGGTCGCGGCCGTCCGACCCCTGCGACCCCGGCGTGCGGCCGAACTCGGTGGCGAACACCACCAGTGTCTCGTCGAGTAGCCCGCGGGCGTGCAGGTCTTCCAGCAGGGCGGCGATCGGCTGGTCGACCGCCATCGCGTTCGTCTCGTGGTTCGCCTTCAGCCCGCCGTGTGCGTCCCACGCCCCGGCCCCGCCGCCGCCGTGCTGCACCTGGATGAACCGAACGCCCTTCTCAACCAGTCGCCGGGCGGCCAACATCTGCATGCCGAAGTCGCGGCAGTGCGGCAGGTCCAGCCCGTACAGCTTTTTCGTCTCGGCCGTCTCCTTCGAGAAATCGACCGCCTCGGGCACCGACCGCTGCATGCGGAACGCCAACTCGTAGGAGGCGATCCGGGCTTCGAGCGCGGCGTCCTTCGGCGACTCCGCGGCCCGCTCGGCGTGCAAATCCTTCAGCAGATCGACGCCCACCCCCTTCGCCCTGGTGGAGAGCGGCCGCTCCGGCTTGGCGAAGTCGAGTGGGTTGGCGGGGTCCACCCGTAACGGCACGGCGTCGTGGGCCGGGCCGAGGTAGTGCCCGTCCTTCTTGTTCCAGTACTCGCGGTTGCCGAACGACAGGTACTGGGGCAGGTCGTCGTTGAGCGAAGCAAGGCCGTAATGCACCCACGCGCCCAGGTTCGGGAACGCCCCGTCGTTCGTGTGCCGGCCGGAGTGGAACTGGGTCTGGGCGCCGTGGTTGCTGTCGGTCGTCCACATCGACCGCACCACTGCCAGGCGGTCCACCTGCCCGCCGATGTGCGGGAACCAGTCGCTCACCTCGATGCCGCTCTTGCCGTACTTCTTGAATCCGACCTGCAAGGGATAGAGGGTGTTCCGCTGGTTGCCGTTGCCGTCCGGGACGACCAATCGCTCGATCGCCAGTTTCTTCGGGTCCTGGGCGTCCGCGAACGGCGTCTCCTTGATCGTCTTGCCGGCGTACTTGGTGAGCATCGGCTTCGGGTCGAAGCTCTCCATGTGGCTCACCCCGCCGTTCATGAACAGCCAGATGACGCTCTTCGCCTTCGGCTTGAAGTGCGGTTTCCCGTCGGGCGGGGTCCACTTGCCATCGCCGGCAAAGCCGTCCCGGTGGAGCATCGCCGCGGCAGCGAGCGAGGCGAACCCGGACAGCATCCGCCGGCGGGTCATCGGCCCGGAAGAGAAAATCGTCATCGGGACAACCCTCAGCGGACGGTGACGAAATCGTTGTGGTTGAGCAGCACCCACACCAGGTTGGCCCGTGCGAACGCCGTGGCGGCAGCCCCCGACCCGGCTTCGGGCAACTTCCGCCACTCGTCGAGTGCCCGCGAGCAGGCGGCGAGTTCCTTGTCCGTCGGGTCACCCGCCAGCAGCAGGAGGAACGCTGCGCGAGTAAATGTCTCGTCGTTCGCCGGACGACCGGAGGCGGCGAGGTGCTTGGTCATCCGCTCCGCGATCGGTTTTGAGAGGTCAAGTACCAGCCGGCTGTTGGTCATCGCCAGCGCCTGCTGGGGGACGATGCTCTGTTCGCGGCGGTAACAGTCGGTGACGAGGGCCTCGTCGAACGTCGTCAGGAACAGGTTGCGGTCGTTGTTCGAGTGGAAGAAGTAGAGGCTACGCCGCTTCGAGTCGGCCTGTTGGGCGGGCAGCACCGACGGCCCACCGAGTTTCGGGTCAAGCGAGTCCGCGAGCGACAGCAGACTGTCCCGCACGGCCTGCGACTCCAGTCGGACGGGGGTCCGCCGCCACAACTGCACGTTGTCGGGGTCTTTGGCGGCGTTCGCCTCGGCGGCGGGGCCTGTCCCCGCCAATTGGTACGTCGCCGACGTGACGATCAGGCGGTGCAGGTGTTTCATGCTCCACCCGCTTTCGATCAGTTCGCTCGCCAACCAGTCGAGCAGTTCGGGGTGCGTCGGTTGCTGGCCCTTGCGGCCGAAGTCGAAGACGGTCGGGACCAGCGGTGTGCCGATGTGGCGCGCCCAGATGTGGTTCACCGCTACGCGAGCGGTCAGCGTGTTGCGAGGGTCGGTGACCCACTTCGCCAGCGCTGTACGGCGGCCGGTGCTGCGGGGCGTGAACGGCGGGGCGGGATCGTCGGCCCCGGAACTCAGGAACCGCGTCGGCGTCCACCGGGCTCCGACGAACTCCGGCAACTTGTCCGTCGGCTTGACTTCGGCGGCGGCGGCCGCGGTCGCCTTGTCGAGGGCGGCCTTGGCGGACTGCAACGCCTTCGTGGCTGTCGTATTCTCTTTGGCGGAACGTTTCACGTCGCGTTCGGCCGCGGCCACCGCCTGCCTCGCACGGGCCACCGCCGCCTCGCGGTCGGCCTTGATCGCCGCGGTGTGCGCGTCACGCCGCTGGCCCTCGTCTCCCTCGGCCCAGGCCAGTTGCCAGGCCTTCGCCCGCAACTCAACCGCCGTCAGTTCGGCCCGCGCCACGGCCACCGCCTCCTTCGCCACCCGCTGCTCGGCCTCGGCGGAGTCCACGGTGACCGGCGCACCGGCCGAGGGGTTGTCCGGCTGTCGCAGTTCGACCTTCGGGTCGAGCGGTTCGACCCGCACCTCGTGCAGCACGGCGAGCGCGTCGAACGTCGTGATCTGGAGTCGGCCGTCCCGCCGCGCGAGCGGGGTGGTGCAGGCGAGGACGGGTTCGCCGTTGAGCGACGCGTTGATCAACGTCCCGCGAACCTGAAGGCGGAGGGTGTACTCCTTGTCCGGGACGATCGACAACATGCGGAATGCCGGGGCCGGGGGGTAGTGCCACTTCCCGCCGTCGTTGTACGCGGCATGGATTTTGGACCCGCCGGCCACGCCGCTCACGTATACCTGTTGTTCGTGGTAGGCGGCCGCGGCGTCGTCCGTCGGGTCGCCGTCGGCCGCGTCGAACCCCAACCCGACGCTCCGCCACTTGCTGCCGCCGAGCAGGGTGTACCGCACGGTGGCGTCGAAATCCTTTGGCGGTTTGGCGATCAGCCGGAGGGCGGCCCGCTTCGCGCCGTCCTGCTTCTGTTCGAGGCGGTTCGCCGTGTGCTTCCAGTCGCCGCCGATCAGTTGCCAGCGGTCCTTGTCGAACTTGGCGAAGTCGTCGGCGACGAGCGGGTTGGTGTCGTTCGTCAGTCTTGCGTCGGGTGACTTCGTGGGTTCGGCTTTCTTTGTTGCACTCGCCTTCACTTCGGTCAGGCGTTTCTCCGCGGCGACCAAGGCCGCTTCCGCGGTCGTCACCTTCTGCTTGGCAGCGGCGATGTGACCCTCGATCACCCACGCCCGACGCTGCGGTTGCCACGCCTCGACCGGCAGTTCGACCGGTTTGATCTCGGCGAGCTTCGGGGTCAGCAGCGCGGGTACCCCCGGCTCGATCGTGCGGGACTTGTCCGGGTTCTTCTCGTCGCCGCGAATGAACCGGTAGGTCGGCTCGTCCGGGCGGGCGTCGAACACCCGCGGCAGGCCGTTGCGTTCCAGATCGACCTCGCCCGGCACCACATCCAGTCGGGCGTGGTAAGGCTCGAAGAACGCCCGCAGGCGGTAGTAATCGACCTGCGCGATCGGGTCGTACTTGTGGTCGTGGCAGCGGACGCAGTTCATCGTCAGCCCGAGGAACGCCTTGCCCACGTGTTCGACGGTCTCGTCCATCCACTGGTGGCGGTTGAACAGGAAGTAGTTGCGGGCGAGGAAGCCGGTCGCCCGCACCTTGTCGGGGTCGGTCGGGTACAGCTCGTCCGCCGCGAGCATCTGCCGGACCATCTCGTCGTACGCGGTGTCCTTGTTCAACGCCTCGACGACCCAGTCCCGCCAGTGCCACATGTGCTTCTGGCTGTTCCGCAGCTCGTTGCCCAGCCCCCACCAGTCGCTGTACCGCCACACGTCCATCCAGTGCCGTGCCCACCGCTCGCCGTGCCGCGGGTCGTCGAGCAACCGCTTCACCGCCCGCTCGTACCAGTCCTTGCGGTCGTCGGCCTGGAAGGCGGCGATCTCCTCGGGCGTCGGCGGCAATCCGATCAGGTCGAGCGACAACCGCCGCAGCAGCACCGCCCGCGGTGCCTCCGGGAGCGGCGTCAGGCCGCGGTCGTCGTGCCGCTTGGCGACAAAGGCGTCGATAGGGTTCTTCACCCAGTCCGTCGCCTTAGGTTTGGGCACCGGCGGGCGGGCGATCGGTTTGAACGACCAGTGGTCGCGGGGGTCGGCTTCCGGCTTCTCGTCCGCCGGGTGAGGTGCCCCTGCCGCGACCCACTTCCGCAAGAGTTCGATTTGCGGCGCGGTCAGCGGCTCACCCTCGTGCTCCGGCGGCATCCGCTCCTTGCCCATCGCCGACACCCGCCCGAGCAGTTCGCTCTTGGCGGGGTCGCCCGCCACCACCGCCGGGCCGGAATCACCGCCCTTGATCGCCAGTGCGGCCGTGTCGAGGCGGAGTTTGCCCTTCTGCTTGAGTGCCCCGTGGCACGAGTAGCACCGGGCCTCGAGCAGCGGCTTGATCTGCTTGCCGTAATCGACATCCGCGCCGCGTGATGTCTGACAACCGGTCATCAGGCAGATGGCGAACAGCACACGGCGGACCCCACAACGCTGATCGAGCATGGAACGTGTACCTCGCACCCGCCGGTGCTGTCGGACCTGGGGAGCCTGGGACAGCCCCTGGCGCATTTGGGTACGGAATGGAACTCATTCTATATCGAGATCGCGCGCCCCTCAGCCCGCGGCAACGCCTGCACCATCCCGGACAGGGCGGGCGACGCGTGTTCTCCCCCAGAGGGGCACTCGACCGCCCGCCCGGAATAGACTGATCCGAACCGCGTCCCACCACCCCCAGGCCCATGCCTTACTCCCACACCGTCCGCGGCGAGCGGTTCGTGTTCGCCGACCTCGGCGAGTTGTTGGCGCGGGCGAACGAGGTGAAAGCGGGGGACGGGTTGGCGGGGTTGGCGGCCCGGTCCGAGCGGGAGCGGGTGGCGGCCAAGTGTGCCCTCGCCGACCTGCCGCTGTCCGCTTTTCTCGCCGAACCACTCATCGACCCCGACACCGATGACGTCTCCCGGCTCGTCCTCGACACGCACGATCCTACCGCGTTTGCCCCCATCGGCTCGCTCACCGTCGGCGAATTCCGCGAGTTCCTGCTCGACGACCGCACCACCGGGGAGACGATCGCCGCTCTGAAGTGGGGCGTCACCCCGGAGATGGCGGCGGCGGTGGCCAAGCTGATGGGGAACAAGGATCTGGTGTGCGCGGCGGCGAAGGTGCGGGTGGTCAGCCAGTGTCGGAACACGCTCGGCGGGCGGGGGGTGTTCGGGGTGCGGGTGCAACCGAACCACCCGACCGACGACCTCGGCGGCATTCTGGCGAGTGCCCTGGAAGGGCTGAGCTACGGGTGCGGGGATGCCGTCCTCGGGGTGAACCCGGCGGCCGATTCTGTTGACTCCGTCGGAGCGGTGTTGCGGCTGTTGGATCGGTTGATCGACACGCTCGCCATCCCCACCCAGGCGTGCTGCCTCGCCCACGTCACCACCCAACTGGCGGCGCTCGAACGGGGTGCCCCGGTCGATCTGCTGTTTCAGTCCGTCGCCGGCACGCAGGCGGCGAACGCCAGCTTCGGGGTGACTCTGCGAATGCTCACCGAGGGCCGGCAACGGGTACAAGAGTCGCACCGCGGGCGTGGGGTGAACTGGGTGGGCGAGCAGGTGATGTACTTCGAGACGGGGCAGGGGAGCGCCCTCTCGGCCGAGGCGCACCACGGGGTCGATCAACTCACGCTCGAAGCCCGTGCCCATGCCGTCGCCCGGGCGTTCGACCCGTTCCTGGTGAACACGGTGGTCGGGTTCATCGGCCCGGAGTACCTGGCGGACGAGCGACAGATCACCCGCGCCGGGCTGGAG
>CAYMHO010000067.1:21571-24987 GCA_964390195.1 uncultured Fimbriiglobus sp. | reverse complement strand
AGCCGGTTGTGCGGTTCGGGGGAGCCGCACGACTGGTGAGATTGGCGAACCCACGGAGGGGGGACGTATGGGTTGGCACAGCCGCACACGGGCGTTCGTCGCCGCCGTGGTCGCGGCTGCGCTCGCGTCTTCCGGGTGCTTGAACCCGCACCTGAACCCGTTCCCGGCCTACCCGCCGTACCCGTACCCGTATCCGTACCCGCCCCCTCCGGGCGGCCCGCCGGCCGACAAATCCGCCACCCCGCCGACCGATATTAAAGCCGCAGGCCCCGTCTCCCCGGTGCAACACCAGGTGGGGGCCGAGAAGCCCGCGGCCACCCCGTCGGTGCCGCTGCCGCTGCCCAACCCGCTGCCGCCGGCCCCGGCGACGCCGCCGGCGACGCCACCGGCCGCGATGCCTCCGCCCGGCGGAGCCGCCGCCCCGAACCCGAACCAGAGGCAGGCCCCGACCCTGTACGGGGAGAAACTGCCGCTCGGGCCGAACGACCTGCCGCTCGACCGGGCGCTGGAGATCCTCAAGCGGCTGGACGACCTGATCGACGAGAACAAGCGGCTACAGGCCCGCCTCCGCACCCTGGAGGCGAACGGCCTGTCCCGCGAGCAGGCCATCAACGAGATGGTGCGGGAGGTGGAGAAGGCGATCGAGGAGGTGGTCAAGGCGCGGGGGGACATCAGCGGGCTACGGGCCGAGGTGGCCACCCTGAAGGAGCGTGTGAAGCAGGTGGAGAAGGACGAGCGGGAGACGCTCGAGAAGGTGATCGCCGTCCTCAAGCGGATCCTGGAAGCGGAAGAGAAGTAGGTGCCGCTTGCGGCGTGCAGCAAACCACGGAGGGGGACCATGCGTGCCGGAGCGGTGGGGGCGGCGGTGGTGGCGGTGGCGGCCGGGTGTGGCTGGCTGAGCCAGTCCCCGCTGCTCCCGCGGAACCAGGTCATTCCCCCGCCGCCGATCACCTACAGCACCTTCCGGCAGGACGGGTGGAACTGGGCGAACGTCGCCCGGGTGGTGGTGCTCACCCCGCGGAACGAGACGACGTTCACCCGCGCGGACAGCGAGTTCCAGGCGGCCCTGTGCTCGGAGTTGCAGCGGCTCGGGCGGTTCGAGGTGGTGGCCGCCCCGCCCGACGAGCATGCCAACCTGAGCACCGTCGCCCACCGGGGCGGGGCGTTCGACCAGCGGGTGCTGCTGGCCGTCGCCCGCGCCACCCGGGCCGACGTGGTCGTGCTGCCGACCGTCACCCAGTACTCGCCCTACCCCCGCCCGCGGATGGGGGTGGTCATCCAGGCGGTGGCCCCGGCCGACGGGAAGGTGATCGGGTCGGTGGACGGGCTGTGGGACACGACCGACGGGCGGGTGGCCGAACAGGTGCGGGCGTACTACCGCCAGCGGCCGAAGCCGCTGCCGACGTTCATCCGCAACCACGAGATCGCCGCCGACGACAGCTTCGCCGGCGACCTGGCCCTGGACTCCCCGGCCCTGTTCCAGCGGTGGGTGGCGAGCGTGTCGGCCCAACTGCTGGTGGACGGCGAGATCGCCGGGGCGAAGGACCCGAAACAGGGGCAGCAGTCGCTCCTGCCGGTCATCGGCCGCCCGCCGGCCGCCGGGTGCGCGACCGGCTGCCAGCCGCCGGCAACCGCGACCCCGCCCACGACGGGCGGGAAGTGACGGCACTCGGCCTTGCCCGGATTGCCCCGCTTGGTGTACAACTCGCCCCGGTCACACGTCGGGGCGGGAGGACGGACCCACCTCCCGCGCACGGACGCGCAGCTCGGTTTCGCTGACGCCCCGTGAGACCCCATCGATGTCTGACGCCGCCGCCCCGGCACCCGCCGGCAAGAAGAAGTTCCCGCTCGCCCTGCTGGCCCTGCCCCTGCTGGCCGCCGGCGCGGGGGCGGCCGTCCCGCTGGTGGTGGACGTGCCGGCCATGCTGGGGATGAAGACGGAACAGGATCCGGACGCGGCGGCGAACGCGGCGGCCAAGGCGAAGAAGAAGAAGGCGCACGCCCACGCCGAACACCTGGCGTGCGTGTCGGTGGGCGACGTGGCGGTGAATTTGGCCGACGAGCGGATGACGCGGTTCCTGAAGGTGAAGGTGTCGTTGCAGTGCGAGCACGCGGCCGAGGCCAAGCTGCACGAGATGGTGGAGAAGAACAAGGCGGCGCTGAAGAGCTGGCTGATCGCCCACCTGGCCGGCAAGTCGCTCAAGGACGTGAGCGGCACGGTGGCCATCCAGCGGCTGCAGCGGGAGGTGTTCGAGCGGTACGACGAGATGCTCTTCCCGACCGGCGAATCGCCCCTGAAGGCGGTGCTGTTCGAGGAGTACCTGGTGCAGGTGCAGTGAGCGACTGGCGAGCGGCCCGCGTGAGCGGGCTGGTGACGACAGCAGGAACCGGTCCGCTCGCGCGGGCCGCTCGCCGAATCCGAGGTCCGGCATGACGCCCGTACAGTTCGACTTCCGCCGGCCCCCGCCCGGCGAGTTGGAGTGGCAGACGGCCGAGTGGCTGTCCGAGGCCGCCCGGCTGGCCACCGCCACCTGGGCCAAGTTGCTCACGTTCCAGGCCGAGGCGATCGCCGGGGGGGTGGTGCCGACGACCGCCGGGGCGGGCATGCTCACCCTGCCGTCCAACGCCGTCGGGTTCGCCGTCCGCCCGGTGGCCGCCGACACGGACGACGACGAGGGGTTCCTGCTGGCCGTCCCGCGGCCGCTCCTGCTCACCCTGCTGGCCGGGCTGATGAACGAGGTGACCGCCGCCTTCTTGCCCGACCGCGAGCTGACCGCCCTCGAAACGTCCCTGTGCGACTACATGGTGCGGGAGCTGTTCCTGAACCCGCTGGAGGCCGCCTGGCCGCTGCGGGACAAGCCGAGGTGGCAGGCCGGCCCGGTCGGGATGACCCGCAACGTGTGGCGGGTGGCGGCCGCCGACCCGGCCGTGCTGGCCACCCTGAGCGTGTCCACCCCGTTCGGCGACCTGTCCTTCCACCTGCTGTTCACCCGCTCGGTGCGGCTGTTGCGGCTGGCGGACCCGCCCCCCCCGACCGCCGTCCCGCAGTCCGACACCCAGCGGCGGCACATCGAGGCCCTCGTCCGCGAGATGCCGGTGGACGTCACCGTCACCCTCGGCTCGTCCGACCTGACGCTGCTCGACCTGGCCAAGTTGCAACCCGGCGACCTGCTCGTGCTGCAGCAGAAGGTGAGCGAACCGCTGCCCGCGAGCGTCGGCGGGGCGGACAAGTTCCGCGTCTGGCCGGGGGCGGTCGGCGGGCGGGCGGCCGTGCAGATCCACGCCGTGGTGGATCAGGCGTAAGACATCACAGGCGAGCGGGCCCCCGTCGCGGGCGGGTTGCTGAACCAACCCCCCCAAAAAGCCCCCGCACCCGGGGCCCGCGCCCGGCCCCTTGGGCTGGGCCACCCCGCCGC
>CAYMHO010000067.1:0-21561 GCA_964390195.1 uncultured Fimbriiglobus sp. | reverse complement strand
TACCACACCACCGGCGCGCGGCCCGCGTGCGCGGGCTGTTGCCAACCCCACCCCCCAGAAACCCCCCGCCCCCGCGGGCCGCTCGCCAGGACCGTTGCGATGGCCGACCCCGCCGACACCCCGGCCGACCTGCCCGACCCGGCCGACCCGCCGATGCCGACGGGGCCGGAGGTGAAGGAAATTCTGGCCAAGATGGCCGAGTTCGCCCAACTGTTGCCGCAGGCGACGGCGGGCGGGCCGGGGGCCGGCGTGGACTTCCTGCGGGACGTGCCGGTGACGGTGTCGGCCCAGCTCGGGCACGTCATCCTGCCCATCGGCGAGGTGCTCAAGCTCAGCCCCGGCGCGGTCGTCGAGTTGGAGGAGATGACCCACCAGCCGATCACCCTGATGGTGCGGGGGGTGGCCTTCGCCACCGGCGAGGTGGTGGTGGTGGACGACCGGTTCGCCGTGCGGATCAAGACCCTCCTCGCCCCGCGGGGCGGCAAGCCGGGGGGCTGACGTGCGGCCGTACGCCCTCGCCTCGTTCGCCCTCCTCACCGTCGCCCTGCCGGCGTTCGCCGACTCGTCCGCCTTCCCGTACACCCCGCCGACCGCCCCGCCGGCCCCCGACCTGGGCGGGGTGCTGCTCCGCCTGGGCGGGTTGACCGTCCTCACCCTCCTCCTGTGCGGCGGGGTCATCTGGTGGGCGCGGCGGGCCGCCCGCAAACGGCTGCTCGCCCCGAACACGTCCGGCCGGCTGGTGCTCGAGGCCCGTCTGCCGCTCGACGCCCGCAACGCCGTCGTCCTCCTGCGGGCGGACGGCCACCCGGTGATCGTCACCACCGACGCCACCGGCCTGCGGTCGATCGTCCCCGTTCAACCCAGCTTCGACACCGCTCTAGCCGACGCCGCCGACCCCGAACCCCCGCCCGCACCGCCGCCGCACGACCCGCCGTCCGCGTGAGGGGGCACGACACCTCATCCCCTCGCCCGGTGTGTCACGGCCGACCCACTTTTCCCTCCGCAACGAATCGGCGGGGCGGTAACATTTTCCCTGCCGTTGTCCACACGTTCGGGGCCAGTTCATGAGCACACCGACCGCCCAGTGCCCGCATTGCTTCACCCGCGTCCCCGCCCCCGAAGGGGCCGCCTCGGTCGACTGCCCGAGTTGCGAGCGGACGTTCACCCCGACGGCGAACGTGCCGGCCGGGCGGAAGAACCCGAACGTGCCCCTGGCGAAGGCCATCCCGGTCGACGGGGCGGCTGCCAAACCGGCCAAACCGGCCGACGCGGAGAAGCCGGCGAAGGCGGACACGCCGGCCGACGACCTGCCCCGTGCCAAGCCGGCGACCACCGCCCGCCGGTCCCGCCGCGACGAAGACGCCGACGACCGCCCGCGGACCCGCTCCCGCCGGCGGTACGAGGACGACGACGACCGTCGCCCGTCGAAGGCGAAGAAGTCGGGCGGGTCGGCCCTGCCGCTCATCCTGATCGCCGGCGGGGTGCTGCTGGTGCTCACCCTCGGCGGGGCGGCGGCGGTGGCGGTGGCGGTACTGTCTCAGCCGGTCACCCAGGTGCCCACCTACACCGCCCCGCCGGCGGGCGTGCAGGTGGACGAGCCGCGGGTGCCGCGGGGGAACTGGAACGACAACCAGCCGTTCCTGGATCCGAAGGTGGACGAGCCGCGGCCGGACCCGCGCCAGCCGGGCGACTTCCCCGGCGGGTTCGGGCCGGGCGGGCCGGGCGACCCGTTCGCCCCGCCCAAGCCGCAGGTGCCGAAGGTCGCCCCGAAGTACGCCGACGTGGTCCCGCAGGAGATCAAACCGGCCAAGCTGGCCGACGACAAGACGGAGGTGAAACTGCCCGGCAAGGTGGCCGACGCGTGCAGCGGCGGGGGCGGGCGGTTCTTCCTCCTGCACCTGAGCGACAAGCGGCAGGTGGCGGTGTTCGACGTGAACGAGGGGAAGGTGGTGAAGTACCTGCCGCTGGCGGCGGACAACGCCAAGATCGCGGCCGGCATGAACAAGCTGGTCGTCGCCTACCCGGACCAGGACACCCTGGTGCGGTTCGACCTGACCACGTTCGAGAAGGAGGCGACGGTCAAGAACCCCCTCGGCGGCACCATCCGACACCTGTGCATGGGGTCGGCGTCGGCCGGCCCGCTGCTGGTCAGTTACACCCGCGGCGTCGGGCAGTTGGACGCCGCCCCGCTCACCTTCCTCGACCCGACCACCTTCAAGGAGTTGGACGTCGACCAGCCGCAGACGCGGGTGGGGCAGGCGAACGTGCGGGACGCCATGCACTTCCGGGCCAGCCCGGACGGCACCGTGTTCGCCGCCTGGTGCACCAGCCACAGCCCGCAGGGGCTGAACAGCATCGTGCTCACCGGCGGGTCGGCCAAGGGGTACTACGAGCACGACTCGGTCGGTCACCTGGTGCCGGGGCCGGACGGCCACCTGTACACCGGCCGCGGGCTGTACACGAACCAGCTGAAAAAGGTGGACAAGGGCCAGGATCGCGTTGGCAACGTGCTGCTGCCGGCCGCCGAGGGGGCCATGCACCTGCGGCTGGCGGGGAACGCCGACGGTCAGCCGCCGTTCCCCGGCGGCATGCCGGGCGACGGGAAGCAGATGAAACTGGAAGTGAAGATGGCCGGCGACGACCGCGCCGTCCACACGATCAAAGGGGTGGCCCTGCAGGGGAACGAGGCGTGGGCGGCGGGCGACTTCACCAACGACAAGCGGGTGCACTTCGCCCCCACCGCCCACCTGCTGGCCGTCATCCCGCCGACCAACGACGCCGTCGTGGTGCACAAGTTCGACCTGGAGGCGGCGTTCGAGGCGAGCGGGGTGGACTACCTGTTCGTCACCTCCCGCCCGCTCACCGCCGTCCCCGGCAAGGCGTACTCGTACCAGATCGTGGCGAAGTCGAAGAAGGGCGGGGTGAAGTACAAGCTGGAGTCCGGGCCGAAGGGGATGGCGGTGTCGGCCGGCGGGGAACTCACCTGGGCGGTGCCGCACGACTTCGCCGCCCCCGAGCCGGTGCTGGTGACGGTGGCCGACGCCAGCGGGCAGGAGATCTTTCACTCGTTCGAACTGGCCCCCGGCGACGGCAAGCGGCCGGCCGGCCCGGCCGTCGGCGCGGCCAAGATCGGCCCCGGCGGGCCTGACCTGCCCGACCCGAAGGGCGGGACTCTGGTGACCGCCCCGGACCGGGTGTTCGAGCTGAAGCCGCCGAACATCCAGGAGAAGGCGAGCGTGCAACTGCCGGCGGCGGCCGACGCGGTGTGCGTCGGCGGGGGCGGGCGGTTCCTCATCTTCCGACTGGGGGAGAAGAAGCAGTTGGCCGTCCTGGACGTGACCGCCGGGCGGGTGGTCAAGTACCTGCCCCTGGCCGAGGCCGACGCCCTGGTCGCCGCCGGCATGACCAAGCTGTTCGTGCTGAACAAGTCGGCCAACGCCCTGCTGCGGTACGACCTGGAGAAGTTCGAGAAGGAACTCACCGCCCAGAACCCGCTCGGCGGCACCCCGAGCGTGATGCTCATGGGGCACAGCTCGGACGGCCCGCTGTTCGTCGGCGGCCCGGACGTGGGCACCGACCCGAAGGGGTACGGGTTCATCAACCCCCGCACCATGAAAGAGTTGAAGGTGCCGGTCGAGGGGGTCGGGCTGAACGGCCAGCCGGCGACCGGCCCGGCGATCGGCGACCGCTTCGGCGGGCGGGTGACCGGGGTGGCCGTCTCGCCCGACGGCCGCACCCTGGTGTGGGCCGACGACTGGGGCGGGAACAAGGTGATGACCCTGGGCGAGAAGGCGGGCAAGGTGAAGGGCGACAACATCGGCGGCGGGCAGAACCGCGGGCCGCTAGTGCCCGGCCCGGACGGCCACCTGTTCGGCGGGCACGGGTTCTACAACTCGGACCTGAAGAAGGTGGGCGACGCCAAGCAGTTGAACACCCACGGCACGCACGTGCCGGCCACCAGCGGGCCGTGGTACGTCGGGGCGATCGAGGCCGAGCGGTGGAGCAACCCGTCCGCCAAGCGGCGGGTGTTCGTCGGCATGACGGCCGACGACCGGGCCAAGTTCGCCCTGGACGCGGTGGACGGGCTGCCGGCCGGCGACTACCAGCCGTGGGACGCCCAGCAGGCCAAGAAGGTGCCCCTGGCCGCCCGCCTGCACCTGGTGCCCGAGGCCGAGATCCTGGCCGTGCTGGACGACGGCATGGAGAAGGTGCACCTGCACCGGGTGGCGATGAAGGGGGTGCTGGAGAAGGCGGACGCCGACCGCCTGCTGGTGGTCAGCCGCCCGCGGCCGGCCGTCCGCGGGGCCAAGTGGGCGTACACCCCGGAGGTGTGGAGCAAGAAGGGCGGGGTGAAGGTGAAGGTGGAGAGCGGGCCGGACGGGATGAAGGCGGACGGCGGGACGGTGTCGTGGGACGTGCCGGCCAAGTTCGCCGAGGACGAGCCGACGGTCATCCTGACGGTGTCGGACGCGGGCGGGCAGGAGACGTTCCACACGTTCACCCTGAGCGTGCGATCCGACGCCCCGCCGGCCGCCGCGGTCATCAAGCCGACCCTGCCCCCGCTGGAGGCGGTCAAGCCGGCCGACCCCGGCAAGGGCGTCAGCTCGGCCGCCTTCCCGCTCAAGCCGACCGCCGCCAAGGACGGCACCGACGTGGACCTGTCCGGCCCGGCCGACGCGGCCTGTCTGGCCGCCGGCGGGCGGTTCATCCTGTTCCGCATCCCGTCCAAGAAAGAGGTGGCGGTGTTCGACGTGGTGGACGGCAAGGTGGTCAAGCAACTGCCGCTGGCCGAGGACGGGGCGCTCGTCGCCGGCGGCCGCGGGCACGCCTTCGTCGTCAGCCCGAAGGCCGGCGTCCTCCAGCGGTGGAGCCTGAGCACGTTCGAGAAGGAGGCGACCACCAAACTGCCCGACGGGCTGACCGTGCAGGTGGCGGTGATGGGCCATTCGAGTGACGGGCCGGTGTTCCTCGGCGGCGGCGACCGCGGGTGGGACCCGAACAACAAGAGCGGGTTCTACGACCCGCTCACCCTGAAGAAGATCGATCTGAAGAAGCCGGCCGACGCCCAGGCGGTGGGCGAGGTGAAGCCGTCCCCGTCCCCGGCCGATGCCGGGTCGGTGTTCTGCTCGCCGGACGGGCGGGTGTGGGCGTGGTTCAACCGCGGGTCGTCCCCGTCCGGCCTGCGGTCGCTGGTGATCGACGGCGACTTCGCCCGCGGGTTCAGCTCGCACGTGAGCGTCGGGCCGATCGTGGTCGGGCCGGAAGGCAACCTGTTCACCGGCGCCGGGGTGTTCGCCGGCGACCAGTCGAAGGTGATCGCGGCCACCGTCAAGGGGGTGAAGGTGGGGCCGGTGAACAGTTGGCGGGAGGTGCAGATCGACAACGGCGGGTACTTCCAGCCGCTCGCCCGCACCCCCGTCCCCGCCTCCGACGGGCCGTTCTACGTCTGGTTCCCGCAGCCGAAGCAGGACGCCCGCCGCCCCGGCCCGCCCCCGCCCGGCGGGGAGAAGCCGAAGGCCGAGGAGGAGCCGCCGCCGTCGCTCAAGATGATCGGGGCGGGCGAGCCGCTCGCCGCCCTGAAGGACGTCCGCGGGCTGGCCGACCCGACCGACCAGTTCGGCGGCGTCCGCCCGCCGCGGCCCAAGCCGGGCGAGGAGAACAGGCCCGCCCTGCTCATCCACCAGCGGCTGTTCCTCATCCCGGCGGCCGAGCTGCTGGCCGTGCTGTCCGCCGACGGGACGAAGGTGCACATCCACGCGTTCAAGGCCCGCGAGCTGATGGACAAGAGCGGGCAAGACTACCTGGTGCTGATGGGCCGCCCGCCGCAGCTCGCCGCCCGCGGGAAGAAGTGGAGCTACACCCCGGACGTGTGGAGCAAGAAGGGCGGGGTGAAGGTGGAGGTGGCGAGCGGTCCGCCGGGGCTGAAGGCCGAGGGCGGCGGGGTGGCGTGGGACGTGCCGGCCGACCTGCTCGACAACCGGGTGACGGTCGAGCTGAAGATCACCGACCTGTCCGGCAAGAGCATTCAGGTGCGGTTCCCGCTGTCGCTCGACGGCACCGCCCCCGGCGCCCCCGTGCTGCTCGGCGACGCCTCAGGCGGCACCGGCGGCGGGGGGAAGGCGCCGGGGGAGAACTCGAACGCGGTCGTCACCAAACACAAGGACACCCTGACCGCCACCGCCAGCAGCGAGTGGAACGGGTGGCCGGTCGGCCACCTGCTCGACGGGAACGAGCGGACGTCGTGGTTCTCGAACAACCCGGACAACACCTCCACCGACCGGAAGCCGGTCGTCACCCTCACCTTCCCCAAGGACGTGACCGTCAAGCGGGTGACGGTGCTGGGCAACCGCGACCCCAGCTTCCGCACCGGGTACACCGTCAGCGAGCTGACGCTCGAATTCCTCGACGCCAAGGAGAAGGTGGTCAGCAAGCACCCGCTGACGGCGGCCGGCGACGACTCCGACTTCGACCTGAAGCTGGACAAGCCGGCGACCGTGCGGGCCGTCCGCCTGACCATGACGAAGTCGGTGAACGGGCAGTGCGCGCTGGGCGAACTGCTGGTGGAGTGACGCCCGCCTGCGTCAGTGCGGGTGCGAATGGGGGTGCGGGTGGTCGTCAGCCCGTGCGATGACCAGGTGCGCCTGGAAGATGCCCTTCAGGCCGGACAGGCTGGCGGCCAGTTCTTGCAGTTCGGCCGCCGGCCCCCGCAGGGCGATCAGCTCCATGCACAGGTCGTGCGTCAGGTGGACGTGCATGCTCGACACCACCCGGTCGGCGTGCTTGTGCTGGATGTCGATCATCTTGTCGGTCAGCTTGGCCCGGTGGTGGTCGTACACCAGGGTCAGGCTGGCGGCCACGTCGGCGGCGGCCGCGTCCCAGGCGGCGTGCGTCAGCCGCTCGCGGAGCAGTTGGCGGATGGCCTCGCTGCGGGTGGCGAACCGCCCGCTCTCGCAGTAGCGGTCGAACTCGGCCAGCAGGTCGGCTTCGAGGGACACCGAGAAGCGGACGATCTCGGACATGACGGCGACTCGCGGGAGGTGCGGTTAAGATACTGTGTCCCCGCCCTTCCCCCGGACCACACACCCATGAGCTTCACCACCGAGCAGTTGCTGGAAGCCGTCTCCTTCGCCGCCCGCGCCCACCGCCACCAGCTCCGCAAGGACCAGCAGACGCCCTACGCCGCCCACCCGTTCCGCGTCTGCCTGGTCGTCCGCCACGTGTTCGGAATTGACGACCCGAAGGTGCTCGCCGCCGCCCTCCTGCACGACACCATCGAGGACACCACCACCGACTACGACGACGTGGTCGAGCGGTACGGCCCGGACGTGGCCGACTGGACGGCCGCCCTGACGAAAGACATGCGGGTGCGGGAGCCGGAGCGGGAGGCGGCCTACCTGGCCCACCTGACCGCCGCCCCGTGGCCGGTGGCCGCGTGCAAGCTGGCCGACATCTACGACAACATGACCGACTCGAAGAACCTGACCGCGGCCGGGCGGGCGAAGCAGGTGCTGCGGTCGCGGTCGTACCTGAACGCCATGCGGGCGAACGTGCCACCCGAAGTGGCGACGGCGTTCGCCCTCACCGAGGCGAAGGTGAACGAGGTGGCCGCCACGCTGTCGCCGGAGGCGTGACACCCGGAAAGTCGCCGCACGCTCCGCGGGCGGATCAGGACCGCCCGCGGAGCGTGCGGCAACGCTCTACAATGCCCCCACGTTCACCGGAGCCGCCCCCGTGCCGACCGTCCGCGTCACCTGCCCCGAGTGCGAGCACGCGTTCAACATCGCCGACACCCGCGTCGGCGGGCTGATCACCTGCCGCGACTGCCGGGCCGAGTTCCGGGTGGAGTTCGCCGAGGACGACGTGGCGGGCGACCGCGATGACCGCAAACGTGACGACCGGGATGACCCCGACGAGCGTCCGGCGCCACGGTCGAAGGCGACCCGCAGCCGCGTGGACGTGGACACCGAGCCGGAGGCGTGGAAGACCGACCTGCCCCTCCGCTCGCCGGTGCCGCTGCTGCTCATCCTCGTCGGCCTTCAGGTGATCGTCGCCGTCTTCCTGGTGGTCAACTGGTTCGTCCCCGTCGCCACCCCGTCCGCCCAGCCGACCGGCTCGTACTACAACCCCCCGCAACCCGACATGAAGCGGACGGCCACCTCGACGCGGAAGTGGTGACACGGTCGGCCCGGCGCGCCGCGCCGCCCCCGAGCCGCTTGTGGGTGCCCGGGTGTTGGTGTTCACGCTACCGGGTGTGGCCGGGCGACGGTCCCGATCAAGCGTGAACTCCAACACCCGATGCCCGCATTGCCGGCTCGGGTGCCGCCCGGCAGGCGGCACCTACTTCTTCCCGTTCCACACCACTCGACCCGCCGTCGTCGTGCGGATGCTGTACAGCACCCCGCCGCCGGTGATGTACAGCGTCTTGCGGTCCTCCCCGCCGAACGCGCAGTTCGTCACCTCGTCCGTCGGCACCGGCAGAAACTCCAGCAGCTTCCCCTCCGGGCTGAGCACATAAATCCCGCCTTTCACGTCGTCCGCCGGTTCGGCCGGCGGGTTCGGTTTGTTCAGCCCGCCGGCCACGTACAGCCGCCCCTTGTCGTCCTGCTTCAGACCGTCCGGCCCGCGGCCCTTGCCCCAGTCGTAGATCTTCTTCTTGCTTTTCAGGTCCACCTCGCCGTCCTTCAGGTCGAACCGCCACAGGGTGCGTGCCCCGCCGGTGTCGTTGTTGTTGTCGGCGACGTACAGGAACTTGTCGTCGGCCGACACCAGCACCCCGTTCGCCCGGTCCACCTCCCGCCCGATCACCCGGTGCACCTTGCCGTCGGTGTCGATGCGGTACACGCCCTCCACCGTCTTGCCGTCCTTGTCCAGTTGCTCCATGCCGTCCCGCGGGCCGTAGCGGGGGTCGCTGAAGTACACCCGCCCTTTGCTGTCTACGGTGATGTCGTTCGGCTGGTTGTACTTCTTCCCGCCGAACGAGTCGGTCAGCACGGTCAGCTTGCCGTCGGGGGTGGTGCGGGTGACACGCCGCTGGACCGGTTCGCACGCCAGCAGACTGCCGTCGCGGTCGAACAGCAGGCCGTTGGTGCCGACGTCTTTGCGGTGAACCGAACTCTTGCCGGCGGTGTCCAGTCGGTTGATGTGGCCGTTGCCGCTGGTGAGCACGCCGAGTTTCGGGTCCCACGCCGGCCCCTCGCCGGCGACGCCCTTCTCGGCTTCGACTTTCAGTTTGGCCCCCCTTTCGAAGATCGGGTCGTCGGCGGCGGGGGCGAGGGCGGCGACGGTTGAGACCAGCAGAACGGCGAGCGAGGAACGCATGGGAGAGCATCCGAAGCGGGGAAAGCGGGTGAATTGACAAACCCGACCCGACCGATAATTTGAGTGAACCAGGCCCGATAGCCAAGTGGTAAGGCAACGGTTTGCAAAACCGTCATTCCCCGGTTCAAATCCGGGTCGGGCCTCTCGAACTCACATCCCGTCGGCCGATCCTCCCCCTGCACCCGTGCCCGCCCCGCGACGCCTCTCCTGCCGGCGGGCGGACCTCCTTCTGCGACGGCCGGGGGATTCGCCCTTGTGGTGACGGGGGGAATCGGTACGTTTGCCTTCCCACCACGAGGCAGGCGATGACCACCAAGCTCCCGTTCCATGACGGCCAGCGGTTCACCATCGACGACGACCAGCACCACACCCACACCGTGGTCTGCCGCCACGCCCCGAACACCCCGGCCGGCTTCACCCTGGTCACCGCCGGCGGCCTGCCCGTCCTCTACCTGCCCGACACCGGCCGGTTCCGCATCCCCATCCTCGGTTGCCTCGCCTCCCGCCGCGTGAAACTCGCGTAGGTCGGAACGCTCCGCCCACGGGCGGTGCACACTTGGGGGACTTGAAACCGTCATCCCCCGGTTCAATTCCGGGTCGGGCGTCTCGAACACGCCACGCGGCCGGTGGGGCAACTCCTGCCGGCTGCGGTCGTTTACGGCCCCGTGCGTAACGACCAGCCCTCCCCGTGTTGACACCCCCTCCGGGGCCGCCCATCATCGGTACGTCCGGCGTGCGACCACTTTCCCTTCCGGAGGGTTCGACATGCGGCGGGTGCGCCCCATTCTGTTCGCCAGTCTGCTCGTCCTGTTCGCCGCCGGTGCGGCCAGCCAGCGGGGCTGCTCGTGCGGCTCCAACCCGCCACCCGGAGGTGGCGGCGCCGACCCCGGCTTGCCCCCGCCCGTACGCGGGCCGGGCGAGGAACTGCCGTCCGTCCGCCGGTCGTCGCCGCCGCCGGTCGCCGTCGGCACCCCGCCGCCCACGGTCGACTCGATGACCCTGAAGGACCCGCGGACGGGCGTGGTCCTCGAGTTCGAGACGGACGGTCAGCACGTGTCGGCCACCGCCCCGGACGGCAGCCGACTGTGGCACGCCAACCCGTTCGACACGGCCGCCCTGAAGGGCCGCGAGTCCGACGGCAAGCGGGTGTGGCCGACCGTCACCTACGCCGGCCCGCCGCACGAGTGGATGCTCCAGGTGGCCGCCCGGCGTGGGCACCGGGGTGAGTACGTCGCCCTGGGCATGAACACGAAGGAGGGCGGGTTGCTCGACCTGCGGACGGGCGAGTTCCTGTCGATGGGCAACGACTGACCGCCGGCAACCGCCGTCGCACCGGCCGGCGGGGTCGGGTACACTCCTCGCATGTGTGCCCGCTACACCCTCGCCGTGCCGGACGACCAGTTCCAGGAACACTTCGAGCTGCTCATCCCGCCCGGCCTCAGCCCCCGCTTCAACATCGCCCCCAGCCAGCCGGTGGCCGTCGTCGGTTTGAAACCGGACGGCTCAGCCCGCGGGCTGGTGCCCATGACCTGGGGGTTCGTCCCCCGCTGGGCGACCGACCCGCGGAGTGGCCCCCGCCCGGTGAACGCCAAGGCCGAGACTGTTCGCACCTCGCCCCCGTTCCGCGACAGCTTCCGCGACCGCCGCTGTCTGCTCCCGGCCACCGGCTTCTTCGAGTGGGAGACGGTCGGCAAGGAGAAGGTGCCGCACCTGTTCCGCCCGGCGGCCGGCGGGGTGATGGCGTTCGCCGGCCTGTGGGACGTGTGGAAGCCGAAGGGCGGCGGCGATCCCCTGTTCACGTGTGCTGTGCTGACCGTGCCGGCGAACGACACCGTCCGCCCGCTGCACGACCGCATGCCGGCCATCCTGTCGCGGGAGCACTACGCCGACTGGCTGAACCCGAAGGCGGCCCCCGACGCCGTGTTCGCCCTACTACAGCCGGCCGACGACGGGTTCCTGGAGCGGGTGCGGGTGAACCGGGCGGTGAACAACTCGTGGGTGGACACGCCCGAGTGCGTGCAGGTCGTCGGGGCGTGAGGGGACAGAGACCTCACCCCCCGACCCCCTCTCCATCATGGAGAGGGGGGGCAACCTGAGAAGGTTGTTCTCTTTTCGCTGACCGACCAACACGGTATCGGTCTTGAACACCCCCTCTCCATGATGGAGAGGGGGACGGGGGGTGAGGTTTTCCGCTCAGCGCGTTATCCTGTCTCGCACTCCTCCCGGCTGGTTCCCCCATGTCTCGCCTCGCACTCCTGCTCGTTATCGCCTTCGGTCTGCCCGCGTCGGCCGCGGTGGTGAAGTCGGTCGGGTCGGGCCACTGGTCTGACGCGAAAACGTGGGAAGGGGGGAAGGTGCCGGCGGCCGGCGACACGGTCGTGGTGCGGGAGGGGCACGCGGTCGTGTACGACGTGAAGGCGGAGGCGGTCCTGCGGGCGGTGTTCGTCGCCGGCACGCTCGCCTTCGACCCGAACACGGACACCGAGCTGAACGTCGGCCTGCTGAAAATGCAGCGGCACGAGCGGACCGACGAGGACGGCTTCGACACCCCCGTCCACGACGCCGACGTCAAGCCGAAGGCGAGGACCGGCCAACCGGGGTTCACCGCCGCCTGCCTGTGCTGCGACGGCAAACCGGCCTTGCTCGTCGGCACCCCCGAGCAGCCCGTCACCAAGTCGGCCAAGATCCGCCTGCATTACATCGACGGCATGGACAAGGAGAACTGCCCGGCGGTGGTGTGCGCCGGCGGGAGGATGGACTTCCACGGCCGGCCGATGAGCCGCACGTGGGTGAAACTCGGCAAAGACTCCGCTGGCGAAACCCTCACCCTGGCTGAAGGGGTGACGGGGTGGAAGGCCGGCGACCGGCTGGTCGTCACCACGTCGTCGTCCCGGTACGGCGGGAAGGGGAGCGAGGAGCGGGTCATCAAATCGATCGACGGGGCGACGGTGACGCTGACCGAACCGCTCTCCGCCACCCACAGCGGGGAAGGGGAGTTCCGCTCCGAGGTGGCCAACCTGAGCCGCAACGTGGTCGTCGAATCGGCCGACCCGGCCGGCGTCCGCGGGCACACCATGTACCACCACGGGTCGGCCGGCGGCATCTCGTTCGCCGAGTTCCGGCACCTGGGCAAGCAGGGCGTGCTCGGCCGCTACCCGGTTCACTTCCACCTGTGCCGCGACACCACCCGCGGCAGTTCGGTGATCGGGGCGAGCGTGTGGGACAGCTACAATCGCTTCGTCACCGTCCACGGCACCGAGTACCTGGTCGTCCGCGATTGCGTCGGCCTCCGCTCGCTCGGGCACGGCTTCTTCCTGGAGGACGGCACCGAGGTGTACAACGTGTTCGACCGCAACCTGGCGGTGCAGGCGACCGAGGCCGAACCGATGCCGAAGCAACAACTGCCGTTCGACAAGAACGAGGGGGCCGGGTTCTGGTGGGCGAACAGCCACAACACGTTCACCCGTAACGTGGCTGCCGAGTGCGACGGGTACGGCTTCCGGTACGAGGCCACCCCGCTCGCCGGGCCGTATGTGAAAGGGCAGAAGCCGAAGCCGCCGCCGTTCGACCTGAAACTGAACGTCCGCACCCCGGACGGCACGCGGGCGGACCGCGACGTTCGCACGCTGCCGTTCGTGCGGTTCGCCGACAACGAGGCGCACCACATCGGCACCTACGGGCTGAACCTGGGCCAGGACGCCGAGATGGTCGGCCCCGACCGCGACCACCCGTTCGTGGTGAGCGACATGAAGGTGTGGCTGTGCGGGCGGGGGTACACGGTTCACGTCCCGAACGTGAAGATCGACGGCCTGCGGATCCACTTCTGCGGGTACGAGGTGTACCGGGCTCGGTACAGCGGGCAGGACTACGCGAACGTCAAGTTCACCGGCATCAGCGGCAAGTGGACCGTGACCGGGCTGGACGACTACGTTTCGGTCGGCAAGCTGAACCGCAACCGCCTGCCCGGCTTCCCGGCCGGCACCGGGGCCGGCGGCACCGCGTTGGCCGATCCGGACGTGGAGGCGGTGAAGTTGACCCCGGTGGACACACTGCCGCCGATTACCGTCATCACCCACGTTCGGACCGAGGGGAAGGGGTTGCTCGTCCGTGGCACGGTGTCGGACGACGGCACGGTCAGCACGGTGACGGTGAACGGCACGGTGGCGAAGGTGGCGGCGGACGGCCAGTGGGAAGTGACGCTGCCGGACGTGAAACCGGGGGCGTTCAAGCTGACCGCGAAGGCGGTGGACGGGGCGAAGAACGCCGAGAAGACCCCACACGAGCTGACGGTGGTGGTGCGGTGAGGGGCGGCGAAGATTCCTGTTTGTTCCCCCCCGTTACACTCCCCGCCCGCGTCCGCCCGGAATTCAGCCGTTCCCGTCCGCCGTTCGTCACGCACACCCGCCGCCTCGTTACAACAAGTAACGCACGGGTAACGCCACCGTCACAAGGGGTTGCGGCGGACGCCCCGATCCGTTGGAATGGCCCTATCGTATCGTCAACCTTGCACGGGTACCCGACTCGACGGTTCGACCTTCCGACCGACCTGACCCCTGAGGACTTCCGATGACCCCCCGCTTACCCCGCGTGATGCGAACACTGGCGGTACTGACCGCCGGCCTGTTCGTCCTCACGTCGGCGCTCACCGCCCAGCCGCCGGGCAAGCCGGCGGCCACCGAGCCGGCCCCGTCGCAGGACGACCTGAAGGCCAAGCAGGAGCAGAACAAGGACAACTTCCGCGCGTTCAAGGAGGCGCTGTTCCGCCTGGCCACCCGCCTGGAGAAGAGCGACCGGCCGGAAGCCAAGGACCAGGCCAAGGTGCTCCGCCAGGCGCTCGACGAGATCGAGAAGAAGGGCGTGGACGGGCAGTTCGCCAACCTGGTGGCCGGCATCGCCAAGAGCACCAACGCCATCGAGATCGGCAAACTGGAGACGGAAGAGAAGCAACTGGTGGCCACCCTCAAGGCCATCATGGAAATGATCGAGAGCGAGGGCGACTCGGCCAAGCTGAAGGCCGAGCGGGAGCGGCTGGAGCAGATCGTCAAGGAACTGAAAGCGCTCACCGACCAGCAGAAGTCCACCCAGGCCCGCACCGAGTCGATGAAGGGCGACAAGGACAAGCTGAAGAACGAACAGGAGCGGCTGAAGGAGGCCGCCAAAGACCTGGCCGAGCGGATGGGGGGCAAGAAGGACGACGGCAAGTCCGGCCCCGGCGGCGGCAAGAAGGACGACCGCGCCGAGGGGAAGGCCGAGCCGAAGGGCGGCGAGAAGGCCGGCGAGGGCAAGGCCGACACCGGCGAGGCGAAGGGCGCCGGCAAAGAGGCGAACGGTGAAGGGAAGGAAGGCAAAGAGGGCGCCGGCGAAGCGAAGGGCGAAGGCAAAGAGGGCGGCAAGGAAGGGAAGGACGGCGCCGGCGAAGGGAAGGACAGCGGCAAGGGTGACGGGAAGGAAGGCAAGGACGGGGCCGGCGAAGCCAAGGGCGGCGACGGCAAGGAAGGCAGCGGCAAGGAAGGTAGTGGCAAGGAAGGGAAGGAAGGCGACGGCCAGGGCAAGCCGAGCGACGGCAAGGGCGACGGCAAAGAAGGCCAGGGCAAGCCGGGCGACGGCAACAAGCCGGGCGACGGCGGCGCGAAGAAGCCGGGCGACGGCCAGGGCAAGCCGGGCGACGGCGGCAAGCCGGGCGACGGCAAGGGCCAGGGCGAGCCGAAGGGCGGCGGCGACAAGCCCGGTCAGGGTGGTGACAAGCCCGGCCAGCGCGGCGAAGGGAAAGGCCAGGGCAAGGGCCAGGGCGAAGGGAAAGGCCAGGGCAAGGGGTCCGAAGGCAAGGGCCAGGGCGGCGAAGGGAAGGGCAGCGGGAAGGAAGGCGGCGGTCAACCGCCGATGGGCGGCGGGCAGGGCCAAGGCGGGAGCAAGGGCGGCGGCCAGCAGCCGCCGCAAGGTGGCGGTCAACCGCCGCAAGGCGGCCAGCCGCCGCAGAACGAGACCCCCGGCCGGAAGGAGGTGCAAGAGGCCATCCCGCACCAGGGGGACGCTTCCAAGAAGATCGGCGACGACAAGCGGGCGGACGCCGGCAAGTCGCAAGACAAGGCCATCGAGGAACTGCAGAGGGCCATCCAGGAGCTGGAGAAGCGGCTGAAACA
Organism: uncultured Fimbriiglobus sp.; assembly: GCA_964390195.1. GTDB lineage: Bacteria > Planctomycetota > Planctomycetia > Gemmatales > Gemmataceae > JALHQU01. The sequence continues at coordinate 6,103 of CAYMHO010000067.1, read as the reverse complement.
GCTCCGCGAGGAGGAGATCAAGAAGCTGCTGGCGAACGTCGAGGCCCGCTGCCAGCGGATGCTGGCCATGCAGATCGAGGTGTACGAGAACACCAAGAAGGTGGACACCGACCGGCTGAAGAACGGCGGGGAGATGGACACCGCCCTGCGGCAGCGGTCCGGCCAGCAGTCGGACAAGGAGAACGAGATCGTCGCCGAGGCCGAGCGGTGCCTGAAGTTGCTCGAAAGTGAAGGCTCGGCTGTCGCCTTCGCCAAGGTGCTGGAAGAGGTGAAGCAGGACATGATCGCCGTCAGCCGCCGGCTGAACTCGTCGGTCGTGGACAAGGACACCCAGGCGATCGAGGAGAACATCATCGCCATGCTGAAGGAGATGGTGGACGCCCTCAAGAAGCAGCAGCAGGCGATGCAGCAGCCGCCCCCGCCCCCGGGCCAACCCGGCCAGCCGCCGAAGCCGCCGAACCAGAAGCTGATCGACCTGATCGCCGAACTGAAGCTGATCCGCAGCCTGCAGAGCCAGGTGAACATGCGGACGAAGATGTACGGCGACAAGGAGAAGGCCGAGCAGTCGAAGGACCCGAACGTGCAACTGGAACTGCGGCAACTGTCCGCCCGCCAGCAGAAGCTGCAGGAGATGATCGAGAAGATCGCCGGCGGCGAGAACGAGAAGTAAGCGGGGCGTGAGTCACGCGAGCGGCCGGGGGCAACCCCGGCCGCTGTCGTTTGCGGCCCCCCACCGGGTCACTCAGACACACTTTCTTCCGGGCGAACGGGTTGATTCCGGGCGTTCGGATTGGTTCCGGAGGGGGGTGTGCAAGTCTGCCGGAATCAATGAGAGGCCGGACCAGCCACCGCTGCCGCCCAAGCCGCCCGCAGACCGTCCTCCAGGTGCCGCACGAACCGCGGCCCGTCGCACACCGCCGACCCCGCCAACCTCTCCCGCAGCCCGGCTCGCACCTGGGCCAGTTCCGCCCGCCGGGTCATCCAGCTCTTCGCCACCGCCGGCAAGTCGTCGGCCGAACTCACGACGAACTCCTCCAGCCCGAGGGTGAGCAGCAGCATCACCCCCTGGCGGGCCGCGGCCGTCTTGCCCGCCACCGTCAGCACCGGCACCCCCATCCAGAGGGCGTCGCAGGTGGTGATCCCGCCGGTGAACGGGAACGGGTCGAGGCACACGTCGAACTCGGCGTACTGGGCGAAGTACCGCTCCCGCGGCTTCCGCGGCACCAGTTGCACCCGCTCCCGCAGCACCCCGGCCTTCATGAACCGCTCCATCAGCCGCCGCTGGCCGGCGGCCGACTGCCCGCCCAACAGCACCAGCCGCGACCCCGGCGTCGATTGCAGCAGCTTCACCCACGCCCCCACCGCCGCCTCACTCACCTTGCTCGAGTTGTTCAGGCAGCCGAAGGTGAACTGCCGCTTGCTCAGCCCCGGCAGCGGGTTTACCGGCGGGGCGTCCTCGGGCGGGTGGTACACCCACGGCACTTCGGGCAGGCGCAGCAGACCCTCGCGATACAGGTGCTCGGTCGCCCCCGGCGGGTCGGACAGCGGGTCGGTGATGCGGTAGTCGATGGTGCCGGTGCCGGCGGTGTTCGGGTACCCGCCGAGCGACAGTTGCACCGCCGCCGGCCGCAGGGCGAAGGCCAGCAGGTTCGTCCCGCCGGTGTGCCCGCCCACGTCCGCCAGCACGTCGATGCGGTCGGCGTTCACCCGCTCGGCCACCGCCGCCGGGGTCAGCCCGGACACCCCCCGCCAGTGGTCGGCCAGCGCCTTCAGCGTGTCGGTGGTGCTGTCCGGGCGGCCGACGTTGGCGTAGGCGAACACCTCGAACCGCTCGCGGTCGTGGTGTTCGAGCAGGGCGCGGAGCAGCCCGGCCTGCGAGTGCGTGCGGAAGTCGCCCGACAGGTAGCCGACGCGAAGCTTGCGGGCCGGGTCGAGCGGCGGGTGCGGGGCCGGCTTCGGCACCGGGGGCGCGAACCTGTCCCCCCAGGCGAAGTGGTCGTCCCGCACCTGCTCCGGGGTGAGCCGCGACGAGTAGTTCAGGTTGAGCAGCAGGTTGGAGTGAATGAGCGGGGCGTCGGGGCGGACGGCCAGGGCCTTGCGGAGGGCGTCCACGGCCTCGTCGGTGCGGCCCTGCTCGGCGAAGCACACGGCCAGGTTGCTCCACCCCTCGGCCAGGTCCGGGTCGAGACTGACCGCCCGCTCGAAGTGGTGGGCGGCGTCGTCCTGCCGGCCGAGCGACGCCTGGGCCAGCCCGAGCGCGTTGTGCGCGTGCGGGTCGTCGGGCGACCGCTTCAGCACCCGCTGGAGCAGTTCCACCGAGTCGGCCGCCTGCCCGCTGGCGGCCAGCGCCAGGGCCAACTGGAACGCCCCGGTCGGGTCGTCCGGGAACGCCTCGGCGTACTGTCGTAGGAACGCCACCCCCTCTTCAGCACGCCCCAGCCGGTGCAGCACCTCGCCCAGCCTCAGGTGTGCCCGCCCCACTGCCGGCTCCAGCTCGGTCACCCGGCGGAACGCCCACTCCGCCTGCGTGAAGTCGCCCAGCAGGGCGGCCACCACCCCAAGGTTGAATTGGGCGGCGGGGTGGGTGGGGTCGGCGTCGCAGCAGGCGCGGAACGATTCGGCAGCGTCGGGCAGCCGCCCGGCCCGGCGGTGGACGTTCCCCAGGTTGTATAGGGCGTCGGGGAACTGCGGCTGGGCGGCCAAGGCATACTGGTAGAGGCGGACGGCTTCGTCCTCGTCCCCCAGTTTGGCCCGCACCGCCCCCAGGTTGGAGAGGGCCGGGGCGTAGGTGGGCACTGCCCGCAGCAGGTCGCGGTAGGCGGCCTCGGCCGCGGCCAGGTCGCCCGACTGGTGCAGCCGGACGGCCGCGGCGAACAGGTCTTCCACCGACTGCGGGGCGGACATCAGGGCACTCCAAAAAAACAACCCGGCCGCGGGGCCGGGTGTGCGAAGGAGCGGTGTGGACGGGGGCTCACTCGCCGACGTAGGACATCAGCCCGACGAACCGCGCCCGCTTGACGGCCAGGGTGGCCGCCCGCTGGAACGGGGCGCACAGCCCGCTCCGCTTGCGGCTGAACAGCTTGTTCTGGGCCGACACCAGCTTCTTCAGCGACACCACGTCCTTATAGTCCACGAACGCCGGCCGGGGGCAGCCGTCTTTGGTGCAGAACTTACAGCGGTTCTTGCTGGGCTTCAGCCTCTTCGTCCGGATCATGTGCGCCGAGTCCTCGCCGGGTCGTCGGTGGGTGCCGAATTTTGGGAAAGTGTAATCGTACAGGGGTGGGGGGAGGTGTCAACCGGACGGGTGGCGATTGTGCCCCTCCCCTCGGCCGTCACCCCGGCGAGCGACCCGGCCGCCACCCGGCCAGGTAGAGGGTGCGGCCCTTCAGGTGCGGGGGCAGGTCGAACCGCCAGTTGCGGATGTCCGGATCGAACACCGCCCCCGCGATCACCTCACCGTCCGGCAGGAGCAGTTCACACTCCACCCCGGCGGGAGGCAGCTCTTTGCCGTCCATGTTCCGCCAGCGGTCGGCGTCGGGAGGGGTCGAGGTCATCGGGGTGGCCTGCGGAGGAGGGGGGCCGGCTTTTCGGCATGGTACCCCGGACACGCTCGCCCCGCAACGCGGTGGTCAGTGATCTGTACGTCTCAGTGCGGCGGAATGGCCTAACACCCCGCCAGGGAGGGTGAAAGGCATAGAAGCGACCCGCCCCATACGTTGGCGAACTGTCGAGGTCAGCCGACCGATGGTATGACCCTTCACTGCGGCCAAGTCGGATTGCCCCCCACTGCCACGGTGGATATACCCCCTGCCGCCCGAACTTGAGTCTGTTTCGCCACACGCACCGACCGGGGGGACGGGATGCGGCGGGTCGTGTTCGCGTTGTCGTTCGCCGGGGTGGGGGCAGGGTGCGTGGCCGACCCCGACCTTGTTACCACCCACCCCCACGTCTTCGTCGGTTCGTTCTCGAAGTCGGACCCTCCCCCGTTCCTGCCGCCAGTGGGCACCACCCTGCCGCCCGAGCCGTTCCGAGCGCCACTCCGGCCGACCGTCTGGTCGGACCTGCCACTGGCCCGGGGGATGGTTCGGGTGCGAGACTCCGCAGAGACGGTCAGCACGCCCGACGGCGAGTTGGTGTGGCGACCAGTGGGAACGACCGGGGCAGAACCGGCATCGCCGCCGCTGGAAGTACAGCCGTCTGCGGTACCCCCGCCAGTAGTTGCTCCGCCGTTGGCGGACGAGTCGTTGATGTGGGGGAAGGCGAATCGGCGGTAGACGAACACCTGCCGGGAAAAACGAAGAGGGGAGCGCTCGTCGCGCTCCCCTCTTCGTGGTGCCGCCTGATCAGCGGACCCCTTACATCACTTCCCGGCACCCGGCAGAAGTTGCACCTTCGGCAGCGGGATGTCTACCGGCTTGCCGGCGAACACCGGCATGGCGGTGTACTGGGCGGTCTCGCCACCCGCCTTCACCTCGCCCACCAGTCGCATGCTCGGCAGGGCCGGCGACGCACCGGGTAGCCGGACTTCCTGCCGCTGGGAGACGACCGGGGCGACCGTCTTGGCCGACGCCGGGTTGTTGGCCGCGTTCAGGGTCGCCGGATCGGCGGCCCCGAACCCGCCCACCACCCCGGTGGACGCCCCCGTCTGGGCGGAGCCGGTGCTCATCTGTCGGACGACGCTCACGTCGTCCGGCACCACGCTGGCCAGTTCGGTCCGGCTGCCGCCGTCGAGGGTGACCGTGACCGCCTTCGGGCTGGCCAGATCGACGGTGTACACCTCCACCTCCTGCTTGTCGGTGCCGGCGAACTTGGTCACCTTGACCGTGGCTTTGTTGCCGATGGCCCGACCGAGGGCGGAGGACACGTTCACCGTGTAGGTGCCGCTGAACGCGCTGGCGGCGGTGTACACCTCCGACCGGTTCTCGTCCTGCTGCTCCAGGATGTCCGACCGCAGCACCCCGCCGCCGGCCGTCCGCTTGCCCGCGGCCGAGCAGTCGGTGCCGCTCGGCTCGACGACCAGCATGTCCAGGTCGGCCTGCCCCTGCCACCGCAGTTCGATGAGCAGGTCGCGGTTCTTCTCCTCGGCGATGGTGGCCATCACCGTCGCCGCGTCGGCCTTGCGGTCGGCGGCGGTCAGTTTCTTGGCGATCTTGTCCACCGACTCCTTGGCCGACTTGACGTGATCCACCCCGTCGTTCGGCCAGTCGCGGCGGAGCAGGTTCTTGGTCGCCCAGCTCACCACGTCCGATTTCACGTCGGCCCCGTTGGGGGTGTCGGCGTACACCAGGGCGTTGGCGTAGATGGCCGGCAGGTTCGGCTCGAGGCTGGCCGCCCGCTTGCACAGGTCGATCGCCGCGTCGTTCCGCCCGAGGGTGTGCTCGGCCTTGGCCGCCCGCAGGTACGCCTTCGGGTCTTGCGGGTCGAGGTCGATGGCGGACAGGGCAGCCCGCTCCACCTCGTCCGGGTTCGCCTTGCTCTCCTGGAGGGCGATGGAGAGGGCCTCGTACGCCCACCCGCCGGTGGCGTGCCCCTTCCGCAGGTTCGCCTTCAGCGACTCGGCGGCGTGAGCGTACTCCTTGTACTGGAACAGGAACTCGGCCGCCGTCACCACCAGGTTCGGGTCGGTCACCACCCCCGATTTGAACACCTCGTTCCACACCCGCGCGGGTTGCCCCCCGGTCGCCTTCACGATGGTGTCGGCGTCGGTCGCCGGCAGGTTCAGGTTCTTGCCGAGCAGGTCGCCCACCTGGGGCAGCACGTTCGGGTCGCCCTTCACCACCTTATCCCGCCCGCCCGCCGGCCCGGCCGCCATCCCGCCCACGTCCTTCTGGAACTTGAAGCTCTGCGTCGGGTGGTACCGGCTGGTCGCCCGCACGATCAGGGCGTTGGACACCGGGTAGTAGCCGAGCGAGTTCAGTTGCTCCGGCTTGACGTAGTAGGTCGGCGCTTCCTCCTCCGGATCCTGACCCTGGCCGCTGCACCCGACGCCGGCGAAGTTCAGGTCCCATTCGCCGGGGGACACCATCTGAGAGATCACCTTGATGAGGATCTGCGACTGGTTGTTCCCCTGTATGCCGAACTGCCCGCCCAGGTTAACGATCTG
>CAYMHO010000066.1:0-25042 GCA_964390195.1 uncultured Fimbriiglobus sp. | reverse complement strand
GGGCGGTGCGGGGCCGCCCGCCCCCGGGCCGCCGCCCCCCCCCCCCCCCCCCCCCCCCCCCCCCCCGCGGCGGTCGTCGGTTCGCGTCAGCTCAGGCGATCGGCAGGTGGGTGTCGGTGAACTCTTCCAGGCGGTCGCGACGGACCGGCTGGCGGAGCTTGAGCAGCCCGCGGGCCTCGATCTGCCGGATCCGCTCGCGGGTGATGCCGTACTGCCGGGCCACTTCGTCCAGCGTCCGCGGGGTGCCGTCCTTCAGCCCGAACCGCAGCTCGATGACTTCCCGCTCCCGCTGGGCGAGGCTCCGCAGCACCTCGTGGATGCGGTCCTTGAGCAGGCGGGCGTCGGCCGTTTCGCCGGGGTTGATGACGTGGGTGTCGGACAGGAAGTCTTCGAGCGCCCGCTCGCCGTCCCCGCCGATCGGCTCGTGGATGCTCACCGGCTGGCGGCTCATCTGCCGCAGCGACTTCATCTCGTCTTCCGTCTTGCCGACGGCGGCGGACAGCTCGGCCGGGGTCGGCTCGCGGCCGAGGTCGGCGGCCAGCTTCGCCCGCTCCCGCTCGATCCGCCCGAGCTCGCCCACCTGGTGGCAGGGCACCCGCACGGTGCGGGCGTGGTCGGCCAGCGCCCGCTGCACCCCCTGGCGGATCCACCAGGTGGCGTAGGTGCCGAACTTGAACCCGAGGCGGTACTCGTACTTGTCCACCGCCCGCATCAGCCCGCGGTTCCCTTCCTGGATCAGGTCGGAGAACGGCAGCCCGCGGTTGCGGTACGCCTTGGCGATGCTCACCACCAGCCGCAGGTTGGCCTCGGCCAGCTCGCTCCGCACCTGCTGGTACGCCTTCCGCCGGCGGCGGATGACTTTGACCAGGGCGAACAGCTCCTGGTGGGTCATGTGGACTTTGTTCTCGGCCTCGACCAGTTCGGGCCGACGGGCCGGGTTGTCCTTGACCGCCCGCACCAGCCGGCTCATCTCGTCGGCGTGGTCGTTCAGGTCGTCCACCCACCGCTCGATCAGTTCGGTCCGGGGGGACAGTTCGGACATCAGCTTCCGCATCTTCCGCAGGCGGGCCAGTCGGCTCCGCCGCCACGAGCGGACGACCTCGGGGGAGGCGGTCGGGCCGGGCCGTTCGGAGAACTCACGGGCCTCTTTCACCAGCAGCTGCTTGACCGTTTCCAGGTGCGGCTTGAGCCGCTTGATGATCTGGTCGCGGCTGAGCCGCATGTTCTCGTCCGAGTACACGTCGATGGTCGGGTCGAGCGGGGTCTGGCCGGCGGCCACCCGCTCGAACTGCTGGCGGGCGCGGCCGAGCACGTGGGCGGCGACGAGGGCCGACTGGCGGAACCGCGTGCGGCGGAGGTCGAGCCGCCGGGCGATGGTCTGCTCCTGGTCTTTATTCAACAGGCGGATGGCGCCCATCTGCCGCAAGTACAGGCCGAGCGCGTCGTCCGCGCCGGGGCCGAACTCGTCCGTCTTGGCCGGGGCCTCGTCCGCCTCTTCCGCGTCGTCCTCGTCCTCGTCGTCCGCACCGCGCACGTCCTCGCGGCCGGCGAACGTCTCGTCGGTCGGCCGGGCGGGCGCGTCATTCGGCTTTCGGGTCGTCGTCAGGGTCATCGCAAGGTCGCTCATTCCGGTTGGGCCGGGCGGTCCGGTTCGCTCGCGGCCGTGGGCAGGCACCCCCGCACCCGGCGGGGATGAAGCGGACGCACACCCCGGCGGGGACGGCACACCAAACGGGTGCCAGTACCCACGGCGGGGTGAGGCGTTCGCGGTCTTCTCTGGGAGCCCGTCCTCGCCGCCGGTTCCGGGCGGCGGCGAAACGGGAGCCGAAAGTTGTACGGCCGGGCCGACGGGGCGGCTACGACCGATCTTTCCGTTGTTCCGTGACGGCGGGGTCGGCGACCGTCCGCGATCCGGAGCACATATGGTAGTATACCCGATCCGACGGGAAGCTTGCGAATGAAAAATTCCCGAACCGACATTGCCGTTCCGGCCGGCCCGTTTTTCCGACGTCGCACACTTTCCCCGATCGCTACCCAGACTCCCTTCTTCGACGTTTCCCCTGGCGGTACGGTTGCCGATTCGGCATTCTTTCACCATGCGCCATCGGTTGCCGACTTTCGGCCCGGCCTCCCGCCGGGCGTCTCACGTCCGTCCCCGTGACAGAGCAGTACCGGCCGGGCGGAGGTTCACGCCGGGGGAGGAGGAAATTCCGCCCCCGCACCCGCTCGGCCGTGACCCCGCCCTGGCACGCCTGGAGGCGGCCCTCTTCCTCGCCGACGAGCCGTTGGCCGCCCGCAAACTGGCCGAGGCGGCCGGACTGGCGGACGGTCACGCGGCCCGTCGTCTTATTGAGCGGTTGCGGGGCTTGTATGCGGACGACAATTCCGCGTTCCAACTTGAAGAAATCGGCGGCGGGTACCAGTTGCTCACCCGACCGGCGTTCCACCCGTGGCTGCTGCGACTGCGGCGGACCGGCCAGGACGTGCGGCTGACGCCCGCCGCGCTGGAGACACTGGCGGTGATCGCGTACAAGCAGCCGATCACCCGGGCGGACGTGGACACCCTTCGGGGGGTGGCGTGTGCGGAACTCATCCGCCTGCTGATGGAGAAGGGGCTGGTGCGGGTGAGCGGGCGGCACGACTCGCTCGGCCGCCCGCAACTGTACGGCACGACGAAGCGGTTCCTGCAAGCGTTCGGGATGAACTCGCTGGCCGATTTGCCGGAGGTGGAGAGCCTGAAGAAGCCGGGGTAAGGTCTCAAACAAAACAGCCGCGGGGGACCTTTCCGGTCCCCGCGGCTGTTTCACTTCACCCGACACTCACTTCGCCACCACGCCGAGCGGCTGCTTGTCCCCGTCTGCCACCTTGAACTTGCTCACGTAGTTGGCCGACCCGTTGCCCGGCCCGGCGTACACGTGCCACTCGCCGGCCGGCAGCTTGGCGTCGAACCCGCCGAACGAGTCGGCGGTGATGTACTTCTTCTCGGTCAGGTCGGCGGCGTTCACGAACACCAGCTTGGCGTTGGCCAGCGGCGTCTTCTGGTCGGCCGCCACCACCTCGCCGTACACCTTCGCCCCGCTCCCTTTCGTGAGCGACGTGGACAGAGCGTTGAACTTCACGTCGGCCGGCGGGCTGTACTTGCTCTCCGCCTTCGGGATGGTGTCGCCGGGCATGGCCTTCGGCATCCCGACCCCGCCGGTCGGCACCTTCGGGTTGGGGATGTACGTCTGCCCGCCGCCGCTGCGGCCCTCTTCCACCCGCGGGGTGCCGCGGTACTCGGTCACGCCCGGCGCGGTGGTCGGCCCGACCTTCCGCGTGACCGGCCCGTAGTAGGTGTACACCGGGCGGGTCTCGGTGATCTCCCGCTCCACCTGCACCGGCACCATCCGCACCTTCTCCAGGTAGCGGGTCTCGGTGCGGCAGTCCTCCTTCCGCACGTAGCTGGTGCGGGGGACGGCCACCTGCTGGCACTCGCCCGAGCACGGGTCGTAGTAGCTGCGGTAGGTGTACGTCTGCACCGGCTCCCAGTAGTAGCTCTTCACCTGCACCGGCACCTCTTCGGTGTACCGCTCCGGCTTCATCACCGTCACCGGCTCGTAGTAGGTGCGGGACTCGTACTCCACCTTGTACGAGGTGCGGGCCGGGGCCGGCGGGTCGCAGTCGGCGGCCGGCTTGAACGCCCGGCGGATGGGGCCGTCGTTGCAGGTGACGTTGGCCACGTGGTTCCAACCGGCCAGGGCGGGGGCGGCGGACGCGGCCACCCCGAGGGCGGCCAGCAGCAATCGGCGGGTGGGTGTCATGGGTGAAGGCTCTCGGGTGGGGAAGATCGGACGGACCCCAATTGGAATCAACGGTACCTGTGCGGTTGCGCCGGACCAACCGGAATCAGCCCCGGTGCGACCCGGGCGATCAGCCGCCGTCGGCACAACCCGCAAGGTCGATACCGCCCGTCGGGTTTACCCAGCTTGTGAGCGGTTCGGCGTGGTTTCGCCGGGTGTTCCGGTCGCCCTCATCCTATCTCGCGGATTCCGGCTAGAATCAGTGATTCCGGACGGAGGCGCGAAAAATGTCGAACTCGACGGTTCTCCCCCTTTCGCAGATTGCCCACGGTCGCAGCGGAGACAAGGGCAACCACGCGAACGTGGCCGTCGTCGCTTACACCGACGCCGGATACACCTGGCTGAAAACTCACCTGACCGCCGAAAAGGTGGCCGCCTACTTCGCCCCGCTCGGAGCCACGCGGGTGGAACGGTACGAGGCGGACAACGTGCGGGGGCTGAACTTCATGCTGTACGACGCCCTCGCCGGTGGCGCCAGCCGAAGTTTGAGGAGCGACACGCAGGGCAAGAGCTATGCCCTCGCTCTGCTCCGGATGCCGGTCGAGTTGCCGGCCGACCACGCCGACATGCTGCGGCCGGTGGGGTGAACGCCATGCCCGCCGAACTGGTCGCCATTCGCCCGCGGTTCTGGCCGCGGTTCCTGCGGTGGGGGGGCGGTTGCCAGTTGGTGTTGGGGTTGCTCGTCGGCCCGGTCGTCGTCATCCGCGGGCTGAATGAAACGCCGCTGATCGAACCGGCCGAAAGCGTTGTGCTGGGCACCTTCTTCATTCTTCTCGGGTTGATCGCCCTGGGGATGGCGGTGCGGCGAAGGAATCTCGGCCGGGCCGACATCTCCGCCCGTGGCATCCGCCCGTACCGCCTGTACGGCACCGACATGCTCTACCGGTGGGCGGAGATCGCCACCGTGCGGGTGCGGCAGGGGCCGCTCGGCAACCGCTGGCTGGAGGTGGTGCCCGCCGGCGAACCGCCGTTCCCCGTGACCGCCTACCCGACCGACCCGACCGGCGTGCTGGAAGCGCTGGAGGAGTTCGCCGGCCCCGACCACCCGCTGACGCGAGCGCTGTACGCCGTGATGGGCGACGACCGGTCGTGACAGCGAGACCACACGAATCGTCTCTTGGCAACACGCCATATGGTTCGGCGTGCTTTGCGTCTGAACCGCCCGCGTCAGTTCCTCAGTTGCTGCCCTGCCTCGAACTCCGCCTTCGTGACGGCCCGTTTCCGACCCCTCGCGATCCGGATTTGCTGGTCTTCGGTGTTGGGGTCGAAGTTGCGGACTTTGGCCCGTTGGGCCGCCCACAGACCAGTCCCGATCAGCCCCACGACTACCAAGGCCGCACACGAGCCGGCCAGCCGCCACAGGGCCTGATCGCCCGGCTGGCTCAGATAGTCGATGGCCCCAAGCAGGGTGCTGATGGCGGATACCCCACCGGCCACAAAGACTGCCACCGGTGCAACCACGCCCCACAGACACCCGGTCTTGAACAACTTTGGGAACATGTACCTCTGGTAGTGACCGCACGCCGGGCACGGGATCGGGTCGAAGTCGTTCGCCAAGTATTGGTGGAGGGTATCTTCCACGCCGGACACAAGCCGCTTCTCCCCATCTTCCCCGAGGACAGAGTACAGGCAAACCTCGGTCCCCGAACTTTCGCGCTCGAGCATGTAGACGTACTCGGTCGCACAACCCTCGCAAGGCACGAGTTTCAGGACCCGTCCGTTGACCGTCGCGGTGTACTCCGTCCAGACGATCGGTATCACAAGCGGCCCTCCCTCGCCGAACAGGTATGAGAGCAAGTCGGCAAGCACGACTGATCCGAATTTGGAGCGTAAACGGGCGGTCATCGGCTGTCAAAAGGATACTCGGCGGAGACGGGAAGCGCTGTTGGTGCGACGTGGGCGGGAGTGATCGCGGTCTGAGGGCCGACACTTTCTTCGCGGAGGGGACTGTGAGCGTATGGACCCCTCTCCCCGCCGGGGAACTGCGTTCCCTCGGCGACCCTCTCCCTCTCGGGGAGAGGGTTTCCCCCGCCACCGTCTCCGGGTGATCGCCGCCGGTGGCGGGCGAGCCGGCGTCGAGGGGCTATTCCTGCAGCGCCTTCGTAACCCGTTGTCGCAGCGGGCGATCCATGGTTTCGCTTTCCGGGGAATGGTTTTTCGGTTGGGTGGGGGGGAGCGGAATGAAACCATCCGCCCGCTACAATCCCCACATGGCCGCAGACCTGCCAGGCGACGAACCCCCGCCGCCGCCCGACCTGACCGGCCGCACCCTGGGCGACTTCCAGGTGCTGCGGAAGATCGGCCAGGGCGGCATGGGGCAGGTGTACCTCGCCCGCCAGCTCTCACTCAAACGGCAAGTGGCGCTCAAGATCCTCCGCGACGACCACACCGCCAACCCGACCGCCCTCAAGCGGTTCCAGGCGGAGGCCGAGGCGGTCGCCCGCATCAGCCACCCGAACATCGTCCAGGTGTACGCCGTCGGCGAGCACGACGGCCAGCGGTACATGGCCCTGGAGTACGTGGACGGCCGCAACCTGCGGGACCACCTGGAGCGGAAAGGCCCGCCCGAACTGCTGGTGGCGGTGGCTATCCTGCGGCAGATCGCGGCAGCCCTTCAGCGGGCGGCCGAACTCGGGCTGGTCCACCGCGACATCAAGCCGGAGAACATCCTGCTCACCCGCAAGGTCGAAGTCAAAGTGACCGACTTCGGCCTGAGCCGGTACTTCGCCGGTGACGGCCAGCCGCTCAGTCTGACGCAAAGCGGGATGACGCTCGGCACGCCGCTGTACATGTCGCCGGAGCAGGTGCAGGGGCAGGCGGTGGACCACCGCTCGGATTTGTACAGCTTCGGGGTGACGGCCTACCACCTGCTCGCCGGCTTCCCGCCGTTCAAGGGGAACACGGCGTTCGAGGTGGCGGCCAAGCACGTCCAGCAAGACCCCGAGCCGCTCGCCACCTTCCGCCCGGATCTGCCGGCGGACCTGTTGGCCCTGGTTCACCGGCTGATGGCGAAGAACCCGGCCGAGCGGTACCAGTCGGCGAAGGACGTGATCCGCGACCTGGGGAAGGTGCAGAAGGGGCTGACGGCTGCCGCCCCGACGGCCACCCAGCCGATGGCCCCGTTGGCGGTGTCGCTGTCCAGCTCGGCGGTCGGGCCGGTGCCGCCGCCGGCCGCCCCGGCGGCGCCCGGCCGCTGGCCGTGGCGGGTCGCGGCGGGGACTCTGGTGCTGTTCGTGGGTGGGGTCGGGTGGTGGCTGGCCACGCTCGCCGACCCGCGGGCCGAGCCGACTTCACCCACCAACGGCGGGCTACCGGACGTGCGGGCGTCGACCCCCCTGGTGTCGGGGCGGGAGGTGGTGCTGCGGGACAAGGTGCGGAAAGGGCCGGCGTACTCGCGGGACCACCAGACCGCCGGGTTCGAACTGGGGTTGCTGCTCGTCGGCGAGCGGCGGTGGGACGAGGCGGACGAGGCGTTCCGGCAGTTGGAACCGGGGACGAGGCCGAACAAGTCGGACGCGATGCCGGTGCCGCCGCTGCTGCTCTGCCGGCTGGGGCAGGCGATCGTCCTGTCCCACCAGGACAGGTGGAAGGAGTCGGACAAGAAGTTCGAGGAGGCGCTCGGGGTGATGCCCCAACGGGCACAGATGCGGGCGGCGATGGAGCGGCTGTGCTTCGAGCACCCGGCGATCGGCCAGGCGGTCGCGGAAGCCGTCACCCGCAACGCCGACAACGCCCCGCGGGGGGAGAAGCAGTCGGGGCTGGTGGCCTGGCTCCGCACCCCGAGCGGGCTGATGGGCGGGCCGAAGTAGTGGTCTGCTCGCTCCGCGAACCGAGTGCTACTTCTCCACCTCGCCGCCGCTGTTCACCCACCCGGTCCACCCGCCGTCCATGCTGATCACGTTCGTGTAGCCCATCTTCTGCAGGCTGTCGGCCGCGAGCGCCGAACGGAACCCGCCGCCGCAGTACAGTACGATCGGCGTGGCCGGGTCGGGCACCGCCCGCTCGATGTCGCGTTCGAGCACCCCGCGGCCGATGTGCACCGCCCCGGGGACGTGGCCGGCGGCGTACTCGCGGTCCTCGCGAACGTCGATGAGGGTGAACGCCTCGCCACCCGCCTGCCGCGCCTTCACGTCGGCGACGGTGCATTCGGTGACGCGACTGCGGGCGTCGGCGGTGACCTTCAGGAACCCGGGGGAGTGCGCTTTGCCCATGTCGGTGGCTCGGGGGACGGTGCTCTCGTTCTACGTCCGGGGCCGACGCCCGTCACTTCGGCTGGTTCGCCTTGTACAGGAAGGCCAGTACGGCGGCGACGGCGGCGTACAACTGCGGCGGGATCTCCTGATCCACGTCCAGCTTGCTCAGCACCGTCACGAGGGCGGGGTCTTCGCGGACGGCCACCCCGTTGGTGCGGGCCAACTCCAGAATCTTCTCGGCGATCGCCCCGCGGCCCTTCGCCACCACCGTCGGCGCCCCGCCGCCGGTCGGCTCGTACTTCAGGGCGACGGCACGCTTCTTCGGATCGGACACGGTCACGCCCTCACGTCGATCAGTCCGCCGCCCTCGGGCACGCCCTCGCGGATGGCGTTCGCCTTTCGGCGTTGCGACGCGGTCAGGTCGGCCGCCGGGCGGACGTCCAGCAGCACCTCGGCGAACCCGCTGCCTTGCAGCTCGCCCCGCAGGTCCGGCAGTTCGGCTCGCACCCGGTCGCGGGCGGCGGGGTCGCTGACGTACAACACCGCCCGCAGGCGGTTCGTCTCGGCCGAGGCGTCGATCCACGTTTCGCCCAGCGAACTCAGCGGGACGTGCATCATCACCCGGAAGCCGGTCTGCCGGCCGGAAGCGTCCGGTTCCCCGCCGCGGTCGGGTTCGATGCCCAAGCCGAGTGTCCGCCAGTGCGGGCCGTCGGGGAACGGGATCTGCACCACCATCATCCCGCCGGTCTGCTGGTTCAGCACGTTCACCGCCTGCTGACGTTCGATGCCGTCGAGCGTGGCGGCGGCGGCGGGGAACGCCGAAGCGAGGTCGGACACGGTGCGGGCGAGCGAGAGTAACCCCGCCTTCAGGTCGGTGTTCGGGGCCGGTGGGGCAGGGCGGTCGGGCAAAGTCGGGTCGGCGGCGCGACCGAGTTTCGCCTCGAAGTGCGTGCCGCCGTTCTCCACCATCTGCCGCAACTTGTCGGCCGTCGGCGGCTGATCGGCTGGGGGGAGCAGTTTCACCGCCACCTCCCGCACCTCGGCCGCGATTCGCTGTGTCGCCTCGCCCGGGACAGAGGCCCGACCGTGAGGGACGGAGCCGGAGGAATTGGCGTCCTCCCTCACGGTCGGGCCTGCGTCCGGCTTGAACAGCGTCAACTCCTTGACCAGTGACGGCAGGCTGACACCGATCGGCGGCGGCTTGTCGGTGCGGAGGATGGCGGTCGCAACGGCGGTCGGCAGTTGCGGCGAATCGGGCAGCGGGCGGAGGACGACGCCGGCCGGGGTGCGGTCCACCTGCACGACGTACCGCCCGCCGGGTTGCATCGGCTGCGGGCTGGTGGCGGTCGCCTCACGGCCGTCGATCCGCACCCGCAGTTGGCCGTTCGGCTCGCGGGAGATCACATCCACGACGACCGGCTCGGACGGCGGAGAAGGTGACGGTGCTGAACCGCTGACCACTATTCCTCCCCGCTGGGGAGTGGCGAGCACGGGTGAACCGGCGGTGTGAACCGCCGTGTTCTTCGGCTCCCCGGCGGGGGTTGGGTTGGCACGAGTGGTTCGCCCCTCACCCGGATCGGTCGCTGACGCTCCGGATCCGACCTCTCCCCGACGGGGAGGGGTGGGCGTCGTTGGATTCCCGCCGGGCTGGTTGGGAGCGACTGGCGTGCCCACCCCTCCCCGTTGTGGTGATGTGGGGGTGGTTGGGCTTCCGGCGGGCTGGTAGGGAGTGGCGGGCGCGGCTACCCCTCCTTGCTGGGGCTGGGCCGACGTGGGGGGCGGTGCGGACCCTGCGGGAGTGGGGTTCGGTGGCGCGGTGGTGTTGCCCACCGATACGGTCGGCGTGGCACCTTGCTGCACCCTCACGTTCACCACGTCGCCTGGAGCCGCCGGCACCGTGCCTTTCACCGTCACCTGCTGGCCGGCGACGTTCAGCACCGTTTCGCCCGCCGTCGCCTTCACCACCGTGGCGGGGATGGTCCGGCCGGTCGGCAACTGGGAGAGATCACCCGCCACGAGGCGCATCAACTGCACCGCCCCGGCCGGCAGCGGGGCCGTCGGGAGGGTGGTCGTCGGTCGCAGGAGGGATGGCTCCATTCCCCCGAGTTTAGCCCATTTCACGACCCGCCGCTGAAATCTGAAGATTCGGCCCATCCGGTCGGTGCGACCGCTCAATTCCTCCCCCGTTTCGGCCGATGATGCCGACATGACACCCTCCGCCTTCGGCATCGACACGCTCGGCCGCGTCCTGGACGCCGCCGCCCTCCGCCACAAGGTGATCGCCCAGAACGTGGCGAACGTGAACACCCCCGGCTACCGCCGGCTGGCGGTGGAGTTCGAGGACGAACTCGGAAAGGTGCTCGGCGCCGGCGGCACGGCGGACGCGGTCGCCCCGAAAGTGGTGGTGGCCGACCAGGCCGAGCGGGTGGACGGGAACACGGTGGACCTGGATCGCGAGATGGGCGACCTGACGAAGAACGGGCTGCTGTACCAGGCGGCGGCGCAGATCGTCGCCAGCCGGATGGCGGCCATGCGGTCGGCGGTGAGTGGACGCTAACCGGAGGAACGCAATGCCCTTCTCGGACCTGTTCGCGGCGTCGGCCATCAGCGGCACCGGCCTGTCGGCCGAGCGGTACCGGATGGAGGTGATCGCCAACAACATCGCCAACGCGAACAGCACCAAGTCGGCCAACGGCGGGCCGTACCGCCGGCAGGACGTGGTGTTCGCCGAGGTGCTCGGCGGGATGGGCGCCGGCGGGGTGCCGGCGTTCGGCGGGGTGCAGGCGGTCGAGTTGATCGAAGACCCGACCGAATTCCCGCAGGTGTACATGCCCGGCCACCCGGAGGCGGACGCCGAAGGGATGGTGACCATGCCGAACGTGAACCTGCCGTTCGAGATGGTCAACCTGCTCACCGCCAGCCGGGCGTATGAGGCGAACTTGCGGGCCAGCCAGACCTTCCGCACCATGAACGAACAGGCGTTGATTCTGATCCGGGGGTAACGCTATGGCGGTCGAATCACTCGGCACACTCTCGCCCCTCGCCCCGCTGGCCCCGATGTCGCGGCCGGAGGGGTCCGCGCCGGCGGCCGGCGGCGGGTTCGCACAGGTGCTGCAAGGGGTGATCGCCCAGAACACCCAGGCGCAGGCCGGGGCGGACGAGGCGGTCACCGCCCTGGCCACCGGACAGGCGCAGGACCTGCACTCGGTCAGCCTGGCGGTGGCGAAGGCCGACCTGTCCTTCCGGCTCATCCTGGAACTGCGGAACCGGCTGACCGAGTCCTTCCAGGAAGTGCAGCGGATGCAGGTGTGAGTGGTCCGCTCGCCCCGCGAGCGGTCGACCGAACCCGCTCGCGGAGCGAGCAGCCCACGGAATGACAACGGACTGTCATGGAACCGCTCACCCGCTTCTGGAACCAGGCCCGCACCTTCTGGGGCGGGCTGAGCGCCGTCCGCCGCGTGCTCATCGTCGGGGCGGGGGTGGTGGTGCTGGCGGCGGTCGGGGCGTTCGCCTACTTCAACCAGTCCGGGGAGGGGGTGCCGCTGTACCCCGGCGGGCTGGCCGAGGAGGACGTGGCGGCCGTCACCACCGCCCTGAGAGAGCAGAACATCCCGTACACCTTGAAGGACAGCCACACCATCCATGTGCCGAAGGAGCGGCTGGCGGCCGCGCGGGTGGCGTTGGCGGCCGCGGGGGTGCCGGCCCGCGGCGGCGGGAAGGGGTTCGAACTGTGGGACAAGTCGAACTTCACCGCCACCCCGTTCGAGCAGAACGTGAACTACGTGCGGGCCCTCCAGGTGGAACTGGCCCGCTCGATCATGCAGATTGAGGCGGTCGCCTCCGCCCGCGTCATCATCGCCCGCCCGGACCCCACCCCGTTCGTCCGCGACCAGCGGCCGCCCACCGCCAGCGTGGTGCTCAAGCTGAAGGCGAATGCCACCTTCAGCAAGGCGAACGCCGCCAGCGTGGTGCAACTGGTGTCGATGAGCGTGGACGGGCTGAAGCCGGAGAACGTGACGGTGGTGGACTCCACCGGGCGGATGCTCTCCCGCCCGCCGACGGCCGACCGCGACGACGCCGCGAGCGGGTTGTTCGAACAGCAGCAGAAGGTGGAAGGGCACCTGGCGGGGAAGGTGCAGGAGATGCTCACCGCGCACCTGGGGGTGGGGCGGGCGGTGGTGACCGTGCAGGCCGAACTGGACCCCCGCAAGATCGGCGAGAAGCGGACCGAGTACCCGAAGGACGGCGGGGCGGTGAAGTCCGAGCGGTCCCAAATCTCGAAGACGGTCGGCGGCCAGCGGGGCGGGCCGGTCGGCACGGCCAGCAACGTCCAGCGGTCCGGCGGCGGCGGCGGCGGCGGCGGCGGGTCGAGTGAGGAGACGACGCAGACGGACTACAACTCGTCCGTAATGGTGCGGGAGATGGAGCAGCGGATGGGTGCGGTCACCCGCCTGACGGTGGCGGTGCTGGCCGACCTGACCCCGCCCGCGGTCGCCGAGGGGCAGCCGGCGGTCACCCCCATCACCCAGACCCAGGTGGAGCAACTGGTCCGCGACGCGGTGGGCACCAGCGACGCCCGCGGCGACCGGGTGACGGTGGTGAACGGGCGACTCGGCGGCCCGCCGCCGGCGGTGAACGAGCCGGACGAGGAGACGCTCAACATCCAGCGGATGTCGGCGTACGTCGAGTTGGCCCGGAACATCAGCCTGGCGGTGGCGGTGGCGATGGCCGTGGGGGTAGCGGCCCTTTTCGTCATCCGCCGCCGGCCGAAGGCGGGGAAGGCCGACGCCGCCGCCGACGCCGCCGCCGGCGGTCCGCCGCCGAGTCCGGAGGAGAAGCGGCAAGAGCTGCTGGCCCGGTTCATCGACACCGCCCGCACCGACCCGTCCCGCACGGCCGCCGCGTTCGGGTTGTTACTCGGGCCGGCGGGCGGATAAGCTAGGCGGGATTGCGATCACCACTCCGCGGAGCGACACCCCCGATGGCGGCGCGGTCGGGAGATGAAATGGCCGTCACCCTGCTGCGGGCACTCCCGCCGGAGGTGGCCGAACAGGTGCTCGGGCGGCTGGAGCCGTCCGCCGCCGCCCGCCTACGGTCCGCCCTGCCGCCCGCCCCGTCCGCTCCCGCCCCGGCCGAACTCGACCCGGCCCTGGCCGAGTTCTTCGACCTGCTCCGCATCGCCGACCGTGCCCGCAGTCTGATGCCGGTCGAACTCACCCCCGCCTCGGACTCGTCCGAGCCGGGCGCCGCCCGCGGCAAGAAGCCGGCTCCACCGCGCCCGGGCGTCCCGCCGCCCCCCCCCCCGCCGCCGGACCCCGTGAACGATCTGCGGGAGATGTCTTCCGAGAAGTTGCTCATGGTGCTCGAGGGGGAGCCGGCGGCGGCCGTCGCCCTGGTGTTGACGGTGCTCGACATGGACACCGCCGGGGCGGTGTTGAGGGGCCTCTCGACCGAGCTGCGGGCCCAGGTGGCCGTGCGGTTCAGCCAGCCGGGGTCGCGGAACTACGCCCTGATCCAGCAACTGTCGCGGGCGATTGTGGACAAGGGCCAGCGGATCGCCGCGCAGCCGACGGCGCCACCCCCGGACGCCCGCATCGCCGACCTGGCGGCCATGCTCCGCAGCCTGCCGCGGGCCGACCGCGTCGCCGTCTTCCGCACCATGACCGAGTCCGACCCGCAACTGACCGACCAGGTGCGGGAGAAGTTGTTCAAGTTTACCGACCTGTCCAAGGTGGACGACCGTCCGCTGCAGGGGATGCTCCAGCAGTTGAACCTGAAGGTGATCGCCACCGCACTGAAGGGGGCGGACGACGCCATCACCGCGAAGGTGACGAACAACATCTCCGGCCGCGCCCGCGAGCTGTTGCAGGAGGAGATGTCGCTGCTCGGATCCGTGTCCGCCGCCCAGGTGGAGGACGCCCGCAAGGAGGTCCTGCAACTGCTGATCAAGGCCGAGGAGGAGGGGGTGGTGACGATCGAGGGGTGAGGCCCTCCGCTCCGGCCTCACTTTTCGCCCCCCCGCCTGACTCCTTCCCCCCTTACAACCGGGCGGCGGGTGTCACTTTCCGCTCCCGGCGGAAACTGCCCGCCGGTCCCCCCCCCCACCGTCGGAAAATCCGTCGAGAACGCCCATCGTCGCCTTCAATCGTAACCCATCCTGTGTTAGTACGCCGGGAGCATAAGCGGGGGTCACGGGCGCCCGATGAGGGGTGTCCGGGGTGCCCACATCCCCCGACTTCACCCCGGACGGAACCGCCTCATGGCCCGCCCCGCCCCGCACTTTACCACCTCCCGTGAATTCCGGGTGTCGTTCGCCGACCGCTTGGCCGATGCCGTTGTGGTCGCCACCGATTCGCCCCTCCCGCCCCTCCGCCGGTCGACCGCGGCGGACGCCGACACGCCGATCGCCATCGCCAACAGCCCCCGCACCCCGGCCGGCCCGCCGGCCGACCTGTGGGTGACGGAGATCGGCGCCCAACTGGCCGCCGACCGGAAGGCGATCGACGCCGTCCTCGGCTCGCTCACCGCCGCGGTGGACGAGTTGCAACAGCAGCACACCGACCGGATCGCCCAGTGGCGGGCGGCGGCCGTCGAACTGGCCGTCACCATCGCCGCCAAGCTGCTGCATGAGCGGATCGCCGCCGACGAGTTCAACCTGGAAGGGATGATCCGCGACATGGCCGCCGAGATGGCGGGCGACGAGGTGGTGAGCGTGCGGCTCAACCCGCACGACCTGGAACTGCTCGAGAAGCGTCTGGACGGCCAGCCGCTGCTGAGCGGGTCGACCGACCCGCAACTGGTCGTCGACCACACCCTCGCCCGCGGCGAGTGCCGGGTGGAAGGGCGGTCGTCGGTCAGCCTGTCCGACCTGCCGCGACAGTTGGGGCAGATCCGCGAAGACCTGCTCCGGAGGGTGGCTTGATGCTCGGGATGGACATGGACTCGTTAAACCGGGACATCACCCGCACCCCGCTGTTCCACATGGGCGGGCGGCTGAAGAGCTGTGCCGGGGTGCTCACCAGCACCCTGCAGGCGGCCGTCGGCGACCAGGTGGCCATCATGCCGAAGGCCGGCCCGCCGGTGCTGGCCGAGGTGATCGGCTTCCACGACACGTTCTCCCAACTGGTGCCCTACGACCCGGTGGACGACCTCCGCCCGGACATGCCGGTCATCCGCAAGGGCCGCGGGCTGACCGTGCCGGTCGGGGACGGCCTCCTCGGGCGGGTGATCGACGGCCTCGGCCGCCCGCTCGACGGCCTCGGCCCGATCGTCGGCTGCACCCCGGTGTCGGTCAACCGCCCGCCGCCGGCGGCCATGAGTCGCGCCCGCATCGACACCCCGTTCGTCACCGGCATCCGCGCCATCGACGGCATGCTGACGTGCGGCCGCGGCCAGCGGATCGGCATTTTCGCCGGGTCGGGGGTGGGCAAGAGCACCCTGCTCGGGGAGATCACCAAGGGGTGCGAGTCGGACGTGAACGTGATCGCCCTGATCGGCGAGCGGGGCCGCGAGGTGAAGCCGTTCCTGGACGACTGCCTGGGCGAAGAGGGCATGTCCCGCAGCGTGGTGGTGGTGGCCACCTGCGAGCAGACGCCGCTCATGCGGGTGCGGGCCACCCAGTCGGCCATCGCCATCGCCGACCACTTCCGCGGCGGCGGGCGGAACGTGCTGGTGATGATCGACAGTCTCACCCGGCTGGCCATGGCCCGCCGCGAACTCGGCCTGCTGCAGGGCGAACCGCCGAGCAGCCGCGGGTACACCCCGAGCGTGTTCCAGGAACTGGCCAACGTCATCGAGCGGCTGGGGAACGCGAGCGTCGGCGGGATCACCGCTCTCCTCACCGTACTGGTGGACGGGGGCGACCTGGACGAGCCGGTGTCGGACGCGGTCCGCGGGTTCGTGGACGGGCACATCGTCCTCGACCGCAAGATCGCCGAGCGGGGGTTCTACCCGGCCATCGACGTGGCCCGCAGCATCAGCCGGGTGGCGGCCGACGTGGCCGACCCGGAGCACAAGCTGGCCGCCCGCAAGTTCCGCGACATCCTGGCCACCTACGACCAGGTGAAGGACCTGATCCGCATCGGCATGTACCAGCGGGGGATGAACCCGAAGACGGACAAGGCGGTCGAGCTGATGCCGGACGTGGAGAAGTTCTTGAAACAGGACGTGGGCGAGCGGAGCGGGTACCAGGACACGCGGGCGAAGCTGCTGGAGCTGACGAAGCGGTGGGCGTACTGAACGAGCCGCGCCCGCGAGGGGGCGGAGCATCACCGCCCCCTCGCGGGCGCGGCTCGTGGGGTTCGCCTTGACGCCGTTTCTCCGGATTGCCATAAGCCCGCCGTCACCCCGAGGTAGGATGGCGTGAAGAAGTTCGAGTTCCACCTGGACGGGCTGCTGCGGGTGAAGCGGCAGCTCGAGAACCTGGCCGAGCTGGAGCAGCAGAAGGCCCAGTCGCGGGTGGCCGACGCGTTGGCCGCGGTGGACGCGTTGACCGCCCTGTTGGCCGAGGCGTCCGACCGCATGGCCGGGCGGGTGGGGCACGCGATGGCGGCCGGCGAGTGGGCGGCCGGGTTCGAGCGGGCCGACCGCCTGGGCCGACAGATCGTCGCGGCGAAGAACGACCTGGCGACGGCCGAGCAGGCGCTCGAATCGGCCCGCCGCGAGCGGGTGCAGGTGGCGACCGAGGTGGAAGCCCTGAGCACCCTCCGCGGGCAGCAGTGGGAGCAGTGGCGGCAGGAGGTGGCGGCGGCCGACCAGGAGCGGCTGGACGAACTCGGCATGCGCCGCTGGATGGCGGCGCAAGCCAGCACCCGGCTCGAGGCGGCCTGACCGGCCGCACCGCACCATGAAGAACATCATCCTCATCGGCCTCGTGTCCCTCGTCCTGTTCGGCGTGTCCGCCGGCCTGTCCGTGTGGTTGCAAACGAACGCGGCCAAGTCGCCCGACTCGGCCCACGCCGACGAGAAGAAGAAGAAGCCGGCCGACGACCACGGCGGCGGGCACGGCGACGCGAAGGCGACGGACAAGGACCACGCCGACCCGCACAAGGCGGACGATAAGGCCAAGCCGGCCGAGCCGAAGACGGTGGTGGCGTCGAAGGACGCCGACCGGGTGGAGTACCGCCGACTCCAGATGGAGGTGGTGGCGAGCGACATGGGCGGGCAGATGCAGGACTACGACAAGCTGCTCAAGCGGGTGGCGGTCGAGATGAAACTGATGGCGGCCGAGAAGGCCGAGGTGGACGCCAAGCTGGGCGAGATCAAACAGATCGAGGACCGCACCAAGGCGGCCGACGCCAAGAAGGGGCAGCCGGTGGCCGCCACCACGCAGGAGAACCTGACCGTCATCGCCGGCCTGTTCGACAACATGTCGCCGGAAGAGGCCGCCGCCATGATGCAGGCGTGGGCGGACGGCGGTAAGACGGACACCGCCGCCCGGGTGATCACCTTGATGAAGCCGACGAAGGCGACCAAGGTGCTGTCCGCCATCACCGACACGACGGTGAAGGAAGCGATCTTCGACCGCATCAACAAGCTCAAGCTCACCCCGCCCGGCGGGGCGCCGTGAGTGGTCCACTCGCTCGGCGAGTGGACTTGTTGAACCCACTCGCGGAGCGAGTGGGCCACACCCGCGAAGGATCGCACCATGACCCCCGCCAAACCGGGCCAGCCGACCCTCCGCTTCAAGGTGCTCGCCGGCGTCGGGTTCGTCGTCGTCTGCCTCGGCCTGTTCGCCCCCAAGTTGGTCAACTTCAACCCGTCCGCTCCCACTGACACCGCGGTGTCGCCGCTCGACCCCGGCATGCCGCCGGCCGAATCCAGCCTCGGCTGGACGGTGGCGAAACTGGCCATCGGAGTCGGGCTGGTCGCGGTGGTGTGCATCTCCGTCGCCCGGTACGTGAACCGCAAGAACCCGCCGGTCGAGCCCACCAGCCTGGAAGTGCTGGCCAGCCTGCCGGTGGACGGGCGGTGCGTGGTCCACCTGGTGCGGGCGGCCGACCGCCGGCTGCTGATCGGTGTGGACGCGACCGGGGTGAAGGCGGTGGCCGAGCTGCCGGCCGGCGTGCCCCTGCCGGCCCCGCCGACGCCGCAGGTGGTCGGCCCGATCCCGGTGACGGTGAACGCGACGAGCGCCCCGCTGCCGGCCGATATCGCGGCGCTGTTCGCTTCACTGGTGAGCCGCGAGACGCAGGCGAGCGCGACATCGCCGCGCTCGCCTGCGTCTCGCGGCTAACCGGGCAGGAGGCCCTATGAACGACCTGTTCACCGCGTTCAACCTGAAAGACGCCTCGCCGCCGGTGCAACTGGCCCTGGCGCTGGGGCTGTCCGCGCTCATCCCGGCCGCGCTCATGACCATCACCTGCTTCACGCGGGTGGTCATCGTGCTGTCGTTCACCCGCCAGGGGCTGGGCACGCAGAACGTGCCGCCCAACCAGGTGATCACCGGCCTGGCGCTGTTCCTGTCGGCGTTCATCATGCAGCCGACGTTCCACCAGATCGACCAGCAGGCACTGCAACCGTACCTGAACCAGCAGATGGACGGGCCGGCGGCGGTCCAGAAGGCGGCCGACATCCAGAAGGCGTTCATGCTCAAGCACACCCGCAAGGCCGACCTGTCGCTGTTCCTGCACCTGTCCAAGAACGAGTCGGTGAAGGCGGGGGAGGAGCACACCGCCCCGTTCCTGACGGTGGTGCCGGCGTTCGTCATCAGCGAGCTGAAGACGGCGTTCATCATGGGCTTCTGCATCTACCTGCCGTTCCTGATGGTGGACCTGGTGGTGAGCAGCGCGCTCACCAGCATGGGGATGGTGATGATGCCGCCGGTGACCATCTCGGCGCCGTTCAAGATCCTGCTGTTCGTCCTCGCCGACGGGTGGCATTTGATCGCCCACGCATTGGCGGCCAGTTACGGGTAGCGTTCGTTCCCCTCTCCCGCCAGGGCAGAGGGGGACCGGCAGGAGCCATGACCACCGAATCCGTCATCACCCTGCTCCAGCAGTTGTTCTTCACGGCACTCCTGGTGTCGCTGCCGGTGCTGGCGGTCAGCCTGATCATCGGGCTGGTGGTGAGCATCTTCCAAACGGTCACGAGCATCCAGGACCAGACGCTCAGCTACGTCCCGCGGATCATCGCCGCCGGGCTGGCCATCGTGTTCACCCTCGGATTCACCCTGCAACTGGCCGTCGACTTCTTCCAGCGGATGGTGATCGCCGCGGCCGAGGGGGGCCACAAATGACCGCCGTCGCCGTGTACGCCGGCCTGCTGCTCGCCCGCATCGGGGCGTTCGTGGCGGTCATGCCGCCGTTCGCCAGCCGCACCCCCCGCACCGTGCGGGCGGCGTTCGCCATCGTCCTCACCCTCTTCTACCTGTCCGCGGCGGCGCCGGGCTGGGACCCCGAGTTCGCGTCCAAGGCTGCCGACGTCCACCCGCTGCGGTACGCCCTGGCGCTGGTCCGCGAGGCGCTGCTCGGGGCGAGCATGGGGTTCGCGTTCGCCCTGTTCCTGCTGCCCGCGCGGCTGGCCGGCGACTTCGTCACGCTCCAGATCGGGTTGAACGCGGCCCAGGCGCAAAGCCCGTCCGGACCGGACGGCGGCGGACCGATGACGAACACGTTCGAGACGGCCGCCGGCATGCTGTTCCTGATCGCCGACGGCCACCACCTGGTGTTCCTGGCGTTGCACGCGTCGTTCGGCACCCTGCCGCTCGGCGGGACGGTGCTGCCCGACGCCAACCCGATGCTGAACGGCATCGGCACCGCCTACGAGATGGGGCTGCTGATCGCCGGCCCACTGGCCGTGTGCCTGTTCCTGCTGTCGGTCACGCTGGCCGTCATGACCCGCGCCGCCCCGCAACTGAACGTGTACTCGGTCGGTTTCACCCTGCAGGTGTTCGTGGCCCTGTTCGGCGGGTTGTTCCTGCTGCCCGAGATCGTCCGCGGGCTGGGGGCGGTGTTCGGGCACACCCAGCAGACTCTGCCCCAGTTCCATTCACCTCCGGGGTGAACCGAACACACGAGAGGGAACAGGGGAGACGTCTCGCGAAGCCGCGAGGACCGCAAAGAGAGAGTCTGAGAGTTAGAAGACGGCTCACCCTCCATCTGTCTTCTTTGCGGTCCTCGCGGCTTCGCGAGACAACCTGACAAGCGGTCTGAACACGTGCCGGGGCTGACTGATGGCTGAAGATGTTGATCCGGAATCGAAAACCGAGGACCCGTCCCCACGCCGCCGCGAGGAGGCGCGGAAGAAGGGGCAGATCCCGTTCAGCGCCGAACTGGTCGGGGCGGCCGTCCTGCTGGCGACGGTGGTCGGGCTGATCTACTTCGGCGGGGACATCGGCCGTACCATGGCGGACGTCGTCCGCACCGAGCTGAAGCAGCCGCACCAGGGGGACCTCACCCCGCAGGGGGCCCAGGAGCGGATCGGGCGGGTGGCGGTGCGGGCACTGTCGGCGATGGCCCCGCTCTTCGGGGTGCTGCTGGCGGCCGGGATCGCGGCGAGCGTCGCCCAGGTGGGGTTGCAGTTCACCCCGGAGAAGTTCGAGCTGAAGCCGGAGAAGCTGAACCCGGCGGAAGGGGCGAAGCGGCTGTTCAGCACGGCGGCGCTGGTGAAGGGCGGGCTGGGGCTGCTCAAGGTGGCGGCCATCGGGGGCATCGCCTACTGGGTGATCGAGGGGCGGAAGGGGGTGGTGTTCTCGCTCGGCCAGCAGTCCGTCGGCGGGGCGGCGGCGGCGGTGTGGGATTTGGCGCTGCGGCTTGCGTTGTACCTGGTGGGGGCGATGGCGTTCATCGCCGCCATCGACTACTTCTACCAGCGGCGGCGGTTCGAGATCGGCCTGCGGATGACCAAGCAGGAGGTGAAGGACGAGCTCAAACAGGAAGAGGGCGACCCGCAACTGAAGGCCCGCATGAGGCAGTTGGCCCGCGAGCGGATGAAGCGGAAGATGCTCACTGCGGTGCCGAAGGCGACGGTCGTCATCACCAACCCGACGCACTACGCGGTGGCCCTGCGGTACGACGCCGGCGACCCCGCCCCGGTGGTGGTCGCGAAGGGGGCTGGCGACTTCGCGGTGAAGATCCGCCAGCTGGCCCGCCAGCACGCCGTGCCGATCGTCGAACGCCCTGTGCTGGCACGCGGACTTTACGCCGCCGTCAAAGAGGGGCACCCCATCCCGGGGGTGCTGTTCCGGGCGGTGGCCGAGGTGTTAGCCTTCATTTACCGCCTGCGTGGAGTCGGCCCGCAGCCGAATCCCGTGGCCGGGTGAGACCGCAGGCGGATTCCGGCACGGCCGGGTGCGACCGGCGGCGGAAAAGAGCGAGGCGGGCAGGAACGCACCAGCGGGCGGACGCCCGACCGGACGTTTCCTCCCGCACCATCGGAAATCGTGACCTAGCCTTCTTCGCCGGCGGAATGCCGGAGAATCGGACGCACTGTCATGGCGACAGAGACCACCACGGGCGGACCCCGCCTCCGACTCCAGCGGAGCGAGCTGATCCTCGCCGTCGCCCTGTTCGGCGTGCTGGTCGTGTTCCTGGTGCCGCTGCCGACGCTGGTCCTTGACATCCTGCTGGCGGTCAACCTGAGCGCGACCGTGCTCCTGCTTCTGGTCACGCTCACCGTCCGGAAGCCACTGGAGTTTTCGACGTTCCCGTCGCTGCTTTTGCTACTCACCCTGTACCGCCTCGGGCTGAACGTCGCCACCACCCGGCTCATCCTGCTGAACGGCAACGCCGGCGAGATCGTGAAGGCGTTCGGCGAGTTCGTGGTGGGCGGCAACCTGATCGTCGGGCTGGTCATCTTCGCCATCCTCATCATCATCCAGTTCGTGGTCATCACGAAGGGGGCGGGGCGGGTGAGCGAGGTGGCCGCCCGGTTCACCCTGGACGCCATGCCCGGCAAGCAGATGGCGATCGACGCGGAGATGAACGCCGGGCTGATCGACGAACCCGAGGCCCGCCGCCGCCGCACCGAGCTGATGCGGGAGAGCGAGTTCTACGGGACGATGGACGGGTCCAGCCGGTTCGTGCGGGGCGACGCCATCGCGGCCGTCATCATCACCGCCGTCAACCTGATCGGCGGCATCGTCATCGGCCTGCTGAAGGGGCAGGCGATCGGGCAGGCGGTGAGCACGTACAGCATCCTGACCATCGGCGACGGGCTGATCACCCAGATCCCGGCCCTCATCACCTCGGTGGCGTCGGGCATGCTCGTCACCAAGGCGGCCAGCGGCGACAGCCTGGGGCAAGAACTCGGCGGGCAGTTGCGGTCGAGCGTCGCCGCCCTGCGGCTCGGGTCGGTCATCCTGCTGGGCGTGGCGTTCGTGCCCGGCATGCCGATGATCCCGTTCTTCGCCCTCGCGGCCGGGCTGTTCGTCCTGTCGCGGCTGATGGCCCGGCCGCCGAAGAAGGACGCCGCCCCCGCCCCCGGGACCGCCGCACCGGGTGCCGCCGGCGCTCCCCCCCAGCCGGCCGGCCCGCCGCGGGCCCCCGCCCAGCAGTACGCTGACGACTTCCTGCTGACCGACCGCATCTCCCTCGAGGTGGGGGCGGCGCTGGTGCCGCTGGTGAACGCCCGTCGCGGGCCGGGGCTGGTGGACCGCATCGGCGGCCTCCGACGCGACCTGGCGAAGCAGAACGGGTTGTGGGTGCCGGCCATCCGGGTGAAGGACAACATGGGCCTCGACCCGCAGGCGTACCGCATCCTCATCGGCGGGCGGGAAGTGGCCCGCGGGGAACTCCGGCCGGACTTGTGGATGGCCATCGACCCCGGCGCGGCCGCCCCCCTGCCGGTGGACGGCGAGGAGGCGAAGGAGCCGGCGTTCGGCCTGCCTGCCAGGTGGATCGCCGAGCCGGACCGCGGGCGGGCCGAGGCCGCCGGGTTCACCGTGGTGGACGCCCCGAGCGTGCTCATCACCCACCTGGGCGAGGTGGTCCGCAAGCACGCCCACGAGTTGCTCAGCCGCGAAGACCTGAAGGCGCTCATCGACCGCGTGCGGGAGGTGTCGCCGGCCCTGGTGGACGAGGTGATCCCCACCGTCGTCACCGTCGGCACGCTGCACCGGGTGCTCACCCTGCTGCTGGAGGAACGGGTGCCGGTGTCCAACCTGCCCCGCATCCTGGAGAGCCTGGCCACGCACGCCGTGCAGGTGAAGGACCCGGCCGAGCTGGCCGAGCGGGTGCGGACCGACCTGGGCCGCGACATCTGCGACCGCTTCCGCGACGCCACCGGCCGCCTGCGGGCGATCGTCCTCGACCCGCAGTTGGAGGTGGAGTTCCGCAGCGGGCTGCAGAAGAACGGGCACATCGCCCTCGACTTCAACCGCTCGCAGCAGCTGATGCAGCGGCTGGCGACCGAGCTGAAGAAGGCGAACAGCCGCGGGTACGAGGTGCCGCTCCTGTGCGACGGCAGCATCCGCCGCGGGGTGCGGCACGCCATGAGCCGGGCACTGACCGACCTGAGCGTGGTGGCGTACCAGGAGATCCCGACCGACCTGCTGATGGAGCCGGTGACGGTCATCCGGCCGACGGAGCTGTCCGCCGAACCGACCGGGGCGAGTCCGTTCGCGGCTTGATGGGATGAGACCTCACCCCCGGCCCCCTCTCCATCAATGGATTGGGGGTGTTCAAGAGGAACGCGGGGCCGAGTGGTCCGCAGGACAGAGCGAACACCGAAGGCAGTTGGACAGGATGGATCGCCCCTTGAACACCCCTCTCCATTGATGGAGAGGGGCCGGGGGTGAGGTCTCAGATTGACGCACCGAGGATTTGCACCGTGAGTCACTCCAGCGGGGTGGTCCAGTACCAGCGTGTCGCCGACCAGACGCGGCGGGATGAACTCATCCTGTCGCACCTGCCGCTGGTGAAACACGTGCTCGGCCGGCTGGCCGCCGAGTTGCCGCCGGGGGTGGACCTGGACAACCTGGAGTCGGCCGGCGTGCTCGGGCTGGTCGAAGCGGCCGGCAAGTTCGACCCGACCCGCAACGCCCAGTTCAAGACGTTCGCCTTCTTGCGGATCCGCGGGGCCATCGTGGACGAACTGCGGCGGAACAGCCCACTCCCGCAGCACATGCTGGAGAAGGTGTCGGCGGTGCGGAAGGCGGTGCGGAAACTGCCCCCGCCGGTGACGGTGGAGGCGATCGCCGAGGCGACCGGGTTGACCGTGGACGAGGTGGCCGACGCCCTGAGCGCCGACCGCTTCACCCGGATGGTCAGTTGGGAGCAGACGGCCCAGCCGAACGGGTTCGGCACGGCCAACGCCGGCCCGCCGCCGGAGGCCGAGAGCGAGCGGTGGGAGGCGGTGCAGCAGTTGGCCGACGCGATCGAAGAGCTACCCCCGCGGGAGCGGATGGCGGTCACGCTGTACTACCGCGAGGACATGCGGCTGAAGGAGATGCAGGCGGTGATGAACCTGTCGCCCAGCCGCATCAGCCGGATCCTCAGCCGGGCGACGTTCGAGTTGGGGCAGAAGCTGCGGGCGCGGGGCGTGGACACGGCGAGCGTGTTCGCGGGGGCGCTCGGGTAGGTGGGGCTGGGCGAGCGGCGGCCGTGAGGCCGCTGTTGGACCGAAAACAGCGGCCTCACGGCCGCCGCTCGCCGTCCGCATTCCAGTTGACACCAACGGTCCGGGCGGGCATAAGGCCCGAATTCCGGACCTCCACTGCGGAGGTGCATTGTGGCGACGACTCCGACGGCCGATTCCGGCGTGGCATCGGTGGTGACCGCCGCCCGCGTGCGGGTGACCGAGAACCCGGTCCGCGTCGGCGCCCCCGTGGTGCAGTTGGCCCACGGCGAGCCGAAGGTGCAGTTGATCCGCGAAGACGGGGCGGTGCGGGCGATCGAGGTGACGTGCGGGTGCGGGGAGAAGATCCGCATCCGCTGCGACTACACCTGACACAGCTTGCTGTAGCCGGCCTCTGTGAGGCCGGACCAGACCGGCCTCACAGAGGCCGGCTACAGCTGAGCCGGTTGTGCGGTTCGGGGGAGCCGCACGACTGGTGAGATTGGCGAACCCACG
>CAYMHO010000065.1:21645-25377 GCA_964390195.1 uncultured Fimbriiglobus sp. | reverse complement strand
GATTCTCGCGGAGTTCCAGGTCGGGCAGGCTCGGCCCGGCCTGGTACAGGTCCATGCCGAGGGCGTAGTGCGTGTCGTGGTACAGGTTCGCCCCGGTGCTGATGATCCAGTCGATGAACCCGGCTTCGACGAGCGGCACCAGGCAGCTCATCCCCAACCCGGCCGGGGTGAGCGCCCCGCTGAGCGCCAGCCCGACGGTGCAATCCGGGGCGAGCATACGCTGGGCGTAAAGCTGGCACCCCTCCCGCAACCGCCCGCCGTTGTAGCTGAGGAACGCCGAGTCGATGAGGTCGGCCGCGGAGATGCCACCCGGCACGGCCGGCGGGTCGATCCGCTGCCGGCTGATCTGCTTCAGGAACTGCTTGTTCGACGCGGTGCCGGCGTGCCGGTCGTAGTGCGGCTTGTGCGGGTGCATGGCCTGACCTCGGGATGAAACGATCCGGGGAGTATAGCGAGTGGAGCGCGCGGGCGTGGGGTGTTAAGATGACGGTCCCACCCTCCCCCATTTCGGGCCACTCCCATGCCCCGCTCGCTCCTCGCCCTCGCGCTCCTCGCCTCACCCGCCCTCGCCGACAACTGGCCGTCGTGGCGCGGGCCGACGGGCCAGGGGTACTGTGAGGAGAAAAACGTTCCCCTCAAGTGGGGCGAGAAGGAGAACGTGCGGTGGAAGATCCCCCTGGCCGACCACGGCAACTCCACGCCGGTCGTCTGGAAGGACCGCATCTTTCTGACGCAGGCGAACAATGGCGGCACGGTGCGGAGCCTGATCTGCTTCGACCGCAAGGACGGCACGCAACTGTGGAAGAAGGACGTGGAGTACAAGGAGCCGGAGAAGAACTGGGACCAGAAGTGGTACTGCAACGCCTCGCCGATGACCGACGGCGAGCGGGTGGTGGTCAGCTTCGGGTCGGCCGGCGTGTACTGTTACGACTTCGCCGGCAAGGTGCTGTGGAGCCGCACCGACCTGGGCCAGTGGGAGCACCAGTTCGGCAACAGCGCTTCGCCGGTGCTGTACGGCGACACCGTCATCCAGTGGTGCGGGCCGAACGAGAAGAGCGGCCGCAACTTCCTGATCGCCATGAACAAGGCGACCGGCAAGACGGTGTGGGAGCACGACGAGAAAGAAGGGTCGTGGGCTACGCCGGTGGTGGTGAAGGCGGACGGCAAGGACCAACTGGTGTTCGGCGTCGGGCCGTTCCTGAAAAGCTTCGACCCGAAGTCGGGCAAGGAGCTGTGGAAGTGCGACGGGTTGCAGAGCTACGTCTACACGTCGGCGCTCGTCGGCAACGGAGTGGCGGTCGGCATGTCCGGGTACGGCAAATCGAGCATGGCGGTGAAGTTGGGCGGCAGCGGTGACATCTCCAAAGACCGCCTGTGGCGTCACGAGAAGCCGGCCAACCAGCGGGTCGGGTCCGGCATCATCGTCGGCGAACACGTGTACATTGTGGACGACGACGGCAGCCCGCGGTGCTACGAGCTGACCACCGGCAAGAACCTGTGGGACGGCGAGGTGAAGCTGAAGGGGCCGACGTGGGGGTCGATGGTCCACGCCGAGGGGCGGTTGTACATCCTCATGCGAGACGGCACGACGGTGGTGCTGGCAGCGAAGCCGAAGTACGAGATCCTGGCGACCAACAAGCTCTCCCCCGGCGAGCAGACGAACTCGTCCGTCGCCATCTCGGACGGCGACATCTTCATCCGCACCAGCAAACACCTGTGGTGCATCGCCGAGAAGAAGTGAGCCGGGGTGAGAGGATTCGCCCCCTTGCTCGTCGGATATAGTGAAGGGCACACAGGGGCCGCCATGCGACCGAGCCGATCACTCCTGCTCCTGCTTCCACTCATGGCCGTGCTGGTGGCGGCCGCGCCGCGGGCGGACATGACCGTCGATGACCTGATCCGGGCGGGGAACGCGGCCGTCGCCGCCGGCGACTTCGAAACCGCCGAGGAGTGGTACACCGCCGCCGAGGAGCGGACGGCCGACCCCGGCCTGGTGGCGTTCAACAAGGCGAACGCCCTTTTCCACCGCGAACGGTTCGACGCCGCCGAGAGGCACTACACCCGCGCGCTCGACGACGCCGACTGCCCGCCCGCCCGCCGGGCCGCCGCCCTGTACAACCGCGGGGTGTGCCTGCTCAAGCAGGGCGGGCTGTCGAAGTTGCGGGCGGCCGTCGACAGCTTCGACCGCTGCCTCGCCCTGACCCCGACCGACGCAGGGCTGGTCGCCGACGCCAAACACAACCTGGAGTTGGCCAAGCTGCTGTGGGTGGAAGCACGGGCGAAGGAGGCGAAGAAGCCGCTGCCGAGCGACCCGCCCCAAGACGTCCCACCCGAACCGAAAGCGGAGCGACCGCCCCCCCAGCAGTTCGACCCGTTCGGCCATAACGACCCGCTCACCGCCGACCGCGGCCAGCAGTCCGGCGGCACCCCCGAGCCGATCCGCGGAGGGCCGAACGGCACCAACCCGCGGCCGACCGACGAGCAATCGGCCGGCAAGGGGAAGGCGCCGGTGGTGCTCGGCCGAGACGACAAACTGCCCGACCTCACCCCCGACCAGGTGCGGACGTACCTGGAAGGGTTGGCCGCGCGGGTGGCGAAGGAGCGGCGGGCGACCGCCGACGCCACCGCCCCGCCCGAACGCCCGAGCGTAAAGGACTGGTGATGCCCCGCCCGCTCGCCGTTCTGCTCACCCTCGTGCTGGCCGCCACAGTCACCGCGGAGCCGCCGACGAGCGTCGAGGACATCCGCCCGACCGAACGCCCGCGGGAGCACTTCTACGGGGCCATCGCCGGCAAGAAGCCGCTCGCGGTGCGGTGGGAAGTCACCCCCACCTCCGTCCCGCTCGGCCGCACGTTCACCCTCACGCTCCTGGTGTCGAACGCGGTCAACCCCCGCGAACTCACCCGCCCGCCGCTGGCCGACTTCCCCGAGTTCCAGGACAAGTTCACGGCGTTCGAAGACCTGCCCGACGTCCGAACCGATGCCGAGGTGCGGTTCGCCTACATGCTCACCCCGCGGAACGTCGGCCAGTTGGACATCCCCGAGTTGACCTACCGCTATTACCAGTCGCTCGCCGCGGCAGGGAAGCGGGAGCAGACGGTGTTCGCCGAAACGGTCCGGGTCACCGTCACCAAGCCGGCAGAGGAGAAGGTGCAAGCGGTGCCGCTGATCGCACCGGCGGAGTTCTTCGAGCGGCGGGACGGCGGCACCTTCACCCGCGGCGGCGGGCCGAGTTGGTGGCTGTGGGTCGCCCTGTTCGTCGGCGGGGCGTTCGTTGGGGTGGCGTGGGTGTTCGGCTGGCGGGTGCTGTTCCCTGACGCGGCGAGGTTGGCGAACGTCCGCCGTAACCGGGCGGTGCGGATCGCCCTCGACCGACTGCGACGGCCGAACCTGACCCCGGCGGACGTGGCGGTGACGGTGCGGAACTACCTGATCGCCCGGTGGGGGCTGACGTTCACCGCGCAAACCCCGACGGAAGTCATCGACGGCCTGGTCGAAGTGGGGGTGCCGGCGGATCGGGCCGAGGAGGCGCGGGACCTGCTGCGGGCGTGCGACGCCGCCCGGTTCGCCGGGGCGAGTGACAGCCCGGTGTCAGCCGGCCGGGCGGCGGCGATGGTCGAGCGGTGGGAGGGGGTCGGGTGAACCGCTTCGCGGCGAGCGGGGGCGAGCGCGGGGTTTTTAACCCCGCGCGCACCCGCCCCCCCCCAAGGGGGGTGGTGTGAGTCCACCATA
>CAYMHO010000065.1:0-21635 GCA_964390195.1 uncultured Fimbriiglobus sp. | reverse complement strand
GGGGGGGGGGGGGGGGGGGGGGGGGGGGGGCCCCGGCGGGGGGGGGGGGGGGGGCGGGGGGGGGGGGGCCCCCCGGCCCCCCCCCCCCCCGCCGCGAAGGGGGGTGGTGTCAGTCCACCTTCGGGGTGAACCCGAGGACGATGTCGAAGGCGGCCGCCAGTTCGCCCGTCTTCGACCCCTTGATCTTGGCGAACTCGACGGTGATCGACTCCCGCTCCTTCTTGTCCTTCACCCCCATGTAGATGCCGTCCTTCAGGTTCCGTTCGTCGCCGGCGATGTACATCTGTGTGACCAGCAGTTCCTTGCGGTCTTTCTTCACCTTGAAGTGGATGTGCGGGCAGCGGCCGGGGTACGGCACCGGCTTGATGGTGCGGAAGTAGTACGCCCCGGACTTGTCGGTGGTGAACCGCCCGAACCCCTGGAAGTTCTTGTCCTGCTGCTTCTGCTTCTTCCCGCTGTCGCCGGTGTGCAGGTACACCCCGTTCGCGTCGCACTGCCAGATCTCCACCACCGCCCCGGCCAGCGGGTTGCCCTTGGCGTCCAGGATCTTGCCCGTCAGGTGGGTGACATCGCCGAGGCTCTGGGTGGCGCCGTCGTTCAGGATGAGCAGGTCGTTGTCGGTGTCGAGGGGCAGTTTGTCCGGGTAGAACGGCCCCTCCGTCTGGGCCGGCGTCTTCACCAGGTCGGCGGCGAAGGCGGGGACGGCGGCCGCCGCGGCGACGGCGGCGCCGAGGAAGCCGCGTCGGTTGGGGATCAGACGGGGGGACGGGGTCATGAGCGGCCTCGCTGAGGGGAAAGGGGTCGGTGGGGGCGGTCGAGGGTCGCCGCCCTCGGGCGGTGTGCTACAGGTTGACGAGCGGCGGGTAGACGAATGACACGTCGATACCGTGCTGGCGGAGGAACTTCTCCATCCACCCGCCCACCGCCCGCATCCCTTTGTGTTCCTGGTCGACGGTCACGTTCGTGAACGCCCAGTCCGGGGCACCCTCGTAAATCTTGTTCCCGTACTTGTGCGGCTCGTCGTGCACCATCGCGGCGGCCATCTGCCGCGGGGTGATGACGGCCGCCCCGCCGCCGGCGTTGGCGCGGGAGGCGGACTGGATCAGTTCCGTCACCCCCATCGGCCCGGCCGGCACCAGCCCCGACTTGCCCCACGGGGTGCCACCCAGCCCGCCGTGCGTGGACTCGAACACCTTCAACTTGAACCCGTCCGAGTTGGCCGCCTTCAGCCCGCAGTTGCCGAACGAGTTGCGGCTGCCGCTATTCGGGTGCCGCACCGCGTGGTAGCACCGGCGGACGTTCCCGGGGACGATCTCGGCGTCCAGTCGCGACAGCCGGTTGACCGCGTCGAACAGGAACATGGCCTCGACCGGGATCTTTTTGGTGCTCAGCTCGATGGCGGCGTCGATGACGATGGCCGCCCCCCGGCTGTACCCGGTGAGGAACACCTTCTCGCCCTTCCGGTGGTACATCTCCGCCCACTTGGCGACGACCGCCGGTTTGGGCGCGCCGAACAGGCTGGTCGCGTCCGGCCCCCGCCAGTACACCCGCCCGCGGGACAGGTCCAGGGCGTGCGGCTGCCAGGCGTCGCCGGTCAGCCCGCACACCTGCGAGACGAAGCTGCCCTTCATCCCGTCCTTGTAGCTCTTGTCGGTGAAGTCGCCCGTGCCGTCCACGCCGAAGATCATGAGGCACCCGCGGGAGACGAAGGGGGTCGAGACGGGATGGCCACAGTGTACCGACGGGTGCGGCCGAAAAAAAGAACCACCCGGCCGGGCCGGGTGGTTCGAGACGGACTCGCCCGTCGCGGTTACTTCAGGAACAGCATCTCGCGGTACGTCGGCAGCGGCCACAGGTCGTCGGCCACCATCGTCTCCAGCGTGTCGGCCGCCGTGCGGAGTTCGACCATCTTCGGCAGCACGTGGTCGCGGAAGTGCTTGGCGTGGTCGTACGGGGTGCCTTCGGCGTGGTGCCCGTGCGCCTTCTCCAGCGCGGCGAGCGCCTTCTGGAAGGTGGTCAGGGTGGCGGTCAGTTCCTTCAGGTGGTCCAGTTGGGCGGAGCAGTCCACCCCGGCCGCCTTGGCCGCGTTCACCGCCGTGGCCACCTCCCCCTGGTACCGCACGGCCGCCGGCAGGATCATCGTCTTGCCCATGCTGGCCATCAGGTTGGCCTCGATGTTCACCGTCTTCACGTAGCTCTCGCAGAAGATGGTGTACCGGGCGTTCAGCTCCCGCTCGCTCAGCACCTTGTACTTGGCGAACAGGTCCACCGTGCTCTTGGCGATGAGCGTCGGGATGGCGTCCACCGTGTTCTTCAGGTTCGGCAGCCCCCGCTTCTCCGCCTCCTTGTGCCACTCCTCGCTGTACCCGTCGCCGTTGAACACCACCTTCTTCGACTCCTTCAGGATGCCCGGCAGCAGGTCCTGGATGGCCTTCGCCAGCGGCTTGCCGCCCTTCGTGTCGGCCTCCAGCTTGCCGGCGATGAAGTCCAGGCTCTCGGCCACGATGGTGTTCAGCACCACGTTCGGCCCGCTGATGCTGAAGCTGCTGCCGACCGCCCGGAACTCGAACTTGTTGCCGGTGAAGGCGAACGGCGAGGTGCGGTTGCGGTCGCCGGCGTCCTTCGGCAGCTTGGGCAGCACGCTGACGCCCACCTCCATGAACCCGCCCTGCTTGGTACTCTTCAGGTCGCTCCGCTCCAACTGGTCCATCACGTCCTGCAGCTGGTCGCCGAGGAAGATGCTGATGATGGCCGGCGGGGCCTCGTTCGCACCCAGCCGGTGGTCGTTGCCCGCGCTCGCCACGCTCACGCGGAGCAGTTCCGGGTACTTGGCGACGGCCCGGATGACGGCCACGCAGAACACCAGGAATTGGGCGTTGTCGTGCGGCGTGTCGCCCGGGTTGAGCAGATTCTCGCCGGTGTCGGTGGACATGCTCCAGTTGTTGTGCTTGCCGCTGCCGTTGATGCCGGCGAACGGCTTCTCGTGCATCAGGCAGACCAGGTCGTACTTCTCGGCCGTCCGCCGCAGCACGTCCATGGTGAGCTGGTTGTGGTCGGTGGCGAGGTTACTGTCCTCGAAGATCGGGGCGATCTCGTACTGGCTCGGCGCCACCTCGTTGTGCCGCGTCTTCACCGGGATGCCCAGCTTGAACATCTCCGCTTCGGCGTCGGCCATGCACGCGATCACCCGCTCCGGGATGGTGCCGAAGTACTGGTCTTCCAGCTCCTGCCCCTTCGGCGGCTTGGCCCCGAACACGGTCCGACCGCAGTTCAGCAGGTCCGGCCGGGCGTACAGGAAGTTCTTGTCGATCAGGAAGTATTCCTGTTCCGGGCCGACGGTGGCGAACACCTTTTTGGCGTCGTTGTTGCCGAACAGCTTCAGAATGCGGAGGGCCTGGGCGCTGACCGCCTCCATGCTCCGCAGCAGCGGCGTCTTCTTGTCGAGCGCCTCGCCGGTCCAACTGACGAACACCGTCGGGATGACGAGCGTGGCCCCGTTCGGCGTCTCGCGGATGTAAGCCGGGCTGGTCGGGTCCCAGCCGGTGTACCCGCGGGCCTCGAACGTCGCCCGGATGCCCCCGCTCGGGAACGAGCTGGCGTCCGGTTCGCCCTTCACCAGTTCTTTGCCGCTGAACTCGGCCAGTGCCGCCCCGGTGCCGGTGGGCGACAGGAAGCTGTCGTGCTTCTCGGCCGTCAGGCCGGTCATCGGCTGGAACAGGTGAGTGTAGTGCGTGGCCCCGTGCTCGAGCGCCCAGTCCTTCATGGCGCTCGCCACCGCGTCCGCCACGGTCGGGTCAAGCGACAAGCCCAGTTTGATCGTCTTCTGCAGGGCCTTGAACACCGGCTTCGGCAGGCGGGCCTTCTGCTCCTCCTCGTGGAACACGTTCACCCCGAACAGGTCCTTGATGTGCTCCGTGCGGAAGTCCAGGTTGTCCAGTTGGTGGTACGTGTTGGCGATGGCCTGGATCGCCTGCTGGCGTGCGGTCATACCCATCCGGGTGCGCTCCGAAAAAGGAAGGGGCGGGTGTGCGGGGTCGGACGCGCCGGGATGCGGCCGCCGGGCGGCGGGGTGGTTGGGCTGGTCCGGGAGAGGATAGGTGAGTTATAAGCCGGGGGGTCCGGACGGCAAGAAGAGACCTCACCCCCCGGCCCCCTCTCCCAGGGGAGAGGGGGTGTTCAACCTGCCGACGTTGTCGGTTCTGTGGCGGAAGGGTACGGGGAGACGAGCGGACAAGCACACCACGAAAGCCCCTTGAACACCCCCCTCTCCCTTGGGAGAAGGGGCCGGGGCTGAGGTCTTCGGAGCCAACACCCATGCGACGGATCGCGATCCTGAACCAGAAAGGCGGCGTCGGCAAAACCACTACGACCGTCAACCTGTCGGCCGCGCTGGCCGCCACCGGCCGGCGGGTGTGCGTCCTCGACCTCGACCCGCAGGCGCACGCCACCACCCACCTGGGCCTCGAACCGGACGGCACCCTGCCGAGCATCTACGACGTGCTCGTCTCGAACAAGCCGCTGGCGAGCGTGCGGAAGCAAGCTGACACGAACCTGTGGCTCTGCCCGGCCGACATCAACCTGGCCGCCGCCGAGGTGGAACTGGCCGGCGTGGTCGGCCGCGAGGTGATCCTGCGGGAGGCGCTGGCCCAGGACACCGAACACTTCGACTACATGCTGATGGACTGCGGGCCGTCGCTCGGGGTGCTCACGCTGAACGCCCTGGCCGCGGCCGACGAGGTGTTCATCCCCCTGCAGCCGCACTTCCTCGCACTCCACGGGTTGAGCAAACTGCTCGAGACGACCGCCCTCGTCTCCCGCCGCATTAACCCCAAGCTGAAAGTGACCGGGGTGGTGGTCTGCCTGTTCGACTCGCAGACGAAACTCGCCCAGGAGGTGGTGAACGACCTCCGCTCGTTCCTCGACAAGTCCCGCAACCAGCCGGTGCCGTGGGCCGACGCCCGCGTGTTCGACACCAAGATCCGCCGGAACGTGAAGCTGGCCGAGTGTCCGAGCCACGGAAAGAGCATCTTCCGGTACGCCCCCACCTGCCCCGGTGCGACGGACTACGCCGCCCTGGCGAACGAAGTGGTCGGGGCGGTTGACGTGGGCGACGCCCTCCCGGCCGCCACGATCCCGGCCGAAACACCTGTGCCCGTGGCGGTGTGAGCCGATACACTGCACTCCGGTGAACCCAACCCCGCCCGGAGTGCCCCGCGATGGCCGACAGCGACTACGACCGCGACGACGACCGCCCCCGCCGGCGAGGCGACGACTACGGCGACAAGCCGAAGAAGAAGGGCAGCCCGGTGCTCATGATCCTGCTCATCCTCGCCGGGGTGGGGCTGGTGCTGTGCGTGGTGCCGTGCGTCGGCATCATGATCTGGGGGAACTCGATCACCGACGGGGCGAAGAAGGCGGCCGAAGGGGTGCTCACGAAGGCGGGCGGCGGGGACATGACCGGGGCGTACAACGGCATGTCGGCCTCGTACAAGGCGACCCACACCCAGGAGCAGTTTAACAAGTCGATGGCGGAGTCCAAGCTGAACGAGTTCGTCAAGGCCGACTGGACCGACTACCAGTCGACCAACGACGTCATGACCCTGAAGGGGACGGCCACCCTGAAGAGCGGCGGGACGACCACCGTCAGCGTCAAAGTCCGCCTCCTCCCCGACCTGAAGACGTACGAGGTGGAAGACGTCGGCCGCTGACCCCACGAGCGAGACACGGGCCGGGTCCCCCGACCGGGGGCCTCGGCCCGTGCTCGCTTCTCCCAGGCCCCTCCCGCCCGCGGACCAGGCATGATCTCGCTCAGCGTCAAGAACCAGCAGGAGGCCGTACCCCTGGACTTCCAGGGGCTGAAGGCCGCCGCCCGCGCCGTGCTGGAAGGCGAGGGTATCGCGTCGGCGAAGGTGGCGTTCGCGTTCATGGACGACGCCACCATCCACCTGCTGAACAAGCGGCACTTGCAGCACGACGAGCCGACCGACGTGCTCACCTTCCCGTACACCGCCCCGGACGCGAAGCGGCTGGAGGGCGACATCGCCATCGGGGCGGAGGTGGGCAAGCGACAGGCCGAGGAGCGCGGGCACGACGTGCACGCCGAACTCTGCCTGTACGTCATCCACGGCTGCCTGCACCTGTGCGGGTACGACGACAAGGACTCGCGGTCGGCCGCCGACATGCGGGTGAAGGAGCGGGAGTATCTGATGAAGCTCGGGCTGCCGGACATTACCGACGGTTAACCGCGAGACAACGGCGAGCGCGTACCCCCCACCATGATCACCCAAATCCACCCTCGCGACGTGAAGGCCAAGCTGGACGCCGGCGAGCCGGTCGTGCTCATCGACTGCCGCGAGCCGGAGGAGTACGCCATCTGCCGGCTGGAAAGGAGCACGCTAATTCCGCTCGGCGAGTTGGCCCGCCGCGCCGACGAGGTGGAGGTGCCCGACGGGGCGGCGGTGGTGGTCTACTGCCACCACGGGGTGCGGAGCGTCAGCGGGGCGTTCATGCTGGCGCGGGCCGGCATCCCGAACGTGGCGTCGATGAGCGGAGGGATCGAGGCGTGGAGTGTACTGATCGACCCGACCGTGCCGCGGTATTGACGACGAGCCGAGGTCCGTGAGGACCCGGTTGAACCTCTTCAACCGGCGGCTCAGGCCACTCGGCTCGCTTCGTTCGCCTTGTTGAACCGCTTCGCCACGAACACGAACGCCACCGCCACCACCAACACCAGCACCGTCAGGAACAGGAAGTACGCCTGCGCGGTCGGGAACTGGTACCACGGCCGGTACGCCTCCACCACCCCCGTGTCCGCCCCGACCATCCCGCCGGCCACCGCCCCGAACGGCGACACGTGCTTCGTATCCGGGTACGTCTTGGCCAACTGCGACGACAGCAGGTTGGCCACGAAGATGGGTACGAACCAGAGCGCGGTGATGAAACTCTTCATCGACTTCGGTGCGGCCGAATACGCCAGTTCCAGCCCGGTGACGGAGATCAGCACCTCACCGAGAGTCAGCACCACGTAGGCGGCCAACTGCCACGCCACCGGCACGCGGGTGATACTGCCGTCAGGATTGGTGGCGATGGTGCCGGTGACGGCGTGGATGCCGCACGCGGCGGCGGTGAGCAGGAACCCGGCGATCATCTTGTCCGTCGACCGGACCCGCACCCCCTTCTTCTCCAGGACGCCGAACAGCAGGTTGAGCAGCGGCACGAAGCAGAGGATGAAGAACGGGTTGGCCGACGCCAGGCTCTCGGGCGGGATGCGGTAGTCCTTCGCCTCCCACCCGAGCGGCACCTGCCACGACCCGACGGTCAGGTTCTGGTCCGGGAAGCCGACGGGCGAGGTGAGGGTGAACTGCAGTTGCAGGTGGTCGTTGGCGAAGTAGATCCACGTCGTCGCCTTCTGGTCGAACACCATCCAGAAGAAGAGGACCAACCCGAACAGGCCGAACAGCCGCCACACGATCCGCCACTTCTCGGCGGCCGGGGTCGGGTCCGGCTCGGCCGCGGCCGCCTTCGTCTCGGTGGCGTAGAACCGCTTGCCGACGGCGAAGATGACCAGCGCCACCGCCATCAGCACGGCCGGGAACAGGAACCCGGCCAGGTACCCGGCCTTCGGGTCGGCGAGGGTGTTCGTCGCCGGATCGACCTTGCCGAAGCTGTCGCGGATGAGCGGGGCGATCTGGTACGACAGGAGCGAGCCGACGTTGATGGCCATGTAGAAGTAGCCGAACGCCTTGGTGCGGAGGAGCGTCTGCCCCGGCCGCTGCTGGTCGTAGGTCATCCCCATCAGGGTGCTGATGTTCGGCTTGATCACCCCGCTGCCGAACGCCAGGATGACGAGCGCGGTGTACACCAGCGTCAAATCCGACAGGCCGATCAGGCACTGGCCGACGACGTACGGCACGCTGAACAGGACGATCGTCCAGTACTTCCCGAGGAAGCGGTCGGCCACGAACCCGCCGAGCAGGCCGGTCAGGTAGCACCCGGCCATGTACAGGTGGACGACCTCGCTCGCCTCCCCCTTCGTCTTGCCGAACACGTGAATCAGGTACATGGCCAGCAGGCCGCGCATGCCGTAGAAGCTGCACCGCTCGGCCAACTCGCCGAAGAAGATGAACCAGAAGCCGAGGGGGTGCGACGTCTTCGCGGGCGGGGCGGCGGCGGGGGCTGTGTCCACGGGGTTCTCGCCAGGAGTCGCGTTCGGGCGGGGTCACTTGCCCTTCGGGTGGAGGAACGTCCGCTCGATGAACGTCGTGTCCACCTTCCCCTCGGCGAACGCCTGCGTGTTGAAGATCTGCTGGTGCAGCGGGATGGTCGTCTGGATGCCTTCCACCACGAACTCCCGCAACGCCCGCCGCATGGTGGCGATCGCCTCCGCCCGCGTCGGCTGGTAGACGAGCAGCTTGGCCACCATGCTGTCGTAGTTCGGCGGCACCCGGTAGCCGGGCACCACGTGCGTGTCCACCCGCACGCCGGGGCCGCCGGGCAGTTGCCAGCGGGTGATGGTGCCGGCGCTCGGGCGGAAGTTGTTGGCCGGGTCTTCGGCGTTGATGCGGCACTCGATGGCACTGCCGCGGTGGACGATGTCCCGCTGGCCGAACCCGAGCTTCTCCCCGGCGGCCACGCGGATCTGCTGCTTGATCAGGTCGACGCCCGTCACCAGTTCGGTCACCGGGTGCTCCACCTGGATGCGGGCGTTCACCTCGATGAAGTAGTAGTTGTTGTCCTTGTCCAGCAGGAACTCGCAGGTGCCGGCGTTGTAGTACTCGGCCGCCTTGGCCAGCCGCACCGCCG
This sequence comes from uncultured Fimbriiglobus sp., assembly GCA_964390195.1. GTDB lineage: Bacteria > Planctomycetota > Planctomycetia > Gemmatales > Gemmataceae > JALHQU01. The sequence continues at coordinate 12,833 of CAYMHO010000065.1, read as the reverse complement.
CCTCGCACATCTCGCGGCGGACCTTCTCCGGCAGGTGCGGGCTGGGCGACTCCTCCACCAGCTTCTGGTGCCGCCGCTGCAGGCTGCAGTCCCGCTCGTACAGGTGGACCACGTTCCCGTGCTTGTCGCCGAGCAGTTGCACCTCCACGTGCCGCGGTTGGTCCAGGTACTTCTCCAGGAACACCGACCCGTCCTTGAACGCCGCCTCCGCCTCCCGCTTCGCCTCGTCGAACCCCTTCGCCAGTTCGGCCTCGTCGCGGGCCACCCGCATGCCCCGCCCGCCGCCGCCCGCCGCCGCCTTGATGAGCACCGGGTACTTCACCTGCTGGGCGAACCGGATCGCCTCCTCCACGCTGCCGAGCAGCCCCTCGCTGCCGGGCACGGTCGGCACCTTCGCCTTGCGGGCGATGGCCTTCGCCTTGTCCTTGTTGCCGACCGCGTCCATCGACTGCTCGCTCGGCCCGATGAACTCGAACCCGCACTCGCGGACGATGTGGGCGAACTTGCTGTTCTCGCTCAGGAACCCGAACCCCGGGTGGACGGCGTCGGCCCCGGCGATCTCGGCGGCGGCGATGATGCGGTCGATCTTCAGGTAGCTGTCGGCCGACGGCGGCGGGCCGATGCAGATGGCCTGGTCGGCCAGGGCCAGGTACGGGGCACCGCGGTCGGCCTCGGAGTACACCACGGCCGTCTCGATGCCCAGATCCCGGCAGGCGCGGATCACCCGCAGGGCGATCTCGCCACGGTTCGCCACCAGCACGCGCTGAAACATGGTCACAACTCGGAACGCGAGGACTTGGCGAACCCGGCCCGCACGGGCCGCGGGTGCGAACCCGCTTGTGGCTCGCACCCGCGGCCCGTGCGGGCCGGGTTCGCCTGGAATGCCTGACCCTACTTCTGCCTCTCTTGATACTCGGCGAACGCCTTCGCGGCGTCCTCCCGGTTCAACTTCCACTCGGCCCCGGCGTACTTCGGGCGGGCGGTCGCCCACCAGTCGGCCCACGCCACCGGGTCGAGGCCGAGTTTCTCGCCGGTGCGGTCGGCCAGCAACTCGCACGCCGTCTTGTAAATCCGCTCGTCGAACCCGGTCATCCTCTCGCCGGCGACGATCCGCTTCAGTTCCAGCCCGAGGCAGGCGACCAGCGGGGCGACGGCCGCATCGCCCTTCACGTGCCCCAGCGTCCACACCGCGTCGTACCGCACGTTCCAGTTGTCCGAGGCCATTTCTTCGAGAGCCAACTTCACCGGCAAGTCCACCTCGCCGAGTCGGGCCAGGGTGGAGGCGAACGTGGCCGCACCACCTTCAATGCCCGGCTTTTCCGCCTCGTACAGCTTGAGGATCGCCGGCGCCGACTTCCTGTCCCCGAACCAGCCGAGCGTGCGGACGGCTTCGTACCGCACCTCCCGGTTCGGGTCGGCGAGCAGCGGGCGGACGTCCGAGGCGAAATCGGCGTCGGCGTGCTGCCAGAGCGACTGACAGGCGAACTGCCGCACGCTCGCCGACCGGTCTCTCAACGCCCTCGCCAGCACCCGCCCGGCCTGCGTGTTCGCCTTCAGGTCGTCCCCGCCGAGTCGGCAGACGGCGTGGGTGCGGACGTTCTCGTCCGGATCGTGCATCGCCACGTACTCGGCCACGTCCACCAGTTGGTCGCCCGTCAGCGGCGACCCGTCCCGCTGTCGGATGACGCTCCGGCGGACATCGACCGGGGCGGCGAGGAACGCTTTCATCGCGGCGGCGTTGATCCGGTCGGCGTCGGCCAACCCGGTTGCCAGTTCCTTGATCGCCTTCTCCTCCGCCTCCCGCTTCGCCCGGTACTCCGCTTCGCTTTTCGCGCCCTCCGCCCGAGCCTTCGCCCGTTCCTTCAGCCAGTCGGCCTTCAACACCTCCCCGCGAACGACACCCGGCTCTTCTTTCTCGACCGGCTTCCCCTCCGCCGGTTTCTCCTTCAACACCTTCCGCCCCTTCATCCGGTACGCCTTCGGGTCGATCTTGGTGTCGACGGGCTGTTTCTGCACCGGGTGGCAGTCGATGCGGAACTCGCCCGTGTCGTCCACCATCAGCAGCCACAACGCTACCGTCTTCACCGGGTAGTTCAGGTCGGTGCTCTCCCGGAACGAGTTCTTCGTCGCCGACACCATCCGCACCTTCAGCCTCCCGCCGGCCTTCAGGGGCACGTCCATGAACTCGTTCCACACCACCTCGGTGATTTCAATCTCGGCGATGTCGTCCACCCGCTTCTCGCCCGTACCTTCTTCCGCCGACACCTCGACCGCCACGATCTTGCCACGCACGATGACCGGACAGCCGGCGGCGTACACGTCCGGCTTGATGGCGACCCAGCACGCAAGGGCGGAGGAAGTGCAGGCCGCTGCGGCCAGCAGAGCGAGAAAGGCGTGACGCACGGGTGTCTCCGATACGGCGGGCGGGCCCAGCATAACCGGCGGACCCGCGTCGATCCGCTCGCCGTTACCCCGCCGTTACCCCAACTCCACCCGGAACAGCACCGTGTTGTAGTCCACCGGGCTTTCGTTCGTCACGCACACCTCGGCGATGGTGCCGGCGATGTCGGCGGTGATGTCGTTGAAAATCTTCATCGCCCCGATCTGGCAGACGACGGTGGCGGGGGTGACCCTGCTTCCCACCGAGACGAAGGCGGGCTTGTCCGGGGACGGCTTGGCGTAAAAGGTGCCGACCATCGGCGACTTGATTTCGTGCAGGTTCTTGGCCGGCTTGGGGGCCTCGGCCGGGGCGGCGGGGGCGGTCGGTGCAGCCGCGGGCAGCGGGGCGGCGTAGGCCGTTGGGGGCGGGGCGAAGGCGACGGCCGCCCCGCCCTTCCGCAGGCGGATCTTCTGCTCGCCCTCGACGAGCGAGATCTCGCTCAGCTCGTGCTGGGCCATCAGTGAAATGAGGTACTCGACCGTTTTCACGTCGAACGGGCGGGGGGAGGCGTTCTTCTCGGGGGTCACGGCGGGTTCCACAGCGGGCGGGACCGGAATCCGCTCATCCTATGGCGCCGGGGTCGTGCGGCAGGGTGGACAGGCGGAGGCACCCGTCCTTGGTGATGTAGTAGTCGTCCTCGATCCGCACCCCGCCCCAGCCGGGCAGGTAGACGCCCGGTTCGATGGTGACCACGTTGCCGGCTTCCAGCACGGCGTCCGAGTTCTGCCGCAGTTGCGGCCCCTCGTGCGTCTCCAGGCCGATGCCGTGCCCGAGGCCGTGGGTGAAGTGGTCGTTCAGGTCGATCCCCTTCGGGGAGTGTTTGGTCAGGGCCTTGCGGGCGGCCGTGTCCACGTCCTTCGCCTTCGCCCCGTGCCGCAGTTCCTTCACCGCCGCCTCGTGCGCCTGTCGCACCGCCTCGTACACCGCGTCGAACGGGTACCCGGTCCGCTCCTCCTTGCTCTTGCGGAGCGGGGGCACCGGGAACGGGCTTTTCAGGGTGCGGGTGAGGTCCGACTTGTACCCCACGTCGGCCCCCCAGTCGATGAGCAGCTTGCTCGACTCGCCGACCACCTTGTTCGTCGGGGCGGCGTGCGGCAGCGCCCCCCGCTCGCCGGCCGCGACGATCGGGGCGAAGGCGCTCTTCAGCCCGCCCGCCCGGCGGATGTACTGCTCCATCGCGTCGGCCAGTTCCTTCTCCGTGTCCGTCTCCCGCATGAGGGCGACGAACATCTTGAACGCCCGCTCGGCCACCCCCACCGCCGCCTTGATCTGCTCCAACTCGCTCGGGTCCTTCGCCGCCCGCAGGTGCTCCACCCGCCCGGACAGCGGGGAGTACGACGCCTTCCCGGCCTTGTCTTGGAGGGCCGCCAGGGTGGCGATGCTCATGTGGTCGGCTTCCACCCCGACCCCCTTCAGCCCGCTCTTGTTCAGCACCTCGGCCGTCGCCTCGTTCAGCGTCTTGGTGTGCGGGCGGATGTGCACGTCCAGTCCCTGGCACTCCTCCTTGATCTGCTCCTCGTACCGCGCGTCGGACACCAGGACGGCGTGCCTGGCGGACAGCAGCAGCACCCCGCTGGAGCCGGTGAACCCGGTCAGGTAGCGGACGTTCACCGGGTGGGTGACGAGCAGCCCGTCCACCCCATCCGATTTACAGTCGCGGATCAGGTTGGCGCGGCGCGAGACGTGGTAGTCCATGGCACGACCTGGGCTGGGTGACACGGCTGAAGAGATGGTGAATCGATTAACCTAACCTTATCCAGCACTTTCGGCACTTGGAATTGCGAAAGATTCGTTCCACCCGTCCCCCGCCCCGTCGGTAAAGCGTACAGTCGGATGAAGCCCATTTCGGAGGGTGTGGCGTGCTGTCGATGAACCTGACGATCCGCGGGTGGCCGGTGCTGGTGATCGGGGGCGGGGCCGTCGGCCGGCGGAAAGCCGAGACGGTCGCCGCCGAAGGGGCCGCCGTGTTGGTCGTCGATCCGAAACCGCCGCCGGTCCCACTGCCACAGGGTGTTCGACACAGCCCGGAGGCGTTCGCCCGGCGGCACCTGGATGGCGTACGACTGGCCTTCGCGTGTGCCACGCCGGACGTGAACGCGGAGGTCGTCGCTCAGGCGAAAGCCCGTGGCGTGTGGGTGTGCAGCGCATCCGACCCGGCGGCCGGAGACTTCGTTCTCCCCAGCGTGGCGCGACGGGGCGGGCTGACGTTCACCGTCTCGACCGGTGGGGCGTCGCCGGCGCTGGCGAAGCGAATCACCGCGGAGTTGCTCGATCAGTTCGACGAGTCTTACGCCGAGTGGGTGCGAACTCTCGGCGAAGTGCGGGCGACCGTGTTGGCGGCGGTGCCCGATTCGGCCGTGCGTCGCAGACTGTTGGAGGATTTCACCGACCCGCGGTGGCTGGAGCGCATCCGCACCGCCGGGGCCGACGTCACACGGGCGGAGATGCTGGGGGTGGTGGGTTCGGGCGAACCGGCGGCGTGAGCCGCCAGGGTGTCAGACCAACCCGGGCGGCTCACACCGCCGGTTCACCCCGCAGGGCTGTATAATCCCCGCACCCTCCTGCTGACCCTGCCGATGTCCCACCTGCTGAGTCAGATCTCCACCAGTTGCTTCGGGGCGAGCTACCTGCTGGCGTTCGGGTGCGAACTGGCCCGCCTGCGGTGGCCGTCCGCCGCCCTGAGGTGGGCCGGGTTGACCCTCGCCGTGGTCGGCGTGTTCACCCACTCGGTGTTCCTCGCCCTCAAGCCGCCGAACCCGGCCACCGCCTACGGCGCGCCCCTGGCGGTAGCGTGGGTGCTGGCCGTATTTTCCCTGTACGGCAGCCTGCACGCCCCGCGGCGGGCGTGGGCGGTGTTCGTCCTGCCGATGGCCCTCGGCCTGGTCGCCCTGGCGCTGTTCGCCGTGAAACCGCCGGACCCGAGCGCGAGCGGCGTGCCGGAGTGGGCGACCGGTGACAAACTGTGGGGCGCGATCCACGGGGTGTTCGTGTTGCTGGCGGCGGTGGGGGTGTGCGTCGGGTGCATCGCCAGCGTCATGTACCTGCTCCAGGCCGACCGCCTGCGGCGGAAACTGCCGCCGCTGGGCGGGGTGGGGCTGCTCAGCCTGGAGCGGTTGGAACAGATGAACCGGCGGGCGGTCAACCTGGCGTACCCGCTCCTCACCGTCGGGCTGCTGCTCGGGCTGATCCTCCTGCCGTGGCCGCAACTCGGGGACAACTGGCTGAACCTGAAGGTGCTCGGCACGGTCGGCCTGTGGGCCGTGTTCGGGGTGCTGCTGTACCTGCGGTACTCGGCGCACGCGTCCGGGCGGCGGCTGGCGTGGCTGACCATCGCCGCGTTCGGGCTGATGCTGGTGGTGCTGCTGGCCGCCCATCCGTTCGCCAACGACCGGACCGCACCCCCCGACCCCCTCTCCATCAATGGAGAGGGGGAGGCAGGAGGGTCGCCATGAACCTCCGGGCGATCGGGTGCAACTTCCGCACGGCGGCGGTGGAGTTGCGGGAGAAGTTGGCGTTCGACGACGCCAAACAGCGGGCGGCGGTACAAACGCTGGCGACCGGCGACGGGTGCGAGGCGGTGCTGCTGTCCACCTGCAACCGCGTCGAACTGTACGTCTCCCGCCCGCTCGGGGCGGCCGCGTTCGACGCGTCCGCCGCCGCCGACTTCCTGGCGGGCGTCCACGGCGTGCCGGTCGAACAGGTCCGCCCGCTGCTGTACGAGCACGCCGACGACCACGCCGTCCGGCACCTCACCCGCGTGACCGCCAGCCTGGACAGCCTGATCGTCGGCGAGGGGCAGATCGCCGGGCAGGTGAAGCAGGCGTTCGAACTGGCGCAGTCGCTCGGCGGCACCGGCCCCCTGCTGAACGCCCTGTTCCCGCACGCCCTGCGGGTGGCCAAGCGGGTGCGGAGTGAAACCGGCATCGCCCACGGGCACGTCTCGGTGTCCAGCGTGGCGGTCGACTACGTGCGGCAGGTGTTCGACCACTTCCACGACAAGACGGTGCTGGTGATCGGCGCCGGCAAGATGGCACGGCTGACGCTCAAGCACCTGCAGGAGCTGAAACCGAGGCGGATCCTGGTGACCAACCGCAGCCCGGTGAAGGCGGCCGAGGTGGCGGCCGGGTGCGGCGGCGCGGCCGTGCCGTGGGATCAGCTGGACGGGGCACTCGCCGAGGCCGACATCGCGCTGAGCACGACCGGGGCGAACGAGCCGATCATGCCGCGGGCGCGGTTCGACAAGTTCGTCCGCCCGAAGCGGCACGGGAGCACGCTGGTGGTCCTCGACATCGCCGTCCCGCGGGACTTCGACCCGCTCATCCACGACGGCGACCGGGTTTTCGTGTTCAACATCGACGACCTGACCCGCGTGCGGGAGCGGACGCTCGGCTCGCGGCGGAAGCACGTCGGCCCGGCGGAGGCGATCGTCGAGGCGGAGGTGAAGGCGTTCGCCGACGACTGGAAGCGGCGGAAGAGCGGGCCGGTGATCCGGGAGTTGTTCGGCGAGGCGGACAAGCTGCGGGCGGAGGTGCTCGCCCCGCTGCTCGGCAAGCTGAACGGCAAGCTGACGCCGCAGGAGAAGGAGGCGATCGAGATCGCCTTCCGGCTGTTCCAGAACAAGCTGCTGCACGGGCCGGTGGCGGCGCTCAAGGACGCCGCCCCGCACGACCCCGGCGAGACGACGCTGCTGGAAGCGGTGCGGAAGCTGTTCAACCTCAGAGGGTGATTGGGTTTTGCCGCGAGGCGACGCCGACCGCGGTCGGCGTCGCCTCGCGGCAAACCGTTCTCGCCTCACTCCCCGTCCTTCTTCTCTTCCGGCTTCTTCTCCGGCTCCTTGCCGACGATCGGCTTCAACTCCCGCACCCAGATGTTGCGGAACCGCATCGGGTTGCCGTGGTTCTGCAGGCGGAACGGCGCCTTCTCGGCGTGCTTGACGTACTTCGCCGGCTGGTCGAAGTACGTGCCCCCCTTCAGCTCGAAGTGGTTCTGCACGCACACCCCGTTGTGCAGCACCGTACAAACCGCCGGCTTCGTCACCTTCCCGTCGGCGTCGAACTTCGGCGCCTCCCAAATGATGTCGTACGTCTGCCACTCGCCCGGCTTGCGGCAGGCGTTCACCATCGGCGGTTGCTGCTTGTACAGCGCCCCGCACTGGCCGTCGAAGTACGTCTTGTTCTCGTAGCTGTCGAGGATCTGCACCTCGTACCGGCCCATGATGTACACCCCGCTGTTCCCGCGGCCCTGGCCGGTCTGCTTCGGGTCCACCTTCTCCGGGGTGGCGAACTCGACGTGCAGTTGCATGTCCCCGAAGCTCTCCTTCGTCTCGACGTCGCTCCCCTTCACCGTCGCCCACCCGTTCTTCTCGTCCGTCTCCCACTTCTCGGCGTTCTTGAAGTGCTTCTCGAACGTCGCCTTGGTCCCGTCGAACAGGACGGTGGCGTCGGACGGCGGGCCGCCCGGTTTGTCCACCGCGGCCGGGGTGACGACCGGCGGTTCGGGGAACACGATGCCGCTCTTGTACTCCCGCTGGGCGAGTAAAAGGCTGACCCCGCCGACGGCCACCGCGGCGGCGGCGAGGGTGAACAGCTTGCGACGCAGCGCCATGACACACCTTCCGGGAACGTGGAGAGGCCCGCGACGGGCCGTGGTGTGGGTGATTTTGCCAACCCGACCGGCGGATGGCAAACGGAACCGGCCGGTGGTAGCATCTTCTCATCCCGGCGGAGGGGCGGTCATGGCCCGGTTACTCGGCGCGGCGGTGCTGTTGTTGGCGGCGTCGGCGGTGTCGGCCGCCCCGGTGCCCAAGTCGCTCAAGCCGAAGGCGCCCAGTCTGGTCGGCACCACCTGGGTGAGTAACGAGGACGAGGTGAAACTGGGGGTGCTGGAGTACACCTTCCACGAGGGCGGCAGACTCACCTGGCGGAACCAGAACGGCGCACAGGTGTGGACGGAAGGCAGTTGGCGGCAGGAGGGCGAGCACCTGTACTGGGAGGTGAACAAGCGGTACGTCGATTACGACGTGGACTTCGTCGGCGGACAGTTTGAAGGGGTGGCGGTGAACAAGAACAACCTGAAGTGGAAGATCACCCTGACGCCGAAGGGGAAGTAGGTGCCGCCCGTCTGAGAGTGCTCTGCTCGCTCCGCGAGCGGTCTGTCAGTACCCGCTCGCGGAGCGAGCAGAGCACTCCGGGCCCTCACTCCTTCGCCAGCGACACACAGATCACCTGCTTGTCGTTCCGGGCGTACAGCCTCTTCCCGGCGAACGCCGGGTGCGCCCACGTCACCTTGCGGCCCATGCTGTTCTGCGTCGGCTCGATCAGCTTGGTCCGCGACGTCTCGGTGTACCCCTTCGGCGACAGCTTCAGGGTGCACAGGTCACCGCCGTCGGTCAGGCACCACACGGTGTCGCCGTTCTGCACCCACGAGGCCGACCCGAACACCGCCTCCTTCCCGCCGAGCAGCGTCTCGTCGGTCCACACCACCTCGCCGGTGTCCGCCTTCAGGCACTTCATCTCGCCCTTCATGCACAGCCCGTACAGGTGCCCGTCGTGCACCAGCAGGCTGGTCATGATGGTGTTCACCGTGTCCGGGTCTTTCGGGTAGTTCTTTTTCGCCCGCCACAGGACGTCGGCCGCCGGCTTGTCCTTGCTCAGCTTCAGCGCCAGCGCCCCGTGGTAGTAGTTGGACACGTACAGCACGTCGCCGACCACCTTCGGCATGGCGATGCACACCCCCGGCCGGTTCACCTCGATCCCCTCGGCCGGGTGCTTGTGCCGCCAGTACTCCTCGCCGCTCTCGGGGTTCAGCGACGCGATGTACTCGCTCAGCCACACCAGCAGTTGCCGCTTGCCCCCGGCCTCGACGATCACCGGCGGGCTGTAGCACACCTCCCGCGTGCTCAGGTTCGCCCACTTGGTTTCGCCCGTCTTCTTGTCGAACGCCACCACCGCCGTCTTCTCCCCGCCGACGAGTGCGATCAGTTTGTCGCCGTCGAGCAGCAGGTGAGCCGACCACCCCCACGCCGGCTTCGGCGCCTTGAAGTCGGTCACGAAGTTCTTCGCCCACACCGGCTTGCCGTCCTTCAAGCTCAGGCACTTCAGGTCGCCCATCGTGCCGAGGGTGTACACCACCTCGCCGGCGACGACCGGTGTCGTCCGCGGGCCGGACCCGTAGCTGACGTTCTTGTACTCGCAGTCGTACTCGTGGACCCACACCTCGGTGCCCTTGTCGGCGTCCAGGCAGATCACCCGCTCCTTGCCCTTCGAGCTGACCGGCTTCCGCCCGCCGTCCTCGCCGATCTCGGCGTCGCTCACCCGGTCCATCAGGATCACTTTGCCCTGTGCCACCGCCGGGCCGGTGTACCCGGCTCCGACTTTCGCGGTCCACACCGGCTTCAGTTCCTTCGGCAGTTTGTCGAGGACGCCGGTCTCCTTCCACCGGCCGTCGCGGTTCGGCCCGAGCCACTGGGGCCAGTCGTCGGCACTCGCCGCGGTCACGACCAGACAGAACGTGAGCAGACTGAAGGCGACGGAACGAGGCAGCATCGTTTCGTCCTCCGGCGGGCGCGGTTCAGTGACACCCGGTCGGCCCGCGAGACCGGAGTGCGAATGTGGGCCGGGCAGCGTGCCGGCCGCGGGCGATTGTACACCGTTTCCGACGCGACCTCACCCCCGTTGCCGAGACCCCGACACCCCACCCGAACCCCGGCCCCTCCCCACATTCACTCGGCATTGACGCCCCCGCCCACTTCGCCGACCATCCGCGACCTTCGCCTGCTCCCGAAACTGGAAGGGTCGGCTCATGGCTGCTCGGACGTTGGTTGCGGTACTTGTGTCGGCGGTGGTGACCGCCTCGGCCGTCGCCGGGCCGGTGGCGGTGCGGTCGTGGGTGACGCCCAAACCGGGGCAAACCCCCTTCGCCCCGCCGCCGGGCGACTTCGCCCCCGAAATGGCGTGCGACCTGTCGCCGTGGGGGTGGGAAAAGGTGGCCGGCTTCGTGGGGGATGAGCGGTGGGCCGCCCCCGACACCCCGTACACCCCGGGCGAGTCGCGGCCCGGCTCGGCCGACTACCGGTTCACCTACCACGCCGAAGTGACCGACGGGGCGAGCGGGCAGTCGGCCGTCCTGTCGATCGACGGGCAGGCCAGGGCCGAGTGGATCCAGCGGTACGACGGGTTGGTGCTGGTCGATCGGGTGGCCGTCTGGTTCGACCTCTCCCCCGACTGGCCGGTCGCCCGCCTGGGCGACCGCACGTACCAACTCCAGATCCGCGAGACCGTCACCCGCGGCGACTGGGTGGATACCGAGGTCGGGCTGACCGCCTGGCCGGCCGCGGTCCCCGAACCGGGCACGCTCGGGTTGGGGGCGTGCGGGCTGGCGCTGGCGGTGGGGATGTGGAGGAGAAAGAAACAACGGCGGGCGGTGCTCACGGCCGATCACCTACCCCAGTGACCGAACGGAACGTCCACCCGCCGTCTCCCACGAGTGCGGCGGAACCGGCCCACGGATCGTGACACGCGAACCGGACACGCCGGCGAGACACGGCAGACCGCCGTGGCGGGTGGGAACTGCGGATGGGCACCACTGGGCGAAGCGGTGTCATCCGCGTGAGGGTGAATTTACCAGAAGGTCAGGGTGATTGCGAGGAAAGCCGACACCTGTCTGAGTGAAAAGTTCAGGTGGTGTCGGAATTTCCGAGTGAGCGTAAACTCCCAGACAATCCATCGGAAATGTTATCCAGATCAGGGTTTGCACCAAAACACAGTCGCCGAAACTGTCGGAGATTCAGGTCGCGGCTTATCGCCTGCCCTGAATCTGCCCGGCGGTCACCATCAGTTTCACCTGGTCAATCGTCGGTGCGACCACGTTTTCAGTGACCAGAACAGGCTCGGCGAATGTCAACCGCACCGTCTTACCGGTCTCCGGGTCGCGGTCGCGGCCAGTGATGGTCCAGTTCCGCACGCGAGCGGTCAGGCGGTACTCGCCCGGCGGCACGTTCGACAGCTCGAACCGCCCGGTGGCGTCGGTGGCCGCGTAATACGGGTGTTCGCACACCACCACGTCCACCGTGTTCCAGAAGTCGCCGGCCGCACTCGTCAGTTCGACTACCCCGGGGGAGTCCAGTTCTCGCCGCCGCGGCTGGTCTGGTTCGGGGAACGTCAGGGTGAAGAAAGCCGCCCCCCGCCCGCGGAGCAGTTGGAACCGGTTCTCGGGGGCGTGCCCCAACCCGCCGGCGAGTGCGACGAACGGGAGCCAATCGCTCCGTGTCACCAGTTCGACCTCGTCGCCCACCCGCACGAACCCCACCCGCCCCGACGACCCGGTTTGCTTCACCCGCAGCGTTCGACCCGCGTGTTCGACCACCAGCGGCGGGTACGGCCACGGTTTCACCTGCTTCGCTTCGACCGGGGTGAGCCACACCACCACGTCGGCGACCCCGCCGTCGGCGTCGATCCGCGGGGCGAACGGGTTCATCACCTCGCCCCACCTCGCCCCGTCGGGCGAGGCGATCAAGCCCGTCACCGGCGGCACGACGGGCCGCTCGCCCTCCCACACCACCCGTCCGCGAACGGTGCCGGGGGGCAGCGGGTCGGCGACGGTGGCGGGGTACTTGGCGGTCGGCGGCGGATGCCTGGGGGTGAGGTCGGTGTACTCGCGGCACCCGAGTGGGGCGAAACCGAGGAGTAGAATGACCGCCACCCGCGGGAGACCGAGTCCATGACCGGCTACGTCGTTCGCCATCGCTCGGACGCCCCCACCGTGCCGTGCCCGTGCGGGTTCAGCACCCGCATCCTGACGGCCGCCGACGGCGGGCCGTGCTCGGTCCACGTGACGAGGATACGGGATTCGGTGCGGCACTACCACGCCGACACGACGGAGGTGTATTACGTGCTGGACGGCACCGGGCGGATGGAGTTGAACGGCGAGTGGTTCGAGGTGAAGCCCGGGAGCGTCATCCGGATCGATGCCGGCACGCGGCACCGGCTGGTGGCGGACGACGAGGTGACGGCCGTCGTGGTGGCTATGCCCGCCTTCAACCCCGTCGACGAGCACTTCGATTAGCCTTCTTCTTTGACGGCATCTTACGCCGCAACCGAAGCCGCCCCCGCCGATGCAACGTAAATGTCCGGTGAAAAGACGCCTTGCGACGATATCGCAAACGAGGCAAGTCGCCGGAGAGAGAATCACGGCTTGCCTGAGCCAACATCTGTGCCAGACGCCTACGATGCAATTGAGCACCACCGCTATTGGGTTGGGGGAGGTAGTGGTACGACCTCGACGAGTATCTACAAGAAACGAACGACCCCCGCGAGCGCGTGAGCACAAGCGGGGGTTGGATAGAAAGCGCCGGCAATGACCTACTCTCGCCCGGGAAGGACTACCATCGGCCCCA